>CAZVHW010000374.1:0-7987 GCA_964626835.1 uncultured Enterobacterales bacterium
CCTCGAAGCGCGCGTCCACCTCGGCTGCATCCGCACGCTCACCCGGCTGCAGCAGGCCCGCGGCCACCAGCACGTTGCGACGGATATCCTGCCGACGGTTGGCTTCTTGGCGGTCCTCGAGGCTCAAGGCCGCGGCGGAGACCGCGATGGAGCAGACCAGGCAGACCGCGGCCGCGAAGCCGACCGTGTAGCCGACGCCGCGCTCACCGGGCATAGCGCATCCTCCGGCGCCGCACGTGCAGCTTGACCACGTAGTGGTCGATGAGGGGTGCGAAGACGTTCATGAGCAGGACCGCCACCAGCAGCCCGTCGGGGTAGGCCGGGTTGACGACCCGCACGATCACCACGAGAAAACCGATCCCGAAGCCGTAGAGCAGCTGCCCCCCCCGGGAGTAGGGCGCCGTGACCGGGTCGGTGGCCATGAACACGGTGACGAAGGCCCAGCCGCCCATCACGAAGTGCCACCAGAACGGCACGGCGAACATGGGGTTGGTGTCCGAGCCCGCGAGGTTGAGCAGCAGGGCCGTGACCGCGGTGCCGACGGTGACCGAGAGCATGATGCGCCACGAGGCCACCCGGGTGATCAGCAGAACGGCCGCACCGAAGAGGATGGCCAGGGCCGAGGTCTCGCCCATGCTGCCGGGGATGAAGCCCAAGAAGGCCTGCATCCAGGTGGTGTCGTGCAGCGGCGCCATGCCAAATTCGGCCGACGCAGCGACCAGCGTGGCCTGGCTGACCGCATCCACCGCCACCCAGACCTCCTCGCCGGAGATCTGCCCGGGGTAGGCGAAGAACAAGAACGCGCGGCCTGTGAGCGCAGGGTTGAGGATGTTCATGCCGACGCCGCCGAAGATCTCCTTTCCGAAGACCACGCCGAAGCTGATGCCCAGGGCGACCTGCCACAGGGGGATGGTCGGGGGCAAGATGAGAGGGAAGAGCATGCCGGTGACCAGGAAGCCTTCGGCGACCTCGTGGCTGCGTACGCCAGCGAAGAGGCCCTCCCAGAACCCGCCGACCGCGAAGGTGACGGCCACCACCGGCAGGTAGTACACACCCCCCAGCACCACGCATTGCCAGATGCTGTCCGGGTCGTGGGCGCCTGCGCCGAGCAGGTCGATGAACACCGCCCGCCAACCGCTGGTGGGCAAGGCACCGGCGGCGATGGCGAGGTTGCCTTGCAGCCCCGTGTTGTAGAAGGCCATGGCGATGCAGGGCAGCAGCGCGATCACCACCGTGATCATCACGCGCTTGAGGTCTACGGCATCGCGGACCTGCAGGCTGCCCGAGGTGACCTTGCCCGGGGTGAACAGGAAGGTGGTGGTGGCCTCGTGCAAGGCGCGGGGCACCTTCAACGCCGGGTGCCCGGCGAGCCGGCGGTCGATGGCATCCATGCCGTCGCGCAGCCAGCGCATCAGCCCTCCCTCTCGATGTGCTCGAGCGTGGCGCGCAGGGCGAGGCCGTAGTCGATCTTGGAGGGGCAGACGAAGCTCAACAGCGCCACGTCTTCCTCCACCAACTCGAGCACGCCGAGCTCCTGGGCGCGCTCGCTGTCCTTGGCCAGCACGGACCGCATCAGGAAGGTCGGCATCAGCTCGAAGGGGAAGACCCTCTCGAAGGCGCCGATGGGCACCAAGGACCGCAGGCTGCCGTGGGTAGAGGTGGTGATGCGGGTGGCGTCCCGCCCCGTGAGCCAGGACAGGAAGAGCCGGTGGTTCGAGAACGCGCGGCGACCGGGCCGCAGCCAGCCGAGGAAGCGCCGCTCGCTGTCTTCGGGCAACACCGTGATCTGCTGGTGAAAGCGCCCGAGGTATCCGAGGGGATCACCCGCGGCTTGGCGACCGTGCAGGACCGATCCGGAGACGACCCGCTGGACACCTTCGCCCAGCTCACCCTGCAGCAGCTCGTCCACGCAGGCCCCGATCCGGGTGCGCACCAGGCGGGGATTGCGGACGCCGGGACCGGCCAGGGACACGACACGCTGCAGATCGAGCCGACCCGTGCGCAGGAAGGAGCCGAGCGCGGCCAGGTCCTGGGCGCCGAGATGCCAGACCTGGCGCTCGGAGTCCACCGGATCGATGCGGTGGATGTGGAAGCCCACGGTGCCAACAGGATGGGGCCCGGAGAACTCGTGGACGCTCACACCCGGTGGCGCGGTGTCGCCCAAGGACGAGCCAGGGCCACGGCAGAGGTAGACGGGGCGACCATCGGCCAACAGCACCAACGCTCGCAGCCCGAGGTCGAGATCCGCGTTCCTGTCTGCCAGCACCACGTCCAGCGACGGCGCCAGCGGGTGGCTGTCGGTGGCCGTCACGAAGATCGAGCGCGGCTTGCCGTCGGGGGCGGGAGTCCGGTCGCCGGGCCGCACGCGCAGAGCCACCCACAGGCCGGTCTCCTGAAGCACGGCCCGGATGCCGTCCGAGGTCCAGCCATCGGGATCCGCGCCGGGATGCGAGGCCCAGGAACGTTCGGGAGGGGCAGCGCCCGGTTCGAGCTCGTCCGGATGGAGCTGGATGACCACCGAGAGCAAGGCGCGCCGGTCGCCACGATGGATGGCCGAGACCGTGCCCGCGGCGGGAGAGGTGTAGAAGACGCCCGGCCTCTTGCGGTCCTCGAACAACAGCTGGCCCCGCAGCACCTGGTCACCCTCGGACACGGCAAAGCGCGGCCGCATCCCCACGGAGTCGGCCGCCAACAGCGCCACTCGGGTGATGGTACTTTCATCGCCGACCGCCTGCTCTGGTGAACCCGAGAGTGGCAGCCGTAGGCCGCGGCGCGTGGAGTGGAGCGTGGGGTTCATCGAGTGTGCGAGCCCAGGAAGAACAGACGTTCGGGAACAGCTCTCCTCGCCCACGCGAGGAACTCAGCCGATTCATATCCTCTGCCGCATACCTATGAACCAGCCGAGCCCCGCTCAAGGGCGAGGCTCACACCCGGTGAGCAACAGGGCCCGCGTTCGAGGCCCCCGGTAAGCGGAGCTACAAGCACCGGGCGGCGACTCCCACGCGCGGAGCGAGAGCACCGGTCGCATCGAAGCGGGCTGCCCGGCCCAGGGGCGGAGCGAGTGGGTGGATCTCTCCGGGCCCTGGCCGACCAGCTGGATATGCCACTCCCCATATGCTAGGTGGAGATGGGCGTTGAAAGGTTCTTCAGACGAGCGGGTGCTTGGCCGATAGGAAGAATGGCGCCGCCCGCGCGACCCAGGCACCACCGCCACACCCTCTGTCCTCTCACGTCCCGAGGTCCGATCCCCGTGCAACGGCTACGACCGACCACACCCAAGCCTCTCCGCAAGCGCGACAAGCGAGCGTTGATTCACCACCTCGGCCGGAAGGACCGCACCGCCAGGCTCCTCTGGAATCGCTGGCGGCTGCCAGGAAAGCTCACGGCAGAGCCGCGGATCTCCTCGCTGCTCTTCCAGGCCGATACCCGCGAAGGGTAGGAGCCCCAGCTTCCCCCCGAGGGGGCTGCGGTGGTGATCCTCTTCCGCATACGGCGCATCGACATGCGCGCAGAGGGAACCGTGAGGACCACGGAGCACGGCAGGCTGCGGCTGCACATCCAGCTTGACACAGTCGAGTGGACCACCGCGGGGATCAAGCTCGCCGGCGCAACCTACCACCGCGACAACATGGCGCTGCGCACCGGCTCCACCGCGGAACACAGGCGGCAGTTCGTGCTGCTCGCCCTCAACGAGGACGAGCTCTACCTGCTGGCATGGCCCCGCCCGAAGAGCCTGGAGAACCTGCTGGGAGAGGGAGCCCAGCTGCGGCTCGCGAGGGGCGGCAGCGCCACGGTAGACCTGGAGCTGGAGGCCACCGCCCCCATCTACCCAGGCTGCGGCGGCGACATCATGCGCGCTCGCGTGAAGGGCGGCACCGGGGAAGTCCGCCGGCTCCTGTCTACCCTCCCGCCCAGGCCAGAGCGCAGGAACGACGAGGGGTGAGCTGGGGCAGCCTCGGTCGCGCCCCGCTCAGGCCACCACCAACCCATGCCCCGGCAGCAGCTCCCGGAGCACGTAGGTGCGGTGCAAGGCGGCCGCTTGGTAGAAGCGGTACACCTGGGTCTCGAGGGCGGAGCGGGAGTCCTCCCCGCAGCCCAGCTCCTCGAACATGCGGTTCCAGGCCAGGCTGTCGTAGGGCGGGATCTTCTCGGGCCCAGTGGCGAACAGCGTGCCGCTCTGGGCGGCCTGCAGCCAGCGCTCGATGCGGCCCTGTTTGGGTGCCTGGGTCATCAGGATGGACCGCACGGTGTCGCGGATGGCGTCGAAGGGCAGGCCCGGGTCGCTGCCGAGATCGGGTGTGCGCTCCCTGACCCGCCTGTAGAGACCGTACAGGGCTTCACACCCCGCGAGGTAGGTGCGGGGGTTGTCCCGGATCGAGGCATGCTCGTCCCCTTCGAAGGTGACCCGCCACACCAGGTAGGGGCGGTCGGGGTAGGTCACGACAGCACCGTGGCCCAGCGCGCCGGACAAGGCCTCGACGAACCAGGACTTGATGTTGGCCAGCAGGCCGCCCTCCCTCCCGAAGCGCTCTTGGAACTCGCGAGCCTTCTCGAGGATGTACTCCTCGATGTCGGGGGCCAGGGCGTGGAACTCGAAGCTGTCGTTCTTCACCTTGTTGCGCCGCGAGGAGACACCGGAGAACCCGTAGTGCGAGAAGGTGTCGGCGTAGACGTGGGAAGCGACACCGATCAGGTGCAGGTAGCAGGGCAGCCGTTCCAACCGCAGGTGGTGCTCGAGCATCTCCCGCGCGATGGCACTGTCCTGCCGGCAGACCAGGCGCTCGGTGAAGCTGCCGCCTTTGTTGCCCGGCAGGAAGTGGAAGGGCACCCAGATCTGGCGCTGGTCCTCGTCGTCGATGTTCTCGAGATCGAAGGGATGGTGAGCGGTGGCGGCGACGTCCACCCGCCCACCGTCCTGAAACAGGACCCTGTCTCGCTGGGCGTTGTCGTCCACGAACTGGGCTGAGTGGGCGATGATCCGCGACGACTCTGGAGACAATCCGGCCGCCCTCGCCATGGCGTAAGTGCCGTAGTAGTGCATGTCGCTCTTCATGGCGCCAGCCTACACCATCCGGGCACGGGAGAGGCGGCCTGGTCAGCGCCACTGACGACCCAACCTACACTGCCACCCGACCGCGGGCTGTTCGCCTCGCGCTTGGCATACATTGAAATCTGTGTTGTAGTGTCGCAGATTTCAATGTAATCTCGGCCCATGATTCCGCGACCCCGCCACACACGGGCGGTCCTCGACCTCCTCGCAGAGTTTCCTGTCGGTGCCATCATCGGCGCCCGCCAGGTGGGGAAGACCACCCTCGCTCGCATGGTCTCCGGGGCCTGGACCGACCCGGTGCACTGGTTCGACCTGGAGCGCCCCGCCGACCTGGCGAGCTTGGCCGAACCCGAACTGGCCCTCTCCCGCCTCCACGGCCTGATCGTCATCGACGAGGTCCAGCTCGCCCCCTGGCTGTTTCCGCTGCTGCGCGTCCTAGCGGACCGCCCAGAAGCACCAGCCCGCTTCCTGGTCCTCGGCAGCGCGGGTCCCACCCTGCTCCAGAAGAGTTCCGAGAGCCTCGCGGGCAGGATCGCCTACCACGAGCTGGGCGGCTTCGGCATCGACGAGGTCGGCATCGACCACCTCGAGCGGCTGTGGCTGCGGGGCGGCTTTCCTCGCTCGTTCCTGGCCTCGAGCGACGCTGCGAGCCTGCGCTGGCGCCGGCAGTTCCTCCGCACCTACCTCGAGCGCGACCTCCCCCAGCTCGGTGTGCGCATCCCCTCCGCCACCCTGCGTCGTTTCTGGACCATGCTGGCCCACCACCACGCCCAGATCCTCAACTCCTCCGAGCTGGGCCGCGCCTTCGGAGTGTCCCACACAACGGTCCGCGGCTATCTCGACTTGCTGGCAGCCACCTTCGTGGTGTGGCAGCTGCCTGCCTGGTACGAGAACCTGGGCAAGCGCCAGGTGAAGGCCCCCAAGTTCTACATCACCGACACGGGGCTCCTCCATGCCCTGCTAGGCCTCCAGACCATGCGAGACCTCACGGGGCACCCCAAGGTCGGCGCCTCCTGGGAAGGGTTCGCTCTCCAGGAGACCATTCGCGCGCGTGAGCTGGAGCGCGACGACTGTTACTTCTGGGCCACCCACGCCGGAGCGGAGATCGATCTGGTGGCCGTCCAGGGAGCCCGGCGCCAAGGCTGGGAGTTCAAACGCACCAGCGCGCCGCGCAGGACCCGCTCCATGGCCTCGGCGCTGGACAGCCTGGGCCTGGAGTCCATTGAGGTCGTCTACCCGGGAACACGCACGTTCCCACTGCACGAGCGGATCGAAGCCGTGCCCATCGGCCAGCTGGCTAGTGCTCGATCTCCGAGTTGAGCTCGAAGCCAGTGATGGTCTCGAGGGCGTCGTTGTCCGCGTCGTAGAAGCTGATGCGGCCCAGGTCGTGCTCTTGGCTGACCCACGCGTAGCTGGTGTCCGGCAGGACACCGACGTGCTCGGGCTGGGACTTGAGATCGATCTCGTCGTACAGCAGGGTGTCGTAGTCGAGCTGGACCATGGACTGCACGCCGTCCTGGACGAAGTAGCCATGGGCGCCATCCAGGCTGTTGGCGTACTCGAGAGGTTCGGCTTCGAGGGTCAGCGGATTGGTCCGGTAGTCGGACAGGGAGATCATGGACAACGCCCAGGAGTCGAAGAAAGCGCTCTCCTGATCCGCGTCGTCGGCGTTTTCCTGGGTGTGGAAGACCAGCAGGGTGTCGCCGGTGGGTGAGATGGACAAGGTATCCACCGGCTTGACCAGGCTGCGCACGTCCACGTCTCCCGACGCCACGTCCCAGGTAGCGTAGCGGGACTGCAGCGTGGCCGTGGTGTACAACACGCCGACGCTGCCGTCGGGCACCATGGCCAGGCTGCCCAGCACGTAGGCGGAGGGCAGCTCGACCACCTCGGCCTCGGTGAAGGGATGCTCGGTATCGAGCAACCACAGCTCGCTCTCACCGCGTGAGACCACGACGGCTTTCGTGCCATCGGGGGTGATGTCCAGGTCGGTGGGGTTGTACCCAACCTCCACGCGGTCTACATCGAGGCTGGCCAGGTCCACAACGACGATCTCGTCCGCGCCGAACTGGCGCACGAAGGCGTAGCTGCCGTCGGGCGCGATCTCCATCTCCTCGGCCTCGGGGGCATCGAGCAGATCCTCCGCGATCTGCACCATGGTGGGAGAGGGCTCGAGCTCCGAAAGATCGAGCACCGCGAGGTACTGGTCGCTGACGATGATGGCCAGCCCGCTGTCGTCGGTGAACTGGACCTGGCGGGGGCTGGCGCCCACCACCATGGGGAAGTGCTCGAGGCTGTCGGTGTCGACCAGCGAGATCTCGTTGAAGGACTGGGCGCCGCCTTCATCGTCGTACTCGTCGTCGTCGATGTCGGCGTCGTGGTAGCAGAGCGCCCAGGCGCCATCGGGGGACAGCTCCATGGCGTTGAGGTTGGCCCGCACGGGCACCTCGTCTACCTCGAGGGTGTCGGCATCCACGATGGACAGGTCGTTGGAGCCGGCGTTGAAGCTGATGGCCTTGGCGTAGTCGGCCGTGGTGGCCACCAGAGCGGGTTCGTTGCCTACGGCGACGGTGATGACCTCGAGAGACGGGACGGAGACCCGCGTGAGGGTGTCTCGCTCGGGGTTGGCGATGAAGACGTGGGCATCGGTAGTGGCCGGCGGCAGGATGAGGAAGTCTTCCTCGGTCTCGCTGCCCCAGTTCGTGTCGGCGTCGGTGTCGGTGTCGGTGTCGGTGTCGGTGTCGCCCTCCCCGGCGTAGTCGCCCCAGCCCGTGTCGTCGCTCTTGGCGAAGCCCCCAGGCATGCAGCTGACGAGGCCGAGCAAGGCAAGGGAGAGCAGTGCGCTCGAATGAACGTTCATGCCGTCCTCCATCTAGAACCGGGCCCCGAGGCCCCACTTGAAGACGAGGCCGCGATTGGCCAGGCTGCCGAGCTCAT
>CAZVHW010000375.1:0-3942 GCA_964626835.1 uncultured Enterobacterales bacterium
GTTCATGCCTGGCCCTCCGCCAGCGCCCGGGCCCAGCCGTGGGCCTGCTCGATGCACCAGCTGCCGATCTCCGAGCTGAAGACCCACCGAGCGATACGCTCTTCGGTCCAGGCGGTGTCTTCGCTGCCGCGGGTGAGGTGAATGAGCCGATCCGCTTCGCCCGCGGCCGCCAAGCGGCCGAGGCCCATGGAGGGGACCATCACGGGCAAACCGGCGACCTTCGAGACCCAGCACCCGAGATTGGCCAGGTCGTGGGGCCGGCTGGCGTCCGCGCTGGTGTGGGTGAGCGGACGCCGGAGGTTCATGCAGAGGTAGTCCACCAGCACCAAGACCGGGTGCACGTTGGCATCGAAGGCCGGCGCGCTCCGCGCCCGGAGCTCGACGCCAGGCTGGCAGACGACCCGCCGCGCCAGGGCCCGCAGGTAGGGAAGGTCCACATCGGCCCCCGCCGGCCCGTGCCGAGTCAAGACGTGGAGGTTCACGAGCTGTTCCTCGCCGCTACGACCGAGCAGGTCGGCGACACGCTGGAGCGCGGAGAGCAAGACGTCTTCGTAGCGCCGGTACCCGGGATCGCGCCCCCCCAGCCGTGCGTCGTGGCACCGCCCGAGCGGGGCCTCGGCAGCGGCCACGAGCTGGACCATGGCCAAGCCGGTCCCGGATTCCGGGGCCCCGAGCTTGGCCCCGAGATCGCCCAGGATGGCCTTGATCCAGACGCGAGACTGACCGATACCAAAGTTGCGCAGGCGTTCGTAGACGACGGGCTCGAGCCGCTGGAGCCTCTTGTCCACCGCGCTGAGCTTCCCGTGGGGCGGGTAGCGGCCGAACTGGAGCCCGAGCACGAAGTCATCGATCCCCGGCACACCCGCCCGCTTCAAGGCGTCGCGGGCTCTCGGAGCCCAGTCGACCAACCCCGGGTGGACCTTGGCGACAGGATCCGACGCGCGGGTCGCGAGCGCGCCCAGGGCATGAACCACTGGGAACTTCACGTAGGCGTGGTGATGGGGCCAAGGGAGATGCGGAATACACTCACGCAGCGTCGTGAGGAGCATGGGCTCCAGGGTGTCCGCGACCCCCTGCCTCATGAGCAGCCCACCCGCGATTACGCCATCGTCGGCGTTGGAGAAGTCGCCTGACTCATCGACGAAGTAAGACCACTCTGGCAACGTGAACCCCATCCATGGGTTGCAAGTAGAGCTTCCCGTTAACGGCGCTGATCTCCGACGCCAAGGGGTCGTGCCATCCTCGCCCGTCGATACCGGGTCACAGTCCCCGTTGGGGCCTCCCGTGGAGTTCGACCTAGCGCACCGCCCGGAGCGACGAGGGGGTCAGCCACCCGTCGAGCTCGGCTGGCGGAATGGTACGCATGGAGAAGAGTGGGGTGGGCTCGCCGTCGATGAGCAGACGGGCCACGCTCTGGTAGAGGGGCAGGCTGCGCAGTTCCTCTGGGGTCACGTCGGCGCCCAGCTCTCGGGTGAGCAACTCGGAGTCCGTGGAGCCCAGCCTGAAGGCAACCATGCTGCCTACGTTTCCAAGGATCGCCTCCTTGGTCTCCGTGTCCAGCTGGTGGACGTACTGGTTCGCCAACACCAGCCGCAGGCCGAACTTTCGCGACTCGGCCAGCAACGGAGCCAGGGTTCGCTCCTGCTGCGTGTAGCCGAAGCCTCCTCCTCCCAGGAGGTTCTGGAACTCGTCAAGAAAGAGGGTGAACGGCCTCCGCTCGGTCTCGGCAGAGGAGGCTCGCGTGAAGATGACGTCGAAGAGCCTCGAGGCGAGCAGCATGCCCAGGAACCACGCGCTGACCGGCCCCACGGTGCCCTGGGGCAGCCGTGCCAGGAGGACGTCGCCACGATCGGCCACACCCTGCAGGTCCAGTTGCTCCCGATCCGAGGAGCAGACCCGTCTCAAGTGAGACGACTTCACCAAGGCTTCGTACTTCGAGACCGTGTAGTTGATCATCTGCCCCCGATATTCCCCGTCCCACAGCGCGTACTCGCCGTCCCAGAAGCGCTTCACCTCGGCATCGAGGGCGATGCTGGAGTCGAGCTTGGACACGCAGTCCTTGCGGAAGCGCAGATCGCTGATCATGCGCGCGACATCGGCCAAGGGGCGGCGCGCCGCCACCAACGGGACCAGCAGACAGCGCGAGAAACGGTCGAACTGTGGACCCATGTGCTCCCGGGGAAAGACGCGGAAGATGATGGAGGTGATCTCCTCGATGGCTCGCTCGCGCGACTCGACCGTGCCGTTGTTCCACAGCGGGTCGAGGCCGGGGCAATCGTGCCGAACCGGATCGAAGATCACCAGGTTGCGCCGGCCATCCAGCTTCCTCTCGAGAGCCTCGGCCACGTCTCCGTGGGGATCGATGATCCCCACTCCGTGCCCTCGGAGGGCCAGGTCGGCGAAGAGGGTGGCCAGGGCCGTCGACTTCCCCACACCGGTCTTCCCGACGCAGTACAGGTGCCGCGCCAGGTCTACGCCGCCGAGCCGGACCGGCACCTGGCCCCGCGTCCCTTCGGCCGTGCCCAAGAGCCCGCCAGAACGTCCCCGCAGACGGTTGGGGGCCAGGCGTCGCCGCGCCATGTTCAAGGGCAGACCCGGCAGGCCATCGACCCCGGGAAGTGGGAGGGGCAGGGACAGCACTGCGACATGGCCGGGAACACAGTCCTCGAGCGTGCGGTTACGCCGATCGACCACGGTGTCCGACCCACCCGAGCGGGGGCACTCGAGGGCGCAAAGGGGACCGTGGGCGACCAGGGCGGCCTGCTCAGGCGAGAGCGTGGACCAGACTGCCGTGGGCATACCCACTACGGTCCGCTGCACGGCATGGATGAGCGGGGGGCTGAGTCCCTCGACGCCCAGGACGTCGACGCGACACCGAACAGGCTGGGCGCGCAGCGCCTCGAGCCAGTCGGCGTGGGCACGCAGTCGAGCGAAGGCGAACTCCATCTCGAGAAGATCTTCGGGGTAGGCCGAGATCACGCTGGGCTGATGATGGCGGCCGAAGCGGATGCCCTCGAGGCGGGTGCGGACATAGGCCAAGACGCGCGAGGTGGCGTCCAACCGCTCCCGGATACCGCGAGCATCGTGATGACCGCTCACCGACACACAGACCGCATTGCATGCCCGCTGGGCGAGCATGAGCCGCACGACCTCGCCCAGCCCCGCGGCACCGCCGGGATCCCGCGCCTCGCAGCCTTCGACACGATGACCCTGCTTGATCGAAGTGGTCCAACCGGGCGAGACGGCGCTCTTGCCCATGGACCACCCGGTGTAGCCGGTCGCAGCACGGAGCTGGTCGAGCTGTCGGATGGGCTCCCAGCGAAGCATGGCCGAGCCCTGGGCGATCTGGCCGAGAGAATCCGAGAACCCCAGTGCCACGTGGCGTGCGGAGGCCTCCCGCGCGACGTCGGTCTCCACGATGAGCCGCAGCGACATGCGGTAGTCGTCGGGGTTCGCGAAGAGCTGCAGCTGAGCACCCGCCGCCAGACAGGAGCGCTGGGCGTCCTCGCCCACAATCCACTCCAGGAGACGCGCGCCGAGGCGGGCCACGTCTTCCTCCTGCCGCTCGGCTTTGGTCAGCTGAAATCCGGCGAGCTGCCAGCCGAAGGTGGCGCGCCACCGCAGAGGCGCCAGCGTGAGGCCACCCGTCAGCTGGGTGGGGGTGACGGCCGCGACCTCGACTGCGCAGACATACGGGCAGGGCTCGTCACCGAGGGCGGGCTCGCGAGGGCGAAGGGCGGGAGTGCTGGGCATGGGGGGCTCCTTCCGGCGGTGAGGACGCGATGAAGCCCTGCGGGCGGACAGCGATGAAGCCGAGTCGACTGTCCGCCAGGGCCCTCGCTCCACGTCCAAGGCGGCGAAGGAGAGAGTCATGGTCACCAACAACCGCCGCAGCGCCCACCGTCACACCAAGCATGTCTGCCGTTGCTGCGGCAAGCACCG
>CAZVHW010000375.1:3952-5628 GCA_964626835.1 uncultured Enterobacterales bacterium
GCTGGCGCGCGGCCATCGACCGCAGCAGGGCGGCCAAGATGACCCGACGCACAGCGCCGATCGCGGTCGCGATCGGCGCCTGACGGCCTAGCTCCCAGCCTTCAGAAGTGCACCTTCCCGACCTTCAAGCGCAGCTCCCGCTGCACGTTGGTGGTGAAGACCGCGCACGAGATGGAAGCCAGCTTGGCCTCGGCCGAGTCAGCGCGAGACGTGAGCACCACCGGCGCGCTGGCACCCACGAGCAAGCCCGCGACCGGCAGCTTGGCCACGTGCACCAGGCACTTGACCAAGATGTTGCCCGATTCGATGTTGGGCACCACCAGCACGTCGGCCTGACCGGCCACGGGGCCTCCAATGCGCTTGTGCTTTGCGGCCACCATGCTCATGGCATTGTCGAACGCAAAGGGCCCGTCCACGATGCAACGCGGTGAAAACTGCCGCCGCTGGAACATGGTGTTCAGGGCGGCGGCATCCAGGGTGGCTTGCATGGAGGGGTTGACCAGCTCCACCGCACCCAGCACCGCCACGCGGGGCTCCTCGGTGCCGAACACGTGGGCCGCGTGGACCGCGTTGAGGATGATGGCCGCCTTGCGTTCGAGATCCGGCGCGATGTTCATGGCGCTGTCGGTGACGAAGAGGAAACCCTCGCGATCCGGCAGCTCCACCATGAAGACATGGCTCAGCATGGCGGTGGTACGCAGGCCCTTTTCGCGGTTCAACAGCGCCCGAAGGAAGTCGTCGGTGTGGATGTACCCCTTCATCAGGATGTCGGCCTGGCCGTCGTGGACCGCAGCGACCGCCGCCGCAGCGGCCCGCAGGGGATCGGGCTCGTGCACCAGATGCGCAGGTTGGAGGTCCAGCCCCTCCTCTTCAGCGATGCTGTCGACGCGATCCATGTCGCCCACCAACAACATGCGGGCGATCCCGCGGCGCTCCGCCTCGCTCGCCGCCCGAAGCACGCTGGGATCCTGAGCCACGGCGACGGCCACGGTGCGCACCGGGTAGTCGCGGATGGCCAGCTCTATGTCTGCGAAGCTGCGCATGGTTCTCTCCTGGAGGCAGGTTGCGATCGTCCGGGCCGCGGTGGGAGCGGGAGGTCGGGGACCCTCTCGAGCTGGGTGAGCGCAGCGCACGGGACCAGCCAGCGGTGGGCTCCGAAGTCGACAGGGCGCCCACGTTATCACGGCAGATCGGAGCTGGAGGCCTCACAAGGCTCTACACGCACGGTGGCTCGAACAGGCCAGTGGTCTGCGAGGACCTCCCCGGTCCCGAGCGGATCGCGCACGATCCGGTAGTGAAGCGGTACCAGACAGGTCTCCGCGTCGCCACGCAGGTAGATGCGGTCCAGTCGTAGATCCGTGTCGAGCCAGGTGCCTTCGTTCCCGCGCCCCAGCGCCAGGCCCACGTCCTCGAAGCCCGCATCCACCAATGCGGCCTCGGGCCCGAGGTCGGGTTGGTAGCCGCGATGCAGGTTCATGTCGCCCAACAGCAGGGCGGGGCCCGGCCTGGCGTCGATGACCTCGAGCAGCTCCGCCACCTGCGCGGCGCGGGCGTCCGCCCCCATGGATGTGGCATGGGCCTGCAGGTGGGTGGCGTACACCCAGAGCTCGGCGCCCCCCTCGAGCTCCACGAGCGCCCCCAACACACCCTTGTGCTTCAACCGCTCGATGCCGCGG
>CAZVHW010000375.1:5638-7949 GCA_964626835.1 uncultured Enterobacterales bacterium
CCGACTCGGCATCGGGTCTCGGCTCGAGATCATCCCTGGCACCGTCAAACGCCTCTTGGACGCCCAACAGGTCGAAGCTCCCCCTCGCCAGCCAGCGGTTGACAGCCCCTCGGCGCCGGCGCCAGCCGGGAACGGCAACCGGAGCGGGGAGCCCCTGCACGTTGTAGGTGACGATCTCGATCTCCACGGCATCGAAGTCGGCCGCGGAAGCGGATTGGTGCCAAGCCAGGCCCAGCAGCGCCAGCACGGCGGCCAGCGAGGAAAATCGACGGGGCATGGAGGTCTCCTGCGCACCCGGCCCGAGCGCGAGCAAGGAAGGGGCAACACGGTGGCCCCTGGCGCACTTCCGATTCGCGCCCAATGACCGACCCTAGAAGGTGTTGGGGCGACCCAGCAGCCACATCAGGCCCACCAGGAACGCAGAGGCGATCAATCGTGCTCCTCCGGTGCGGGCCCAGAGTACCAGGCACGAGGCCGGGCATTCCGACGAAGCTCGAAGCCGCCCCCGTCCGGGATAAGATAGACGGGCTGGAGCGGGGGCGGTGGGTTCGAGATTCGAGCGGTGGGATCCGCCCGGATGGACCGCTGACTTCCGCCCCTACGACGGAAACAACCTTGCCCTCCCTACGAACCCTGTGAACAGCCGTTGCGCTCCCCCACCTCCACCCAATACCATTCTTCCATGTGGGAATCCTCTTCCCGCCGCGGCCCCCTCCCCTGGAGCCCACCATGAGCCCCACCCCTCCCCTGCGCTTCCTGTTCACGGGCGGTGGCACCGGCGGGCACGTCACGCCGGCCCTGGCGGTGTCCCATGCCCTGCACGACCGGCACCCTGACGCTAGTTTCCTGTACGTCGGCGTTCGCGGACGGGCGGAGCAGGTCATGGTGCCCCGAGACAAGGTCTGGAAGGCCATGCTCGCGCCAGGTCCCCAGGGGAAGCCCCCCCAAGCCCGCCTCGAGCTGGTGCGTTCCAGAGCCTTCACCGGTCCATCGAACCCCGTGGGCTTCGCGAAGTTCTGCATCCAGGTCGGGCTGGGCACGCTGGTCTCCCTGGGCATCCTCCTGCGTTTCCGCCCCCACCTGGTGGTCGCCACCGGCGGTTACGCCTCGGCACCGGTCGTCTTCGCCACCTGGATCCTGCGCCACCTCAAGCTGATCCGGTCCCGCGTCCTACTACACGAGCAAAACGCCAAGCTCGGACGCCTCAACAAGCTGGCCGCCAGGCTGGTAGCCGACTCGGTTGGCACCTGCTTCCCCAAGGTCGGCGGCGTCCCAGCCGCCAAGCTCGCCATGGTGGGCTACCCCGTCCGCGCGAGCATCACCGAATTGGGCGACGAGGACCCAACCGAACGCCGTCAGCGAGCGCGAGACTCCCGCGGCATTCCCCGGGACGCCAAGGTGGTCTTCGCCTTCGGCGGCAGCCAAGGTGCCCGCACCATCAACCGCGCGATCGTGGACTCCCTGCCGAAGCTGCTGGCCGATCCGAGGGTGTGGGTCATCCACGGCACCGGCCGCCAAGCGCCGGGCTCGGCTTACAGCGGCGAAAAGGACGTCGCCGGGCGACTGGAAAGCACTCGGGGCCTCCCCAATGACTGGAAGCACCGATACCACCACGAGGACTTCATCTACGACATGCGCGACGTCTACGCCGCATCGGATCTGGTGGTCTGTCGCGGGGGAGCGGGCAGCCTCAAGGAAGCAGCCGCGTGCGGCCTGCCCGCCGTGGTCATCCCCAAGGCCAACGTGGCGGGCGAGCACCAGGCCGCCAACGCTCGCGCCATGGAGCAACTCGGGGCGGCCCGCGTGCTGTACGAGCGCATCGCCATGCACGGCGAGGACGCGGTCCCCTACGTCGACGGCGACGACCTCGCTGGCCTGATCGCGGAGCTGCTCGCCGATCCCGCGGCCCTCCAGGCCATGGGCAAGGCGGGCCACGCCGACTTCGAACCCCGCACCCTCGATCTCATGGCCGGTCTGGGAGAAAGCCTGGTCGGCCTCGGAGAGCGGCCTCGCCTCGATCTCGGTCCTGCGAAACCAGACCAGGCAAACAAGGACCGCGACATCTTGCCCTACGGCTCGAACCAGCTCACCAACTTCCTCCAAGCCGTCCACCAAGGCCGCCGCTCGCCGCTGACCGACGAGGAACGCCGCCTGGCGCTGTACAAGATCGACGGTCTGCTGGCCGGCGCGGGCTACGTGTCCCGCTGCCGCGGCTGCCGGAGCGTGGGCTGGGCAGGCTACGAAGACCGGCTCCCCGTACTGGTCGCCTACGCCACCGCCAAGCGGGGTGACCGCTACCGCCAGCTGCCGC
>CAZVHW010000376.1:0-4704 GCA_964626835.1 uncultured Enterobacterales bacterium
CCGTTCTTTTCGGCCAGTTCGGGGTAGGCCAGGGCCTCTCGTGCTGTCAGGCCCAGCAGGAGCGCCATGAGTACGGGTTTGTGCATTAGTCGAGGCCCTCCAGCGCGGCCATGAGCTGGTTGCCCGAGATTCCACCGCTCACCTTTTGCACGATGACGCCCCGGCTGTCGATGAAGAAGGTCTCGGGGACCCCCGCGACGCCGTAGTCCACGATGATGCGCTGGTCGTCATCTACCAAGGTGGGGTAGGCGGAGCCTGCGCGCTCCAGGTAGGCCCGGGCCCGCCCGGGTTCGTCGCCGTACAGAACGCCGAAGAACCGAATGTCCTCGCCGTGGGCGCGGGCCGCTGCTTGTAGAAGTGGGTGCTCCTGAACGCAGGGGACACACCAGGTGGACCAGAAGTTGAGCAGCACGGGGGTTCCACGCAGGTCGGAGAGGCGCAGGGTTTCCCCTTCGAGGGTCTCGAGCTCGAAGTCCGCGGCCTGGGACCCGATGGTTGTGGTTGGGATGGCGCGGGGGTTGTGGCCGAAACCGCTGGCCAGGATCCAGACCAAGGGGACGACGAGGATGGCACCCACGAAGAGAACTTTCCAGTTCATGAGCCAGCTCCTTTGGTCCTGGGGCGGCGATACCTCGGCAGGGCGGCCACGAAGCCGCCCAAGACGAGGAGCAGCCCGCCGAACCACAGCCAGCTGATCATCGGCTTGCGGAAGACGCGCAGGTCGAGCTTCGCTGAGCTGACTCGCACCACGCTCAGGTACAGATCCTCGAGGGGTCGGCTGATGACCGCCGGGGTTCCGAGGGGCTGGGACATGCGTGGGTACTTGTTGCGCGAAGGCAGGAACTCGCCGAGGTCCTTGGCCCCATGGAACACGGCGATGCGGGCGCGGGTGGAGATGCGGTGTGGCTGGTCGAGGCGCTCTGCACCCACGAAGCCCAAGGTGTAGCCCTGCCACTCGACGCTCTGGCCTGTCTGGATGCTAACCTGGGTTTCCTGCTCGTAGGCGGTGGAGAACGCCACGGCGACGGCCAAGATCACGACCCCGAGGTGGGCGATGTGGGCTCCTGTTCGGCGAGGCGACGTGGCCAAGGCGACCAGAGGAGAGATCCAGGCGGGCTCCCTTCCGCTCCGGAGGGCCGCACCGATGGGGGCCCAAAGCTCTCGGATGGAGACCACCGACACGAAGCTCGCCGAGACCACGGTCGCCCCGACCAGCGGGTTGTCGAGGCCCAGGACGGCCGCCACCACTCCGACGAGGATCGCGACCACCGCCGGTGGTGCCAGCTGGCGCAGCAGCACCTTGCCCCGAGCGTGTCCCCAGGGGAGGGCGGGCCCCAGCCCCATGAGCAGGAGCAGCAGGATGCAGAGGGGCAGGGTCATGATCTCGTAGTAGGGACCGCCGACGCTGACCTGCTCGCCGGTCCACGCCTGGTTGACCAACGGGTAGAGGGTGCCCAGCAGGACGGTGGCCGTGAACGCCAGGAGGACCAGGATGGTGACCAAGAACGCCGCTTCCCGACTGAAGGGCGAGGCGCCCTTGGGCTTGGGCCCGATCTCGATCTGGAGCCCGTCCAGGCGCATGGCGAGAAGCAGTACGCTGCCGACCAGGCAGATGGACAGGAAGCCGAGGAAGATGGGCCCGACTGGTGACTGGGTGAAGCTGTGGACCGAGTTGAATACGCCAGACCGGGTCATGAAGGTGCCCAGCACGGTCAGGAGGAAGCTGAGCAGCACCATGACCAAGGCGGTCAGGGACAGCCAGCCGCGCCTCTCTGCCACGACGAGGGCGTGGAGGAAGGCCGTGAAGGTGAGCCAGGGTAGCAAGCTGGCGTTCTCGACCGGATCCCAGGCCCAGTAGCCGCCCCAGCCCAGGACCTCGTAGGACCACCAGCCTCCCAAGATGATGCCGACGGTGAGGAAGGCCCACACCCACAGGCCCCAGGCGCGCATCGTCCTGGTCCAGTCGGCGTCCAGGCGACCGGTGGCCAGGGCTGCGACAGCCATGGAGAACGGCACGGCCATGCCGACGTAGCCTAGGTAGAGGGTGGGCGGATGCACCGCCATGAGGATGTGGTTCTGCAGCAGCGGGTTGGGGCCGGGCCCTTCCAGGGGTACGGGACTCACCGCAGCGAAGGGGGTGGCTTCGCCGGCGGTGAGGAGGCCGAAGAACAGGAGCACGAAGAGCTGAACGGCCAGCGCCCAACCTACGCGGGTGGGCTCGCCGTGGCGGGTGCGCCAAGCGAACAGACCGGCGTAGACCGCGCCTACGAAGGTCCAGAAGAGCATGGAGCCGTCGAGGGAGGACCACAGGGACACCGCGGAAATCAGCGGCGGCGTGGTGGTGCTGCCCACATCGGCCACATAGGCGACCGAGAAGTCGTGCGCGAGCAGCGCGTACTCCATGAGCAGCGTGGCCAGCGTAAAGACGACCGCCGAGGTGATGGCCAGGATGCGGGCCCAGCGGGCAGCTTCGCCGCTGCGACGCAGGCCAGCCACCACGCCAGCCACCAGACCGGCCGCCGTGGCACCCAGGCCCAGAAAGAGAAGCGCCCGTCCGAGGGTGGGGATCACAGGCCCTCCACGGTCTCGTAGATTTCACCAGGGTGTTTGCCCTCTTCGGGCGCCCGGTATTCGTTGCTGTGCTTGACCAGGATGCGGGTGCCCTGGAAGACACCCTGCGCGTCGAGCTTGCCCTCGACCACCGCACCGATGCCCTCTCGGAACATGTCCGGTGGCACCCCGCTGGTGCGCACGGGGATGTTGTTGGTGCCGTCGGTGATGATGAAGGAGAGGACCTGGGAGCTGTCGTCGAAGGAGACGGAGTCTGGGCCCACCTGGCCGCCGAGCCGCAGGGTGGGACCCACCGCGTCGGCGCCCGCAGCCAGGACCGTGGTGGGGTCGTGGTAGGGCACCAGGTTGTCGGTGAGGGCGCCCGAAGCGAGCACGCCGAAGGCCCCGCCCATCACCAACAGGGCTACCAGCAGCATCACGCGCCTCTGGTTGCGGGGATTCATGAGGACTCCTGACGGCCCCGTACACGGAGCCACAGGCTGATGGAGTAGACCGCCCACACGGCCCACGTGATGCCGTAGGCGGCGACGACATAGGACCAGCCACCTTCGATGGCGCCGTTCATTGCGGTTTCTCCAGCTCGAGCTGTTGGGGGAGTTCGGGAAGCTCGGGCGCGACCTCGTCGCGCTCGAAGCGGAGCCGGGCGACGTGGTAGCGGCCCAGGAAGAGGGCCGTGCCGAGCAAGGTGGTGCCCAGAAGGGAGGTGAGCAAGGGCACGAGCATGACCTTGTCAACGGAGCTGACCTGGGACAGGTCTTGATGGACCGAGTCCCACCACTCAACGGAGAAGTACACGATGGGGACGTTCACCCAGCTGACGACGGTGGCGACGGCCGTGGCCGACATGCGGCGTTCGTGCTGGTGGATGACGCGCCGCATCACCAGCACGCCCGTGAAAGCCACGATCATGATGGCGGTGGTGGTCAGCCTGGGGTCCCAGGTCCACCAGTAGTTCTGGGTGGGGTAGGCCCAGATGGGCCCCTGGACGCAGATGAGGAACGAAAAGACCAGGCCGACCTCGATGCCGGCGTCCATCCCGGAATCCCAGCGATCCTTGCCGGTCCAGAGGGCGCCGATGGCGGCAACGAAAGCCACCGAGAAGGCCAGCATCGCGACCCAGGCCGTGGGGACATGCAGGTAGAGGATGCGGCCCGTCTCGCCCATGGAGGCCTCGGGCGGCGAACTGAACAGGCCCAAGCCGTGCCCAACGAGCAGCGTGGCGAGACCCAGGCCTCCGGCGATCAATGCCCAGCGTGTGGTTGTCATTCGTCCAATACCTTCCCGAAGAGCAAGCCCGAGAGGCTCCAATAGATGGCATCGAAGGCCAAGAGAAGTCCGACCCAAGCCCCGAGTTGTCCCATGGCGTCGCCCTCGAGCACCAGATCGGTGGCCTTGACCGCCGCAAGGATGGGAGGCACGACGAGGGGAAAGAGCAGCAACGGCAAGACCACCTGTTGGGAGGACAGGCGCGCCGTGAGGGCGGCGTAGAGGGTACCCGGCGCTACGATGCCGGCCGCGCCGAGTGCCACGACGAGCAGCAGCATGGGGATGGAGCCAGCGGGTGTGAGGTCAAACAGCACCATCGCCATGGGCAGCATGACCAACGCCAGGAAGAGCAGCAGCAGCAGGTTGGCCAGCGCCTTGGCGTAGTAGAGTGCCAGGGGGGGGACAGGCAGCAGGATGAGGCCCTCGATGGCGCCAGCTTCGACCTCTTGGTGAAACGACTGGGCCAGGAGCAGCGTGGAGGAGGACAGCACCGCCAACCAAAGGTAGGCCGAAGCGTGATCTCGCAGGGCAATGGTGTCCGGCCCGACCGCGAAGGAGAAGAGCAGGAGCAAGGTCAGCGCGTAGGTGGCCAGCCCCACCAAGCGCACGCGGCCCCGCCACCCGACGAGCAGGTCCTTGTGCAGCAACGCGAGGAAGGTGTTCACGTGACGCTCCGGTGCAGGGTCTTCCAGGCCCGGTGGGCGTCGGCGGCAGGTCCGGACCAGCGTGGTAGGCCCTGGTGAAGCAGCAGACCGTGATCGCAGAGCTTGGCCGCGCGTTCCACCAGGTGGGACGCCAGGATGACCGTGGCGCCGCGTTCGGTGAGCTCGTCGACCATTCGGTCCACCAACGAAAAACCTTCGGGAT
>CAZVHW010000376.1:4714-7930 GCA_964626835.1 uncultured Enterobacterales bacterium
CGAGCTGGCCATAGGGTTCGTCCACCAGCACCAGCTCGGGCTCCTGGATGAGCAGCCGGGCGAACGAGAGCCGCTTGCGCATGCCCGCGGAGTAGCTGCGCACCGGCTCGGGCCTCGCGTCCAGCCCAACCTTGTCGAGCCATGGAACGACGTCCAGGGGCTTGCCGAGCAGCCGAGCCAGGACTTGGAGGTTCTCCACTCCGCTCAGGTCGTCATACAGCGAGGGGAGGTGGGTGAGCAGGGCCAATCGCTCGCGCACCGCCTCGGGTTCACGTGCCGGATCGAGGCCAAAGATGGAGAGGCTGCCTCGCGTTGGTTGGGTGGTGGTGGAGAGTACGCGAAGCAGGGTGGTCTTGCCGCTTCCGTTGGCGCCCATCACCACCAGGCGTTCTCCCGCCTGGACCTCGAGGTCCACACGCGCGAGGGCCCAGCGGCGGCCGTAGCGTCGGCAAAGGTTCGTTGTCTTGACGACAGGTGTAGACATTGCGCGCTGTTTATCCCCTCGAATCCGCCCCCGCTGACCAAAAAGGACCCGTCTTCACGCCTTCGCTACGGAATCGTGTTTCCCGTTGCGATCGCGCATGAAAAAAAGCCCGCCCCGGATGGAACGGGGCGGGATTCCTTTTCTGACTGAACTCTAGCACGGATGAGACGCGGTGTGAAGCCCCGAGTCGCAAACCTGGGCCCCGTTCCGGCTCCGCCAGATATAGAAATACAACTGGCTCTGAACGGCTCCGGCGAAGCTGTTGGTGACCTCGCCGTCGCCATCGTCCTGCTTCTTGACGCCGGCCTGGAGCTTCACGTTGGCGCTGTGGCCCAGGTACCACCAGTTGATGCCGACGTTGCCAGCCATGTAGTCGCCCACGTCGTGCTCCGCGAAGTCCCACCACTCGACGGAGACCAGGGGTTGGACCCGGTGGATGCGGTAGCACCCGGCCCTGTCGGAACAAGGCCGGACCCCTAACGTTCGAGATGGGCTGCACAAGCCCGAAAGTGGCTAGTCTGCGACGTCCGAACGTTCGGCGTGTTGCTCAGAGCGGACACGCTGATCGTCGTCATGGGTGGGTTCCACGTCGATCTGACCAGGCGATGCCTCGCCCTCGCCCTTGGCCCCTTGTTTGAAGCCCTTGATGCCTTCGCCGAGGGCCTTGCCGATCTGCGGGAGCTTGCCGACTCCAAAAAAGATGAGCACGATGACCAAGATGATCAACAGCTCCGGCACGCCGAGGGTGGGTAGGAGAGGGAGCGCCTGCACGGGACCTCCGGGGGCCTCTGGGGCCAGGGTCGCGAGACCTGGGCATCTATCGCATCGCTTCCTCGGTTGCTACAAACGCCGGAACCGAGAGCATCCTGGAAGACCCTAGAGGGCACGCGCGCGCGAGCATGATCTGCGCCGGTGTTTTTCGACATTTTGCCAACACGGATTGGAGGTCGGAAGGGGGGAGCGATAGGGAGGGCGCCCTGACCGCGAGGGGGTCGTCCAGCTTCGGACGGCTCTCTTTCCAGGTGATCGCATTCGCCAGGAGAAAAGACGGTAATGGACATCTCTCTCTTTGAAAGAGGCATCCGCTTGGGCCGCGTTGCCACCACCGGTGAGGTCCAGGTTCTGCCTGCACCGGACACGGTACGGCTGGGCCTCGTCCAGAGCTCCGGTGAACCCAGCGTCCCCGTCGTCGAGAAAGGTGACGAGGTCAAGCTGGGCCAGCTGGTGGCCGAAGGCGCCGCACCCCTGCACTCGCCCATCGCTGGCAAGGTCGTCGGCATCGAGGAGGTCCCCTCAATCAGCGGTGGGCAGCTCTCTGTCCTGGTGATCGAGGGGGGCGAAGGCGGGGCGGTTCGTTTCGAGGGTGACGGCATCTCCCTGCGACGCGGGCCAGAGGTCTTGCTCGAGCGCATCCGCGCCGCGGGTATCGTGCAGGCCGGACGTGAGAGCATCGCGCTCGCCGACATGATCAGCCAGGCGCGCGCTGCCCGCGGACACCTGGCAGCGACGGGCAAGGCCGTAAAGAGGCCCGTGAATCACTTGGTGGTGCGCTGCCTCGACGTCGATCCCCTGCTCGACAACCTCGCCGCCAGCACCGCCAGCCTCGCACAGGACGCCTCCACGCTGGACCTGGGACTTCAGATTCTGCTGCAGCTCACCGAAGCCGCACAGGCACACATCGTGTTGGGCAAGTCGCAGCAACCCGCAGCGTTGCTCGCCCTCGCCGCAGACCGCGACTGGCAGGTGCATCGGGTGGATGATGCCGTCTACCCTGCTGCCCACGAGGCGCCTCTCGCCGCCGCGGTCTCGGGGCACGAGCCCGACGTCGCCTGGCGCCGTGTACATCTGTCGGGCACCTTGGTCCTCGATGTCGACGTGGTGCTCCAGGTGGTCGGGGCGGTTCGCGATGGCCGGCCGGTGCTCGACCGGCTCGTCACGGTACGGCGTGGAGCCCAGGCTCGCGTCTTCCGAGTACCCCTGGGTACCTCCTTCGAGGCCGTGGCCAAGGCTGCTGGCCACCAAGCGTCCTGCGGCAAGGTCATCTTGGGCGGGCCCATGCAGGGCTTGGCCCACCACACCACCGACTACCCACTCGCCAAGCACCTCCCGGGAATCACGCTGCAGGACGAGGCCGAGGTGGTCCACGACCGCAACGAGCCCTGTGTCTCTTGCGGGCTCTGCGCGATGGCCTGTCCCATGCGGCTGGTGCCCGGCATGCTCACGCGGTACTGCGAATACGGTCAGTGGGAAGCGGCAGAATCAGCTCACCTCTTCACCTGCATCGAGTGTGGTTGCTGCGCCTACGTCTGTCCGGCTGGTCGCTCGATGGTCCAGTTCCTGGTGCAAGGCAAGAACGAAGTGCTCGCCACGGGGAGGACGGGTTGATGGCACACAGGTACCTCACAGTCTCCAGTTCGCCCCACCTCCGACAGGGTCGGACGATCCGGGGTCTGATCACCGTCACCCTCATCGCCCTCGTGCCCGCCATGCTGCTGGGATTCTACCAGTTCGGCCCAAAAGCCGTGCTGCTGGTAGGGCTCGGGATCACCGGCGCCGTGGGCACCGAGGCCGCGCTGTGCGTGGTCACGAAGAAGCCCCTGACCATCAAGGACCACCACGCACTCTTGGTGGGCCTCATGTTGGCGCTGCTGGTGCCGGTCGGTGCGCCGTGGTGGCTCGTCCTCGTTGGCGCGGCCCTGCAAGGACGAGTCCGCGACGAGAGCCTGGACACG
>CAZVHW010000377.1:0-643 GCA_964626835.1 uncultured Enterobacterales bacterium
GGGGATCTCGCCCGAGAACCGGCCTGGCGGTTCGTTATGCGAACCGGAACGGGGGATCTCGCCCGAGAACCGGCCTGGCGGTTCGTTATGCGAACCGGAACGGGGGATCTCGCCCGAGAACCGGCCTGGCGGTTCGTTCGGGGTGGGTTGAGTGGAGGTTCGAGCAGCGGCGGGTGGGTTGGGTGAAGTCGCGGTGCCCCGGAGCGTCGCGGCGGTCGGGGTGGGTGAGGTCCCGCCTCCCCGCATCACCACCGCAACCAAGGTCCCACCAACCGCACCAACGCTGGGTCATGACGTTGCGATTAGGCACTCACCGAGCCCCGGAACATTTGGAACCCCCTGCCTAATCGTATCGCCTTGAACCTCCCTGCGAGACGCTGCCTGCCGCACGACGCTTCACGTGCCACCCTTCGCAGGATCCATCTCCAGATACGCCACGGCCCCCGTCCCGACCCTGCAGCGGGCGGCGGGAGCGGAGGAGAGCAGCGGGGCGCTGGTGGTGTGAGCGACCACCGACGCCGGGGTGCCACGGAGGCGAGCAAGCGGTGGGTGGTGGTGTGCGTGGTGGCGGGTGCCTCGAGAAACGGGGGGTGGTGCCGAGCGACGTCCTGCCAGGTGGGACAAGTCGTTACCATTTCGCGGC
>CAZVHW010000377.1:653-4814 GCA_964626835.1 uncultured Enterobacterales bacterium
CAGGGCCGTGGCGAGGCGAAGGGAAATGGCAACGCCATGTCCCGAAGCTGGTGTGGTCGCGCTGCCCCGGAGCGCCGCGGTGGTCGAGGTCGCCTCCCCGCATCACCACCGCAGCCAAGGTCCCACCAACCGCACCAACGCACGGGTCATGGCGCCGCCCAACAGCACGACGGTCCACGTGGCACCCTTCGCGGATCACGCCGATCAGAGCGCGGCCAGTGCTTCCTCGAAGCGCTTCGTGACCCTTTGCCTCGCGTCCTCGTCCAGGTGGCTCGCGTCGAAGTAGAGGTCGAGCCGCAGCGCTCCGTTCACCGTGGCTGCGCCGGTGCACAGGGGCGAGCCTTCCTGGGGCGCCATGGTGAAGCGGAGGGCCCGCAGGGCTCGGCTCACGCCGGGGGGCGGGTCGGGCAGCCGCCCAAGGTTGGTCACGACGGTCGTGGGGGGCGCGCGACGGGCGATGGCTTCCAGGCGCGGCGTGCTGCGAGCGTCGGCGGGCAACATCCAGGCGGGAGGGATGACGCGCCAGAAAAGGTGGCCCAGGCCGCTGTCTCGCTTGTCGCGGAGCTGCTGGGTGAAGTCGCTGGCGATGGCGGGAAGGTCGGCGGGCACGGTGAGCTTGCAGGCCGAAGAGAGGAGGGAGACGTGGTTGCCGAGGGTGCCCGGCGCCAGGGGGGGCTCGAGCCAGGGTCTAAGATCCATGGCGCTGGCCACCACCAGGGGTAGGGGTTCCCGGCCTGGGTGTTCGGCCCTGAGAGCGACCATCTGCGCGGCCCCCAGGGCGCCTTGGACGGTACAGCCCAGCTCCCGGCAGCGCTGAACCAGGGCGGTTCCCTGCCGTGGATCGAGGTCCAGGTGGAGGGTGCACGGCCTGCGCCGGGTCCCCCACGAGGGGGCGCCGGGGAGTGGGCGGGGTGTGCCCATGAGCCTGCGCCCGAGGATCTCCCGGAAGATCACCCGGACCAGCCGCAGCAGCCCTCTCAGGCCGCGGTAGCGGGCGGGGTAGAGCGCTCCGGACGGCGCGGCTTCGGCGGGAAAGGGCGCGCTGGGTGGGTGCCCGCAGGCGTCGCCCAGCAGCTCCATCAGCCACGCCGCGGCGGCCCCGGCGTCCAGCAGGCCGTGGTTGAAGGTGAAGATCGCGGTGGCGCCTTGCTCTGTCTCGAGCCAGCCGCAGCGCACCAGGGGGGCCGAGCCCGGTGGGAAGGGCCGGATCAGCTCGGCGTCGGCGTGCGGGCGCCAAGATCCGTCGTCGCTGTCGAGCGCCGCCAGCTCCGGCGCGGGTGCCGCCTCGGGCTCCAGGACCACCCGGCCGGTCGAGTCCACGGCGATGCGACAACGCAGGCGCGGGTGGCGTTGCCAGGAGCGGGCCAGGGCCTCCTCCAGCGCTCTGCGCGACACGCTGGCGTCCAGCTCCGCGGTCAGGACGAAGTTGGTGCAGGACTGCCTTTCGAAGAGCCAGTAGAATCGTTCGATGCGCCCCAGGGGGCGGGCGAGGGGGTCGGAGGACACGCCGGCCATGATACCTGTCCCTGACCATCCCGGTCGCTCGCGCCCTCCACTCCGGCTATGGGGCGGGCTCCGGCATTAAGGCAGAGAACGGGAAGCATGCGGACACCAGAGAGACTCGCCCCATTGATGGACCAGGGGATCATCGAAGAGGTGATCAGGCCGCTACAGGCCGGCAAGGAGGCTCAGGTCTACCTGGTGAAGGCGGGGGGTGAGGTCCGGGTCGCCAAGGTCTACAAGGAGGTCGACTACCGGGGCTTCCGTAACCGTGCGGACTACACCGATGGGCGCCGGGTGAGAAACTCCAGGAGCCAGCGGGCCATCGACAAACGTTCGGCCTTCGGTCGCCGGCAGGAAGAGGAAGCGTGGCACTCCGCCGAGGTCGAAGCCCTGTACCGCATTCACGAAGCGGGGGTGCGCGTGCCGCAGCCCTACGAGTTCGTGGACGGCGTGCTGGTGATGGAGCTGGTCTGCGACCACGAGGGGCAGCCTGCCCCCCGCCTGGCGGATCTCACGCTGGCCCGCGACGAGGCCGTCGAGGTGTTCCACCAGCTGGTGCGCGAGGTGGTGAAGATGCTCGTCGGCGGCATCGTCCACGCGGATCTGTCCGACTTCAACGTGCTCATGGGCCGAGACGGGCCGGTGCTGATCGACTTCCCCCAGGCCGTGGACCCGGCCACCAACAACAACGCCAGGCGGCTGCTGATTCGGGACGTGAACAACCTCACCCGGATCCTGGGCCGCTTCGCACCCAAGCTCCGAAGAAAGCGCTACGGGCAGGAGATCTGGTCCATCTACGAGCGAGGCGAGCTGACCCCCGACACGCCCCTGACCGGACGGTATCGTCGCCCCACCGTGCAGACCGACACCGACGCGATCCTGGCCGAGATCGCCGAGATCGAGCGCGAGTCCCGCGAGCGCAGAGAGGCCCTGGGGCTCCCCCCCGTCAAGCCGCCGCGGGCCCCGGTTCCCAAGGCCAAGCCCGCCCCAGCTCCGATAGAGCCATCCGAGTCTGCCGCAACGACGGAGCGCTCACCCGCCAAGAAGCGAAGGAGAAGGAGGCG
Organism: uncultured Enterobacterales bacterium; assembly: GCA_964626835.1. Lineage (GTDB taxonomy): Bacteria > Myxococcota_A > UBA796 > UBA796 > JAFGLY01 > CALDOK01. The sequence goes on from CAZVHW010000377.1 coordinate 3,221, forward strand.
CAGGAAACCTTCTGGCGCTGGTCCCGAGGCGCAGGCCCAGGGCCAGCAGCGCGGCGAGTGCGCCAAGCCACCGTCGAAGGTGCGGGGTGATCAGGGGCCCGGGAAGGCCCCCCGGAAGCGCAGAAAGTCGCGTTCGTCCAGAAAAAAAGGAGGGCCTGGGCAGACCAAGGTGGTCAAGGCCGGCTAACGAGGACGCATCGGGTCGCCTACTTCGCCCGACCGGTGATCACCCACTCGAGGATGATGGAAGCGGCCAGGTGGCGGCTCTCGATCAGCATGGCCGAGATGGTGAGCCAGTCCGCTGGGGTCACGGAAGCTCCTTCGTGGAAGCTGCGGCCATCGAAGGTGGCAAACAGCGAGAAACGCTGGAACAGGTTGGCGGTGAGCCCCGCCAATCCGTACACTTTTTCGAGCTCCGGCATCAGCATGGCGGCCCCGCCGCTGGCGCGAATGGAGAAGTTCCGGCTGGGCTCGAAGGCCTTGCTGCCTTGGACATAGACGGACTGGTCGGCGCCGCCTGTCTGCACGCTGCCGGTACCCACCAGAATGGCGGGTTTCCAGCTGTCCTTCTGCTCTTCGAGAGCCTGAAACCGCAGGCTCCAGATGGGCTTGCGAGCCATCACGGTGTAGCCCACACCGGCGTCCAACCACTTCAGGATGCCGTAGCGTGCGCTCAGCACGCCGCGTTCTTCTTCGCCGGTGGGGATGAGCAGCCCCGAGACGACCAGGGAGCCCTTTTCCAGGAGCGCGCCCTGGCTGTTGCCCGAGCAGGCCGGGCAGGACGGTCCGCATTCCTGGGCCAGGGCGGTCTCGAGGGGGAGAAGCAGGACCAGCAGTAGCAGCACGGTGCGGAACATGGGGCTCCCTTGGATGTGCCGGCTTCTAACGCGAATCCGGGTGTTTCGAGATACTCCGTTCCTTCAAAGGCCCCCCTGGAGGCTTCCAATGCGTCCGAACCTGCCCGACAAAGCGAAGGTAGTGGCTCGGATCGTCGAACATCTGCGGGGCGAGCTCGATGCCCTCGAGAGCGTCGCCGAGTCCACCCGCGGCGAGGCCACCTCCGACGAGACCCGGCAGGAGGGCCAGTACGACACCCGCGCTATCGAGGCTTCGTACCTCGCCCGCGGCCAAGCCCGCCGCATCGGCGAGCTGCGGCGCCTGCTGGCCTGGTTCGAGGTCTTCGACGCTACCCGACCGCTGGAGCCGCCCGTGGTCCAGGTCGGGGCCTTGGTGGCCCTGGGCGGTCACCGGCGCGAGCTGGTCTTCGTGGCCCCCGCCGGCGGTGGCCGCGTGCAGGTCGATGGGACGACCGTCCGGGTCGTCAGCCCCCGAGGTCCCCTGGGCAGGGCCATGGCCGAGCTCGAGGCGGGCGACGAGTTCGAGGTGGACAGCCCTCGTGGCGTGCTCAGCTACGAGGTGGTCGAGGTTCGGTAGCCTTCTTTCGTTTGGGAATCCAGGCCCAGGTCATGGTGCACTTCACCGGCTCGATGCCGGCCTCGTCGGTGACCGTGACCGCCACGTCCACCGCGCCCCTGGGCTCGGCCTGCATGGTCTCGATCTGTTCTGGCGTGAGCTTGGAGGTGGCTCGAAGGGC
>CAZVHW010000377.1:4824-7922 GCA_964626835.1 uncultured Enterobacterales bacterium
TAGTCGATGTTCATGGCCTTGAGCAATGGCAGCTTGTCGTCGGGCAGGTGCCAGCCGAAGGCCAGGCCCGACGCCGTCTCGGCCAGCAGCCCCGTGGCCGCGGCGTGCACGCCCTTGATGTGGTTCTGGACCTTGCGGCGGTTGGCGATGGTGAACTCGCCGCCCTCGTCGCCCAGTTCGACGCAGACGATGCCGGCGGTTCCCACGAAGGGGACGGTGCGGCCCAGGGCCATGGAGCGGGCCCAGGTGCGGGAGAAGGCTGGCAGCTTGTCGATGGGTGCGAGGGCGCGGCGCAGCATGTTGGGGCGGGGCATGGTGGTTCCTCCGAAGCCCTTCTTCATATGGTGTCCGGTTCGTGCTATGCCAGCACCATGGGTCGGCTACCTGACGAGCGCAGCATCGGAGGCCGCACGCCCTACCTCATCGGAGGGCAGGTCGTGCTCGCCCTGCTCATCCTCCCCTGTGCGGTTTCGCCCACCTTCACGGCCATGTACGAGGACTACTGGGACGTGCTGCCCCTGGTCACCGTGCTCGCGCTGAATTCGGTGTTCCCGCTGGTGGCGGGCTTTGTCGTGCTCGTGATGTTGGCGCAGGCCTTCCTGCAGCGCAGCCGGCTGGCCCGGCCGGCTTTGCTGGCGTGGTCGGGGGTGATGCTCGGCGTCTGCTGCCTGCTGCTGTACGTGTTCGGGATCCTGGCGCCTACGATGCCGCTGTAGGGCCCGAATTCCAGTCCATGGGCGGGAAACCCGTGGGGTTGACCAGCGCCCGGTGCGAGAACATCGACCGCGTGCCGGCAGCTTCGAGTCGAGTAAGTTGAACATATGTCCAGTACACTCGCGCCCTTCCACCCCCTGATCCGCGACTGGTTCACCGATCAGGTCGGCCAGCCCACCCGGGCGCAGCAGCTGGCGTGGCCGGCCATCGCCGCGGGTCAGCACGTCTTGCTCACCGCGCCCACCGGCTCGGGCAAGACCCTGGCGGCCTTCCTCTGGGCGCTGCACCAGCTGGGCTCGGGCGCCTGGGACACCGGGCGCACCCGGGTGGTCTACATCTCTCCCCTGCGAGCGCTCAACAACGACATCCGGCGCAACCTGCTGGCCCCCCTGGCGGCGCTGCAGCAGCGCTTCGAGGCCGCGGGCCAGCCTTGGCCTGGCATCCGGGTGCTCACCCGCAGCTCCGACACCCCGGGCAGCGAGCGTCAGCGCATGGTGCGGCGCCCGCCCGAAATCCTGGTCACCACGCCGGAAAGCCTCAACCTGCTCGTCTCTTCGGCCGGTGGCCGGCGCATGTTGTCGGGGGTGGTCCAGGTCATCCTCGACGAGATCCATGCGGTGGTGGGCTCCAAGCGCGGCACCCACCTGATCACCGCGGTAGACCGCTTGGCCTTGCTGGCGGGCGAGGTCCAGCGCGTGGCCCTGTCAGCCACGGTGCGACCGGTCGAAGCCGTCGCTGGCTTCGTGGGCGGCTACACCCACAAGGGCCGGGGCGAGCACGCGGTGTACACGCCGCGTCCGGTCACGGTGCTCGAGGCGGACGACACCCGCCGCTATGAGCTGCGGGTGCGCAGCCCCGATCGTTCCCGGCCCGTACCCAAGGGCCTCGAGCCCAGCAAGGTCTTCTGGCGCCGGCTGGCCGACGAAGTCCTCCCCGACATTCGCAGCCACCGCTCCACCCTGGTCTTCGCCAACAACCGCCGAACCACCGAGAAGCTCACCCGGTTCCTGAACGAAGGTCAGCCGGGGGAGATCGCGTGGGCCCACCATGGGTCCCTGTCCCGCGAGCTGCGCCTGGCGGTCGAAGCAAGGCTCGAGGCGGGCGAACTCGACGCCATCGTGGCCACCAACTCCCTCGAGCTCGGCATCGACGTGGGCGCGCTCGATCAGGTGATCCTGGTGCAGACGCCACCCACGGTGGCCTCGGCCGTGCAGCGCCTGGGCCGGGCCGGCCATCAGGTGGGTGCGGTCAGCCAGGGGCAGCTCTACCCCCTCGGCGGCCGCGACCTGGTCGAGGGTGCGGTGGTGGCGCGCGCCGCCCTCGAGGGCGATCTCGAGCCCATCCATCCTGTTCGCGGGCCTCTCGACGTGCTGGCCCAGGTCATCGTGGCCATGACCGGCCAACGGGCCTGGCCCCTGGGCGATCTCTTCGCCTTCGTTCGCTCCAGTGCGCCCTACCACCGCCTGTCCCGTCGCCAGTTCGACCTGGTCATCGACATGCTGTCCGGCCGCTACGGTCACGCCCGCCTGCGCGAGCTCCAGCCTCGTGTCGTGGTCGATGGTGTCGCCGGTACGGTGGCGGCCCGACCGGGTGCGCTGCGGATCGTCTACATGTCCGGCGGCACCATCCCCGACCGCGGCTACTACAACCTGCGCCACGCCGACAGCAAGGCCCGCATCGGAGAGCTGGACGAAGAGTTCGTCTGGGAACGCTCCCTGGGCGACACCTTCACCCTGGGCACCCAGACCTGGCGCGTCCACGGCATCAGCCACAACGACGTGTTCGTGGTGCCGGTGGGCCCAGACCACCCGCCCAGCATCATCCCGTTCTGGCGGGCCGAAGCCCGCGACCGTTCCTACCACCTGGCCCGCCGCATCGGCGCCTTCCTCGAGCGCGCCAACGACCGGTTGCGAGACCCCGCCTTCCTCCGCGAGCTCGAAGCCCACCACGCCATGGAACCCGCGGCCGCCCGTGAGCTGGTTGGCTTCCTCGAGCGCCAGAAAAAAGAGACCGGATCCGATCTCCCCCACCACCATCACCTGCTGGTCGAGCACTTCTCCGATCCCCTCAACACCTCCGGCGCCAAACAGGTCATCCTGCACACCGGCTGGGGTGGGGCCGTCAACCACCCCCTGGCGCTGGCCCTGGCCTCCGCCTGGCGCAGGCGCCACGACGCGCGGCTGCAGGTCTTCCACGACAACCACGGCGTGCTGCTCATCCTGCCCGACCGCTTCGAGGCCGGTGACGTGCTGTCCCTGCTCGACCTGGGCAGCATCGAAGACCTCCTGCGCGACCACCTGGGGGCCACGGGGCTGTTCGGCGCCCATTTTCGCGAAAACGCTGCACGCGCCCTGCTCCTGCCCCGCATGAACATCAAGCGGCGC
>CAZVHW010000378.1:0-7910 GCA_964626835.1 uncultured Enterobacterales bacterium
GTCACCCTCGGCATTTCTGCAACGCCAGGCGCCCGAACGTCCCGCTCAGGGCCAGGGTGACCGTCACCCTCGGACTTTCTGCAACGCCACACCCCAAACCGTCCCGCTCAAGCCCAGGGTGACCGCCACCCTCGGCGTATCTGCAACGCCACGCCCCCCAACGTCCCGCTCAAGCCCAGGGTGACAGTCACCCTGGGCGTATCTGCAACGTCGGGGCTGCTGGGCGCTCAGGTCGTCGCCTCGACCACCGGCCAGATCACCTCGGTGCGGTAGTCGGCGGGTTGGCGGTCACGACAGGGACCCACCAGGTAGACCTCGCGAGGGGGGCCGTCGGCCTCGAGGCCCTGCTCCTGCATCCACGCAGTCAGGGCGCGGTAGGCCTGGCACACCTCGTCGTAGGGGCCGGCGTGCACCACGCAGGCGGCCCGGCCGCCATCGAGGCGCATGGAGCGCACGGGGTCCTTGCCCCGCAACCGGCGGCTGACGGGCAGGCAGACCTCCATGTCCATGCCCTCTTCGGGCCACTCCTCGTCGTGGTAGATGCTGAACGGGGGGCCCGCCGGGCGGGCGAAGCGGATGCCCGCGTGGGCGTAGAGCTTGCGCAGAGCGCGGCCCATGGAGTCGCCGATGTCCTGCCTCCGCACGGTCTCTCGCACGGTGACGATGTACTGTTCGCTCAGATCCCTGAGCTGAATGTCGTGGCTCATGTCTTCCTCCTCGATGAGTTGATCGAGGTAGGCCAGTGCTCGCTGCTGCTCTTCGATGCGTTCCCGGATGCGTAGCCCGTGCGCCTCGAGGCGCCGTCTCACCGCGGTGGTGTCGCGCTCCCTCAACAGCTCCCGGTTCTCGCTGATGGGCAGGTCCAGGGAGCGGAGCACGCGGATGCGGTCCGCCTCGAGGGCCTGGGCCACGGCGTAGTACCGGTAGCCGTTGTCGGAGTCGACGTGGGCGGGGTGAAGCAAGCCCTCCCGCTCGTAGTGCCGCAGCGCCTTGACGCTCAGGCGACACAGCCGGAGAAGCGACCGATGGGCAGCAAGTCGTTCACACTGACCTCCTCACCCACAACATGCGGTCTCCCCCAAGGGGAGGATCCAGCACTAATCGCCCGGCGCCAGTGGAAGCTGCTTGGCCAGCGCCACGACATTGCTGTGCTTCTCACGGTCACCGCCGGGTATGCCCGCGGCCTTGGTCCACACGCCGAAGCGCTCGATGTAGCGAGAATAACGTTGGTGGATATCGGCCACGTCCAACCCCCACATCTCGCCGGTGTAGACGTGCTTGCCCTTGGCGTCGTCGCGCTTGGTCTCGAACCACTCGTCCATGCGGCGCTCGCTCTCCTGGTCGTGGTCCAAGCCGTGCCAGTCCTTGATGGCTCGGATGACGTCGCGGGGGGTCTTGATGAGCTGCCGGAAGTCCACGTCGTAGAAGTTGGCGTCGCCCCGCTCGTCGCGCACCTTCATGGCCCGCTCGATGCCCGTGAGGAAACGACCGGTGATGTGGCGGCCCACCTCGTGGGGATCGATCTTGCCGAAGAGCATGCGACGGTTCAGCGAGATCATGCTGCTGTAGGACGCGACGCAGTTGTAGGGGTCGCGGTGAGTCTGGATGATGCCGGCGTCGGGAAAGACCTCGAGCAACGAGTCGAGGAACCACAGGTGCTCCGGGCACTTCAACACGAAGATCCGCGTGGGATGCCTGTGGGCCAGGATCTGCAGGTAGCGCTTGTACTGCTCGTAGATCCAGACCATGTCCCGCCCGAAGAGCCAGTCGCCCATCTCGAAGCAGCCGGTCTGAAGGTCCATGTTCATGGCACCGAAGCAGTTGTAGAACAGCTGCCAGCACTCCTCGGGCGTGTGGGGATCGGTCTGGTGCATCACCCGCATCTCGGGCACGACGTAGCGCACAGCCGCCAGGGTGCGGCGGGCGACCTTGACCCGGAACGCGCGGTCTTTTTCGGGATCGTCCAGGAACACCGGCACCGGCGTGTGGAGCTCCCAGAACTTCAACGACCGATAGCCGGGATCCTGGGACAACAGGTGGTGCAGCAGGGTGGTGCCCGTGCGCGGGAAGCCCACGATGAACAAGGGACGCTTGACGGGGATGGACTCGACCCGCGGATGGCGGTGGATGTAGCGCTCCACCATCAGCCGGTTCGACAAGGCCTTGAGCGCGCTCTGCCGCGTCACGATGCGGCCAAAGGCCGTGAGCGGGAGCTTGTTGGAGACCTCGACGTAGTGGTCGAAGAACTCCAAAAAGCGGGAGTCCCCGAACTCCGCCAGCTTCTTGCGACGGGTGGCGTGGTACAGCACGTTGCCGCGCTCGATGTTGCCAGCTGGAATGCCCAACTTCGCCACGAACCCCGCCAGGGCATTTATCAGCCTCATCCCCAGGCCGTATTCCAGCCTCCTAACGGTCAACTGCTGCTTGGCCATCTCGAGTCTCTCCCTCGTCTGCGCCAGGAAGGCGCCAGCAGATCCATGCGGAGCTTTGCTGGATAACAGGTTCGCCCAGGCTCGAAAGCAACAGGGCTTGGGCACGGCGCCAGCGATGCTCGGGCCAGCCGTGCTTGTGGAGCACCACGAAACCGAAACCCGCGGCCCGCAAACCCGCGATCTCATCGGCCGTGAAGTCGCCTCGCTCCGCCCCGCGCCCGTGCATCAGCTCTCGGAACCACGCCACCATGGGCAGCCGATCCACGGAGTCTCCGCCCCCCGAGGACTGCAGGTGGCCCAGGAGGTGGTGGAACCGCACGGGACGCCCGTGCCGAATCTGCACCAGCTGGTAGCGCAGGTGGTTGACGAGATTGGGCTGGGGTGGAAGGTCGAGGACGGCGCCCTCGCCGGGTAGTTCGGCGAGCTCGCGGGCGCCCGGGTTTTCCGGCAAGCGGTAGTCGCCCCGGGGCTGGCGCCCGGCGAATTCCGCCTCGATCCAGGCGTTGCCGAGGGTGAGCACGGCGAGCAGCACGGCCAACCAGCGCCGGCGCCGTCCCACGGCGTCCAGCGCCAACGCCACGGCCACCACGACCACCAGGCTCCAGGTGGCGAGCAGACGATCCGGCCAGTGGAACCAACCCAGCACGGGAAGCCCGTGGAACCAGGCGAAGGGACCCCACGAACCCTGGGATGGATCGCCGGGAAACAGCAGGCCGGGGCTCGGTCCCAAGGCCAGGACCAGACAGAGAGCGAGCCCTGCGATCCACCCAAACCACAGCAGCCGACGGCTGCGCCGCACGGTCCACGGCAGCGCCACCAGCGCCAACAATGCCAGCCAACAAGGGCGTGCGGTCCCTGGCAGGAACCACCCGAGCAAGCCCACAGAGGCCTTGCCCGCCAGCTCCAAGGAGAATCCTCCCTCGTCAAAGGCGCGCACCGCCGCGGTACGCATCAAGAAGGCGAGCACCCAGGGGCCGACCAGGAAAAACCCCACCGCGACCGTCGTGCCCAGGCGACGCAGCAACCCCGCTGCTCGCTCGACCCCCCGGAGGAAGGGCAGGGTGAACAAGACCACCAAGCCGGCCATGAGCGACAGCTCCCAGGAGACGACCACCAGCACCGCCCCGGCCACGCCCGCGATCAGCGGAGCGAAACGACCGCGACCGGTCCAGCAGCGCAGCGCCATGGCGAAGAAGAGCGCCACGAAACCCAACCCGACCTGCTCGAGCCGCCCGCCCGCCAAGTGCTGCAACACGAAGCCGTCGAGCTGCAGCAGCAGGCCCGCCACGACGGCCGCGGGCCGCGACGCACCGAGGGTGCGAGCCAGCAGCCACCCCCCCAACCCGGCCACCACCAGGTAGATGCCGGCCACCAGGTCATAGGCCAGCTCGAGGGCGACGACATGCCGCAGCAGCCCGATCAGCGCGACGTCCAGCCAGCCTCCGAGGACGGGCAGCAGGTCCACGCCTTCGGGCCAGCCGATGGTCCGCGTATGCAGCAGGCCGTACCGTCCGAAGGCCCAGCCGGTCCAGAGGTGCCCTGCCAGGTCCACGGAGAAGCGGCCCATGGCGGCCCCTCGGGCGCTCACGACCCAGAACGCCGGGAGCACCGCCACCAAAGGCAGCAGCCATCGAGTCCGGGGCCGACTACGGGAGTCCGACATACAGAGTTCGTATCCCGCAACCCACGAGCCGCCCGCGCTGGGATAACCTTGGAGCGTCATGGAGCTGTCAGACGGTCGCTACAGGCTCGAGGAGGTCATGGGTCAGGGTGGCTTTGCCACGGTGTGGCGTGTCTCGTCCTTTGATCGTGTCGGCTTCCGGGCCCACCATGCGACACACGACAGCTCGACATCCCCCCCGGCATGGGTCCCTGATCTCATCGGCAAACCGCACCATACTGGGCCCCGTTCACCGCCCCGCCCACACCACCCATAGGGCGAACGATGCCATCGGGACCGACTCCAACCAGCTCCCTCCAGGTCGAACTCCTGATCCTCCAGGTCGACGACGTGGTCCACACCGAACCCCTGGCCCAACGGGCGCTGTTCGTGGGCCGCGGTCCCGACAACGACCTGGTCCTGGCCGACCGGATGGTGTCCGGCCGCCACGCGGTCTTCCATCTCGCCGAGAACGGTACGCAGCTCATGCTCAGGGACCTGGGCAGCACCAACGGCACCTTCCTCAACGACCAACGTGTCCGCCGACCCGTGGCCTTGAGCCACGGCGACACCGTGAGGCTCGGCTCCAACGTCTCGCTCCGAGTCCGAATCGAGCGTTCGGAGCACCCCGCCGCACCCGCGCCCATCCCGTCGTTGCTGGTGGACCTGCGAACAGGGGTGGCGTACCCCGTCCGCAGCGACCGCATCTACGTGGGAGACCGCGAACACTGCCAGATCCGGGTCCCCGACGCGACCGCGGTCGCCTGCATCACGCTGTACGAAAACGGTGAGATCTGGTTGTCCACGGACGACTCCGAAGCCCCCGTAGTTCCCGGGGAGCCCTTCGATCTGGCTGGCCACACGCTCGTCTTCCGCTCCCCCACCGGCAAGCTCGCCGCTGCGGCCCGCGAAGCGGTCGAGCGCACCACCTGCGGCTACCACCTCGAGGTTTCGCTCGAAGGCGAGACGGGTCCCGAGGCCTGGCTCTACGATCCATCCTCGGATCTGCGCTACGCGATCACCGCGGAAAACAGAGTCTCCCTCCTCTGGATCCTGGCGTCCAAGCTCCGAGACGACCAGCTGGGCGACGTCGCTCCGGACGCCGCTGGCTGGTGCGCGGACGACGACGTCATGCGCGGCATCTGGGGCCGCAGCTGGCAGAACATGGGCTCCAACAACTTCGAGGTGCTTCTGTCCCGGACCCGCAAGGAGCTCCACAAGGCGGGCTTCAATGGCTGGTTCATCGAGAAACGCCGCGGGCACACACGACTCCGCCTGCAGACCGTGAAGCTGGCGTGACCGCGCGAGGTCTCACGACGCTGCTGGAAAAGGACGCCCAAGACCCACAGCGCAGCGACGAAGTCCAGGCCCATCCCCACGATCCATGGGACGAGGCCCAGGGCTCCCGCCTGCTCTGCGCTCGCTGCGGCCACGCCGTCACCGCCTCGGGCTGGTGCATCCAGATCGCAGACGCCCACGAGCACAGCTTCGTCAATCCCCACGGCTACCTGTTCCGCATCGGCTGCTTTCGGGAGGCACCGGGTTGCACCCAGAGGGGCGAGGAGCATGCCGAGTACAGCTGGTTCCCCGGCTACCGCTGGACCATGGCCCCCTGCGCACACTGCAAGACGCACCTGGGGTGGAGCTTCCGCTCCGATGACGCGGTCTTCTTCGGGCTGATCCTCGACCGACTGGTCCAAGAGCGCCCAAGAGAAGGCGGCGAGGCCTGATTCAGTACGAGACCATCACGTCGCAGGCGCTGGGCAAAGGCAGCCCGGTCTGGCCATAGTCCTCTCCGCATTCCGCGCTGGACACGGCGGACTCGCAGGCGTCGAAGTCCATGTCGAAGGCCGTGTCGTCGCACCAGAGCCCTCGCTCGGCGGACTCGCAGGCGGCCTCCGAGGTGTAGGCCGCAGACCAGGCGTCCAGAAAATGGTAGCACTCCACGTCGGCGCACTCGCAAGAGCGGCTGCAGAGGGTCTGCACCATCTGCTCGCAGGCGGACAGAGTGGTATCGGACGAGCTGTCGAAGCAGCCGGCCAAGAGGGGGATGATCAGGATCGCGGGGCGGAACATGGCGGTCACTCCTCGAGGAGTGAGGATAGCACTACCGGACGCTTGGCGCCGCTCTCGGCTCGACGACCCGGTCCACGGCGCATAGCCTTCCGTTCGAGGAGCGAGCCATGCCAGAGTACAACGAAGGACAGATCCTCGGGGAGCGCTTCGAGATCGTGGGCGCCTTGGGGCGGGGCGGCATGGCCACCGTGTACCTGGCTCGCGACCGTGTGCGAGGTGAGCGCGTGGCCCTCAAGGTCCTGCACGATCACCTGGCCCACGACCCCGCCATGCGCGAGCGCCTGCGTCGCGAGGTCGTGGCTGCCGCCCGTCTGCGCCACCCAGGCGCCCTGGTGGCCCACGAACTGCACGACCTGGGGGGTACGTGGGCCTTGAGCCTGCCCTTCCACCCCGGCCAGACCCTGGCAGAACACCTGGCGCAGCACGGTCCCATGGAGCCCGAGGCCGTGCGCCGACTGGGCGTGCGCTTGGCCGAGGTGCTGGCGGAAGCCCACACCCGGGGCCTGCTGCACCGCGACGTCACGCCCCAGAACGTCATGATCGGCCCACGGGGCGAGCCGGTGCTCACCGACTTCGGGCTGGCGCGGCTACGCGACGGAGGCAGCACCCGCGGCACGGGCATGCTGGGAACCCCCGGCTACGCCGCTCCGGAAGTCTACGACGGTGTTCGCGCCGACCCACGGTCCGACCTGTACGCACTGGGTGCCGTGCTGTACCTGGCGGCCACGGGAAGGCCGGCCTTCGAGGGCCCCACCGCCATGAGGGCCCTACACCGCCAGATGGAGGGCGACGTCGAGCCCGTCGACCAGCAGGTGCCCGAATTCCCTCCAGACCTGGCGGCGACCATCCATACGCTGCTGGACCCCGATCCAGCCGCACGGCCCCAGGGTGCGACGGACCTGGCCGAGGCCCTGCAGCTCCGGCGCGCTCCCGAGCAAGCCACCGAGCCGGCTCGAGGGACCCGACCCGAACACGATCTGTCCCTCGCCCCCTAGCCCGTCACCAGCCTCCAAGCAGCCCGCCTGCCCGACGGCGGCTGGACCGTCATCGCCCGCCCACCGCGCAAGGACGACGGCAAGCGCCACGAGCGACGCGCCCGACACGCCTGGCGCCACGCCCAACGACGCGCCCGCCGACGCACGCGGCACCGCGAGGGGCGCGATGGCTGGCAGGCCGATCCCGGCCGCATGATCGGCGAGGTGGTTGGCATCGGTGGTGACTTCATCCAAGAGCTGGTGACCTCGGACGATGTCGGGCCTGAACGAGTCGTGGCCAACGCCGTCGGCGACGAAGCCAGCCTGCCCGAGGGCGCCCTCCGGGTCACCCCCACCTTGGCCCAGGACCGCTTCCGGCTCGTTCACGGGGTGGAGCGCAGCGCCGCAGACCGCCTGGCCCTCGTCGCCCGAGACGCCGGCTTCCGCACCCAGCTGGTGCCGGCGGACCAGAAAGCCCCGCTCCAGCTGGGCAAGGCAGCCGCCCCCCTGTTCCCGGACATGATCATGCTAGGGCTGGCCTTCTTCCTCGGCTTCCCCATAGCCTACCTGTTCTTCGGCCTGGCAGCGGCCTTCATCCTCACCAGCATGGCCAAGGCCGTGGATCTCACCCAGGGCCGCACGCTCGAACACCTGCCCCTGGCCTACCCCAACAACCTGGCCCCCCTGCTGGCCGAAGGCTTCGACCTGCCGGCGGCGGCGCCCTCCGTCGTCACTCCCGCCGCGACCGCAGAAACCGCCGACCACAAG
>CAZVHW010000379.1:0-7888 GCA_964626835.1 uncultured Enterobacterales bacterium
GAGGACCTGATCTGGCTGGCGATCAGCCTCCTACAGCCCGTCGGTCCGGCCGATGCCTTGATCGAAGCGAGCAGGAATGCCGCGACGACCATGCCACCCCTGCCGGAGCCCGTCGCAGAGCCGGCACCCACGCCGCGGTCCGCAGGGACCGAGCCACCCCCTCCAACGCCGCTGCCGCCTGCCACGGATGGTTCGAACCCCAGCACATCCAGTCAAGCCGATCCGCCCCCACCGCCCTTGCCGAACCTCGACGCCCCCGAGCCCCTCGCGCCCGCCCTCACTCCCTGGGGTCGAGCGGACATGGGCGCCATCGCCAGGGCCGGGATCCACGCCAGCCTGCAGGCAGGGCTCGCCGGTGGACTGGAGCTTCGCTCCGGATTCCGGCTGGGTGCCTCGCTCCAGGTTCGACCGGGTTCGACCTTCACCACCGGCGAACACGTCGTGCTGCTGCGCTCCTGGGACCTGGGCCAGAGTCTGGACAGCCCACGGGTCGCGGCTCGGGCGCCCCGTGCGCGGTGGGGGCCTGCTTCTGTTGGCCGTGCTGGCAGGGCTGACACGTCGACGCGACTAAGCCCCCTTCAAACCTGCTACTCTGGTTCGTGGACGCACCCCAGGAGGTGACCGTGCGCCCCCCCCTCCTCCTCCTCTCCCTGGCTCTGCTGGGCTGCCCCGACGACAAGGACGACACGGGCCAAGAGCCCGCAGACACCGACACCGACGCGGATGCGGACACCGACTCGGACAGCGATGCCGACTCGGATGCCGACACCGACGTCATCGACGATCCCCCCTGTGACTGGGCGTGGGGCGACACCCTCGACCCCGACGACGCCTGCGCCAGCTTCGTGGGCGAGGCGGCCGAGGACTGGGCGGGTGGACACTACACCGCGCCCGGTGACATGAACGGCGACGGCATCGCCGACCTGGTCATCGCGGCTCCCTACAACGACGAGGGGGCGGAAAACGCCGGCAAGGCCTACATCGTCTTCGGGCGGGAGCAAGGTTGGGCCTTGCAAGAGCCGCTGGCGGATGCCGCCTCGTACACGAGCCACGTCGAAAACAACCAGGTCTCCGGCGTGGTCCCCCTGGGTGACACCAACGGCGATGGACTGGCCGACGTGGCCATCTCCCCCGGCTACTCGACACCCCAGGGCTCGGGCCTGGACCACGCGGTCCTGGGCTCGACCTCGGGTTGGTCGACAGGGTCGGACCTGGCCACCACCACAGGCACCGTGACCAACAGCCAGAACAGTGGCTCGTCCACCGACTTCGACGCCCCCTACACCGGCGGGAACTTCGACGGCGACGGCCTGGACGACTGGTACCTCACGGGCCAGGTCTTCAACAACGGCGAGGCCCACGTCATCTCCGGAGCGGACATCGCGAGCGGGCTGGTGGCCCCCGAAGACGGCATCCTCTGGGTCTACGGCGGCGAGCGGGACATCCTGTTCTGGGAGCCCGGCGACTTCAACGGCGACGGGCTGGCCGACTTGGTCGGGCGTGACAGCGACAGCGACGAGGTCTTCCTGCTGCTCACCCCCACTACCGGAACCCACCACGACGTCGCGATCGACGCGGTAGCCACCACCTGGCTCGACCACTCCACCGGCGGTAGCATGGGCAGCTTCGGCAAGCTGGGTGACATCAACGCCGACGGCAGGGACGACTTCGGCCTGGTCGTCAGCCTCCCCGAAGGCGGCGGCGAGGACGGCCTCGCCATCTTCTTCGGCCGGGACACGTGGCCGGCCACCATGACCGAGCTGGACGCGGACGTCCGCATCGCAGTGGGCTCTCGCTGCCTCACGCCCACACGGGTGGGCGACGTCAACGGCGACGGCATCGGCGACATGGTCTTCGTCGGCCCCGGGCGCGAGGGCGGCCAGACCGACACCGACGCCTACGTCCTCTTCGGCCGCAGCAGCTGGCCCGCAGCCATCAGCCTGGCGGAGGTGAACGTACACATCAACCCCGCGCCACCCCTGCAAGACATCCAGTTCACCCAACTCCCCAGCATGATCGGCGACATCAACGGCGACGGCCTGAACGACGTCTTCTTCCGCAACCCCTACTCCACCTGGGACGACCTCGGCTCCGCCGGCATCCTCGACCTCTACGTCGGGCGCACCAGCTGGCCCGCAGAGCTGACCGCTGGCGACGTCGACCTGCGCATCGTAGGCAACATCCGCTGGCAGGACATGGGTTCCAGGGCCGCCCTCGCGGACATCAACGGCGATGGCTACGACGACCTCGTCACCTCGTCCCACTACCACCCGGCGGAAACCCAAGCGGGCGAGACCTTCGTGTGGTTCGGCCAAGCGGGGCCGTGAGGTGACGGCGGCCCCCTGTCTCGGAGGCTCCAGGGGACCTATGCCCCGAAAAACGGTACACGTGCCGACCTATGTCACTTGGAACGGGACAAAAGAGCCCTCCTGAGCCACCGATCCGCCCCGTCACCAGGACCCACCAACCGAAAACCCGCTTTTCACCGTAAGCGCTAACATCTGGACTGGCGGTAGTGTCCCGTTCCTGGCCACATAGGTCGGCACGTGTCCCGCTTCGGGGGACATAGGTCGCCGCCTCCGCTCGTCAACACTCGCCCAACCCGCCCATCGCCCCCATTCCCGGCTGCTACAGTGGCTCGAAAGGCAAGAACCACGGGAGATGGTCGTGCGTGCCTCGACGTTCATCGCCGCCGCCGTCCTGCTTGGGTGCAAAGACCAGGACACGCCAGCCACGATCCCACCCCGAGGCGACTGCAACCCGGTGGACGGCTCCCACTGCCTGCTCCCCTTTCCCAGCAACTTCTTCCTCGAGGCAGACACCGCGACCGGGTCGGGCCACAGGGTCTCCTTCGGCGCCAACTCCCTCCCGATCAACGACTGGGAAGTGCCGCTCGACCCCACCGCCTGGAACCGCAAGGACGGCTTCCCCACCCTGGGTCCGCTCTTCGCCCACTTCCCCGGTGTCTCCACCGACTCGCTGGCAGGCCACCGAGACATCGGCGCGAGCCTCGAGGCGGGCGCCCACACCGTCATCCTCGACGCCGAGACCGGCGAGCGGCACCCCCACTTCGCCGAACTGGACGTGAGCAGCGAAGAGGTCGACAGCCAACTCCTGATCCTCCGCCCAGCCCAGCCCATGGAGCACGCCCGGCGCTACGTGGTGGCCATCAAGGGGCTCGAGGACGACCAGCGCCAACCCCTGGATGCTCCCGAAGGCTTCGCCACCCTCCGAGAGGCGCTCGACACGGACGACCCGGATCTCGAGCGCCAGCGCGACCACTACGACCAGGACGTCTTCCCCGTTCTCGAACAGGCCGGTCTACCCCGCGAAGACCTGCAGCTGGCCTGGGACTTCGTCACCGTCAGCGCCGAAACCTCCCTGGCCGACGCACTCTGGATCCGACAGGACGCGTTGGCGCGAGTAGACGAAGGCGGGCCCTCCTACACCATCCTCGATGTTGAAGACGCACAGTGTGAGGACAAGACCACCATCGGCCGCACGATCACGGGCACCCTCCAAGCCCCCCTGTACCTGACCAGCTGGGAACCGGGTTCCACGTTGGCCCGGGACGACTCGGACCAACCGCTCCACACCGGCGAGGCCGACGTACCCTTCACCATCCGCGTGCCCTGCACCCTGCTCGAGGACCCCCGCGCTGGCACGCTGATCCAGTACGGCCACGGCGTGCTGGGCAGCCAGGACGAGGTCCGCACCGACTACCTGGGCGAGATGGCGAACGCCCACGGGTGGATCCTCTTCGCCGTGGACTGGACCGGCATGAAGGAGGACGACTTCATCGCCATCGCCACGGCGGTGGCCAACGACTTCTCCGACTTCGTGACCGTCCCGGACCGGCTGCACCAGGGGCAGGTGGAGCAGCTGATGGCGGGTCGCATGATGCTCGGCGACATGGCCGACGATGACGCGCTTGCCGAGGACGGCGTCCCCCTCGTCGACCGCGAGGCGCTGTACTACTACGGCAACTCCCAGGGAGCGATCCTGGGTGGCTCGTACGTGGCCCTGTCTCCCGACATCGAGCGCGCCGTGCTCGGTGTCGGCGGCACACCCTTCTCCCTGGTGCTGCCCCGCGCCGTGGACTTCGACACCTTCTTCCTCACCATGCAGCACACCTACGACAACCCAGCTGACATCGCCCTGATCCTCGGCCTGACCCAGATGCTCTGGGATCCCGGCGAGACCGCGGGCTGGGCGCACTTCTTGACCGACACCCCCATCGACGACGACACCCCCACCAAAGACCTGCTGATCCACGCCGCCATCGGAGACGCCGGCGTGACCACCCTGGCAGCACACGTCATGGCCCGCGCGGCAGGCGCGTCGCTGGTCGAGCCCGCCACCCGCGAGGTCTGGGGCCTCGAGACCCGTGAGGCTCCCTTCGAGGGCTCGGCCCTGGTGGAATTCGACTACGGCGTGGAGGAACCCGAAGATGCGGTGGCCTGCGACGCCGAGACCGACACCCACGAAAACCCCCGACGCGAGAGGGTGGCCTGGGAGCAGATGTTCACCTTCATCGAGCAAGGTACCGTCGAGCACGTGTGCGACGGCACCTGCGATCCGGACTGACGCCCGACCCTCTCAGGGCAGCTCGTACAGCAGGATCCCGTACCGCCCCACCTCGCGGAAGCCGATGGCTTCGTACGCACGGCGCGCGGGATTGCCGGGCTCGGTGAACAGCACCGAGCGGGTCACGCCACGCTGGCGGACGAACACCAACGAACCCGCCACGCTGCAGCGTGCAAAACCCCGCCGTCGCAGGGCAGGGGGCGTGAACACCCCACCGATCTGCACGCAGTCGGGTAACGCCGCGTTGAACCCGGACATGGACACCGGCTCCCCGTCGCGAAGCAGCATGAAGATGCGCTGCTCGCGGATGCCGTCGCGCCCCCGCTTGCGCCACGCTCGCACGGCGCGCTGGCCCGCCTCGATCCCCATGGTTTCCCGGCTGTAGGCCACACCCCAGCGCGTCAGCAGCTCGAGGTCGGCTTCGCTGGGCACCACGCACCGGACCTCGCCGACCTCCAAAGCCGGCGGCACGACCAGGTCACGCAGCTCGAGATCGAGCAGGATCTCCACGTTGTCGAGCTTGGGCTCCGTGGTGGGCGAGCGGGGATGGGTGTGCGCCGCCACCACCTGGGTGCGGGGGCCCACGAAGCCGTGGATGGGCTGCCGCCGATGTTCCGCGAGCCGTTCGAGCAGCGCGGGCAAGGCTCGAGGCGCCTGCAACACGACGTTGCCCAACCGGAAGTGAGACAACACCCCCACCAACTCGCCCTCCATCCAAGCCCCGATCCAGACCCCATGCGTGCGGCCCTCACCAGGCTCGAGCCCCGACCGATACAGGCCCGCCCGCAAGAACATGGAGCTGGCTGCATGGCGCGCCAGGAAGGCGTCTACCTCGACTTCGTCGCCGGGCGCGAGGCGGCGGGTGATCACGGTGGCCTCCGAGCTGGGAGCGACGCATCTATCCTCTCATGAAGGCGAAGCGAGAGTTGACATCCATATCGTGACTTATACGCCTCGATAATCTACGAGACCGCTCCACGCGGCATATCCCGCATTCACCCGTCCCTCGCACCATGGCACGCCCCGTGCAATACACTCTGGCAACCCCAACGTGGAGCCAGCCATGACCACCCGGACCTACGAAGTGATCCGACGCGAAGACAGCCGAGGCGTGGTGAAGGCCTGGGTGCACGGCGTGCCCCTCGAGGACACGGCCCGCGATCAGCTGCTCAACGTCGCCGGGCTGCCGTTCGTGTTCCGCTGGGTGGCCGCGATGCCCGACGTTCACGCCGGCATGGGCGCCACCATCGGCTCCGTCATCGCCACCAAGGAAGCCGTCATTCCCGCGGCGGTGGGCGTGGACATCGGCTGCGGCATGATGGCCACCCGCACCTCGCTGCACGCCGCCGACCTGCCCGAGCAGCTGGGCGCACTCCGCCACGGTATCGAGCGCGCCGTGCCCCACGGCCGCACCAACCACGGCGGCCGTGGCGACCGCGGCGCGTGGGCCAACCCACCGGATGCAAACGCCGCCGCGTGGGCAGAGCTCGAGCCCGCCTTCGAGGCGATCTGCGCCAAGAACCCTGGCATCGCCAAGTCCAACAACCGCGTACACCTGGGCACCCTGGGAACCGGCAATCACTTCATCGAGGTCTGCCTGGACAAGCAAGACCGCGTGTGGGTGATGCTGCACTCCGGATCCCGTGGTGTGGGTGGGCGCATCGGCAACCACTTCATCAGGGCCGCCAAGCGCGACATGAAGCGGTACTACGTCGATCTCCCCGACCCAAACCTGGCCTTCTTCCCCCAGGGCACCCAAGGCTTCGACGACTACCTCGAGGCCGTGCAGTGGGCACAGCGCTACGCCCAGGTCAACCGAGAGCTGATGATGCAGGCCACCCTCGGCGCCCTGCGCCACGAGGTGGGCGCCTTCGAACACGGTGAGCCGACCGTGAACTGCCACCACAACTACGTGGCCATCGAGAACCACTTCGGACAGCAGGTGTGGGTGACCCGCAAGGGCGCGGTGCGCGCGCGCAAGGACGACCTGGGCATCATCCCAGGCTCCATGGGCGCCCGCTCCTACATCGTGCGCGGCCTCGGCAACCCCGAGTCGTTCCATTCCTGCTCCCACGGCGCCGGCCGGGCCATGTCTCGCACCGCGGCCCGCAAGCGCTTCACCGTCGAACAGCACGCGGCTGCCACGGCCGGCATCGAGTGCCGCAAGGACGCCGACGTGATCGACGAGACCCCCATGGCCTACAAGGACATCGACGCCGTGATGGAGGCCCAATCCGACCTGGTCGAGGTGCTCCACGAGCTGCGCCAGGTGGTCTGCGTGAAGGGATAGGCGCCATGGACATCCTCACCATCGACGGCTCCCAGGGCGAAGGGGGCGGCCAGATCCTCCGCAGCTCCCTGGCCCTGTCGGCCTGGACGGGCACCCCGTTCCACATCCACTCCATCCGCAAGAGCCGCAGGAAGCCCGGCCTGGCCAGGCAGCACCTCACCTGCGTCCGGGCCGCGGCTGCCGTCTGCGGGGCGGCCATCCAGGGCGACACCCTGCGCTCCGTCGAGCTCACCTTCCACCCAGGCGACGTCCGCCCAGGCACCTACCGCTTCGACGTAGGCACCGCCGGCAGCGCCAACCTGGTACTGCAAACCGTGCTTCCCCCCTTGATGATGGCCCCGGGACCCAGCGTCGCCACGGTCCTGGGTGGCACCCACAACCCCATGAGCCCACCCTCCGACTTCCTGCAGCGCGTGTTCCTGCCCGTCTTGGCCCGCATGGGGCCCACGGTGGATCTCGAGCTGCGGCGCTGGGGCTTCATGCCGGTTGGAGGGGGAGAGCTGCGCGCCACCATCAAGCCTACGGACAGCCTCCGCCCAATCGAAATCCTCGAGCGCGGCGACGTCCTCGAGATCCAGCCCATCGCCGCCATCTCCCGGCTCCCGACCCACATCGCCGAGCGCGAACTGGACGTGGCCTGCAAGAAGCTCGGCCTCCCCCGCACCCAAGGACGCGTGCTCGAAACCTCCGACGCTCGCGGTCCCGGTAACGCCCTGATGATCGAGATCCGCTGCGAACGGATCACGGAGCTGTTCACCGGCTTCGGCCAACGAGGCGTGCGGGCCGAGCGCGTGGCCGCCCGCGTGGCAGGGCAGGTCCGGCGCTGGCTGGACGCCGGTGCCCCCGTCGGGCCCTTCCTGGCGGACCAGCTGCTGCTCCCCATGGCCATGGCCGGCGGTGGCAGCTTCCTGACCACGAAGCCCGACGACCACACACCCACCAATGCCGCGGTCATCGAAGCCTTCCTGGGCATCCCGACCCGCTTCGAGCAAGCGACCGAGCACACGTGGA
>CAZVHW010000380.1:0-7868 GCA_964626835.1 uncultured Enterobacterales bacterium
CTCCACCCGGCCTTGCTGCGCCCAGGTCGCTTCGATCGGCACGTGGTGGTGCCGCTGCCCGACGTGAGAGGTCGCGAAGGCATCCTCGACGTGCACGCGCGGCGCACGCCCCTGTCCGACGACGTCATGCTCGACGTCATCGCCAAGGGAACGCCTGGCTTTTCGGGCGCCGACCTCGAGAACCTCGTCAACGAGGCCGCGCTGCTCGCGGCACGGCAGGACAAGACCAAGGTCGAGATGGCGGACTTCGAGTCCGCCAAGGAAAAAGTCCTGCTGGGCTCGGAGCGACGCTCCATGGTCATGAACGAGGACGAACGCCGCACCACGGCCTATCACGAGGCAGGGCACGCTCTGGTGGCTTGGCTTTCCCCCAAGGCCGATCCCGTCCACAAGGTCACCATCGTCCCCCGTGGCCGCGCGCTGGGTCTCACCTGGCAGCTCCCCGATCGCGACCGCTACAACGAAACCCGCACCTTCCTCCATACCCGCATCAACGTGCTCATGGGTGGCCGGGCGGCCGAAGAGATCGTCTTCGATCAGGTCACCACCGGGGCGCGAAACGACATCAAGCAGGCGACCCACATCGCGCGGGCCCTTGTCACCGAGTACGGCATGTCCGAGCGCCTCGGGCCCGTCAATTGGTCCGACAAGCAGGACGAGGTCTTCCTGGGCAAGAACATCGGTCGCCAAGGCCTGGTCTCGCCGCACACCGCGGAGATCATCGACGAGGAGGTTCGGAGCATCGTGCACCAGGGCTACAACACCGCCAAGGCGCTGTTGCTCGAGAACCTCGCCGTGCTCCATCGTGTCGCTGACGCCCTGCTCGACAGGGAGACCTTGGGCAAGGAGGACCTCGCCGAATTGGTGGTCGGAGCTCTGCCCTTCAAGGACTCCTCGAGCAGCCCAGCGCCGGCCTGAGTGGCCTGGCACGCGGATCTTGACAGCGCGGGTCACAAGCCGTATAGAGGCCGTCCAACCAGGAAGCGCGTGGAGCGGTCCCCCAGGGCGGCTCCATTTTTTTGTCTGCTTTCCGTTGTCCTCACACCAGCCACAGGTCGTCCAGTCCGATGCCCAGCCCCACCAGCGAAGTGGAGAACCGCGTCCGGATCCTCTTGGAGGATCTGGTGCGGGACGAAGGCTACGAGCTCGTAGCCGTCGTACTCACCACGTCCCACGGGCGGCGCACCCTGCGGCTGCACATCGACCAGCCTGGCGGTGTCTCGGTGGGTGACTGCACCCGGATCAGCCGGCTGCTCAATCCCGTCCTCGACGTGGAGGAACCCATCACGGGATCCTACGACCTCGAGGTCTCGAGCCCGGGCATGGACCGACCCGTGCAGCAGCGAGCCGACTTCGCCCGCTTCGAAGGCTACAGCATCAAGCTGCGCCTCGAACCTGGCGCCGGGCCTCGCAGGCTCACGGGCGTACTTCGTGGGCTCGAGGGCGACGATCTACTCATCGAACGAACCGACCACGTTCGGCGCATCAACCTCGAGGCGATCGAGCGCGCGAACCTGGTCCTGGATCTCGACGAATACCGGGCCCTGTCCGGGCTCGGGCCCATCAACGAATAGGAGAGCTGTGATGATCAGTGATCTCGCACGGCTTATCGATGCGGTTCACCGCGAGAAGAACATCCCGCGCGAAGTCTTGGTAGAGGTGCTCGAGGGCGCCCTCGAGGCTGCCGCCCGGCGTCGCTTCGGCATGACTCGTGACCTCGAAGCCCACTACAACGAAGAGCTGGGTGAAGTGGAGCTGTTCGAGTTCCGCACCGTGGTTCACGAGATCGAGGACGAGGAGACCGACATCCTCTTCGAGCCTGCTCGCGAGCTCGATCCCGAGTGTGAGGATGGCGACTCCCTAGGCATCAAGATGGATGTCGAGGTGCTGGGCCGCATCGCTGCCCAGACCGCCAAGCAGGTCATCATCCAGAAGATCCGCGACGCTGAGCGCGAGATGACCTTCAACGAGTTCCGCGACCGCAAGGGTGAGCTGATCACCGGCATCGTTCGGCGCTTCGAGAAGGGCAACATCATCGTCGACCTCGGCCGCGCCGAAGCCATTCTTCCCAAGCGCGAACAGGTTCACACCGAGACCTACCGGCAGGGCGATCGTCTCCAAGCATACGTCTTGGACATCACGCGCTCGTCCAAGAGCCCCCAGGTTGTGCTCTCGCGTACCCACCCCGGCCTCCTGATGAAGCTCTTCGAGCTCGAGGTACCGGAAATCTACGAAGGGATCGTGCGTATCGAAGCCTGCGCCCGCGAGCCGGGTCATCGCGCCAAGATCGCCGTCTCCTCCACCGACCCCGACGTCGATCCCGTCGGTGCTTGCGTCGGCCTCAAGGGGTCGCGAGTCCAGGCCGTCGTTCAGGAACTGCGCGGCGAGGCCATCGACATCATCCCCTTCCACCCCGATCCCGCCCGCTTCATCGTCTCGGCCATCGCTCCCGCCATGGTCAGCCGTGTGTACATGGACGACCACCTCCACAGCATGGAGCTGATCGTCCCCGACGATCAGCTCTCCAAGGCCATCGGCCGTCGGGGCCAGAACGTGCGCTTGGCGGCCCAGCTCACGGGCTGGCGAATCGACATCTTCTCCGAGAGCAAGCATGCGGAGATGAACGAGCAAGCCCGCTACGAGCTGTCCAGGCTCCCTGGCGTGGACGAAGAGCTGGTGGAGCTACTGGTTCGACATGGCTACCGAGGCGCTCAGACCCTGAGCGAAGCCGACCCCTACGAGATCGCATCCATTCTCGGCATGACAGAGGACGACGCCGACTCCCTCCTGGTCGAGGCCGAAGACCTCTCCCTTGTACTCGATGAAGAGCGCGCCCAACTGGGCGAAGACGAGCCCACCCCCGAAGAGCCGGCGCAGCCGGCCGCCGAAGTCGCAGCCCCCGAAGCCGCAGCCCCCGAAGCCGCAGCCCCCGAAGTCGCAGCCCCCGAAGTCGCAGCCCCCGAAGCCGCAGCCCCCGAAGTCGCAGCCCCCGAGGTCCCGGCTTCCCAGGGAGGCGCCTAGATGTTCTAGGCGAAGGGTGCTCAGGTCTTGCGACCCCTTCGTAGCTGTATAGCTTGCCGGAAGAAAAGTTCTTCCGGGGGGTTGCTGCGCCTGGTAGCGGGGCCGAAGGGCGGGGTCTGGGTGGATCGCAGCGGGAAGCTGCCCGGTCGCGGCGCTTGGTTGTGCGCGGAGGCCTCCTGCGTGGCCAAGTTGATCAAACGACCCCGCGCGCTCCACCGAGCGCTCAGGGTCGAAACCCAGATCGGCGACTTGGAGCAACAAATCCACCGAGCCTGCCTCGACAGGCTGCTCGAGACGCTATCCCTCGCCGCCCGTGGGGGCTGTGTCGTTAGCGGTCACCAGCGTCTGCTGCAAGCCCTGCAGCGCGGAGGGGTCGAAGCCTTGGTCCTTGCGGGCGATATCGCCCAGCGCACGGAGAGGGCGCTGCTCGGTGCCGCTCCTGGACTGACGGTGTACCCGGTCGAGATTCAGGCTTCCGCCCTCGGGAGCGCTGTCGGCAAGGGCCCCAGGGCCGCGCTGGCCGTGCGTCCAGGAACCCCCTCACAGCCCCTAGTTCACGTGTTGCGTCGGTATGCCGCCCTGGGTTACCCTCCGCCGCGGCATCGGTCCGGCGACCGGCCCGATACGACGCGACGCCAAAGAACGACCGGATCCCGAGGATGCGGAGAAGTTCCCCCGTCCTCATCGGCAAGTTCTCATAGCAAGCGCGGATAGCCCCCAGGGCGACCGCCACCGCGAAGGTAGCGCATGTCCAAGAAAGAAATCCTCAACCGCCTGAATCGGACCCGCGGAGAAACCCGCAGGGGATGGACTGCGCCCGGACGTTCGGGAACCCCCTCCACCCCAGGCGCAAGCTCGGGCGAGGCCGACAGCGAGAAGCGGGTAAGCGGCACGGTTATCCGCCGCCGCCGCCGCCCGGCCCCGCCGAAGCTCGGTGCAGACGGCCCTCCGGCCAAGCCCATGTCCACCGCCGCTCCCCGTCGCCGCAAGCCGGTCCAGGCGGACCAAACCGAGCAGCCTCCTGTCCAGGCCGAGCAGGCCGCCCCCCCCGCGGAACAGCTGCGGGTCGAGGGCGAAGCGCCGCTCGAAGCACCGGTTCTCCCCACCCTTGGTGGACCGGTTGAACCGGCGCTGCACCGTGCCGCGGTCCCCCGGGACCCCGATGCCTCGCAGCCCGGCCTGGTTGGCGCAGATACGGGGCCCGCAGATGCGTCCGAGCACTCAGGCGATACCGCAGAGCCGGGTTCCGACCCAGGCCAAGTGGATGCTCCCCCAGCGGCAGCCGCCGAGGCAGGATCCCAGGTCGCGCCAGACGCGAATGCGCCCGGAGCAGGGACCGCGGCCCCGGGTACCACTCCCACGGGAAAGCCCCGGTTCGATGGCCTGGGTGCCGCCGTGGTCAAGCCGCCCCCCGGCTACGACCCCAACGATCCATTGGGCTCGAGGCGTCGTGCCCGCGAAGCCGCCGAAGCCTCCGTGCGCGCCACCCGCAGCACCGAGGGTCCCCGCTGGACCGCCCCCACCCCGGGCGCCGAGGAAGGCAAGAAGGACGCCAAGACAGACCGTACACGCGGGCGTCCTCGACGCAAGCCTCGCCGTGCTGGTCGTGTCGAGATGCTCATGGACGACATGCCGTCCACGGTGCGGCGCAAGCGCCGCACGCGGCGCGCCGGTCCGAAGAAGGCCTCGCCCCAGGCCAAGGCCATCAAACGGCGGGTGCAGGTCGACGGCGACATCACGGTCGGACAGCTCGCCAAGTCGCTTTCGGTCAAGGCTGGCCAGGTCATCCAAGTGCTCATGGGTCTCGGTCAGGCAGCGCGAATCAACGACATCATCGATCTCGACACCGCCCAGCTCGTGGCCGCCGATTTCGACTTCGAGGTCGTGGACGTGACCTTCAAGGAAGAAGAGCACATGATCCAGATAGAGACCGCAGCCGACGATGGCGACAAGGAGCCCCGTCCCGCCGTCATCACCATCATGGGCCACGTCGATCACGGCAAGACCTCGCTGCTCGACTACATCCGCAAGGCCAAGGTCGCGGCGGGTGAAGCTGGCGGTATCACCCAGCACATCAGCGCCTACCAGTTCCAGCACGAGGGCGAGCTGGTCACCTTCATCGACACGCCCGGTCATGCGGCGTTCACCGAGATGCGCGCCCGTGGTGCCAACGCCACCGACATCGTCATCCTCGTGGTGGCGGCGGACGACGGCGTGATGCCTCAGACCATCGAGAGCATCAACCACACGCGCGCCGCGGACGTGCCGATCGTCGTCGCCATCAACAAGTGCGACAAGAAGGGCGTGAACCCTGCGGTGGTTCGCCAGCGCCTTCTCGAGCACGACCTCGTGCCCGAGGAGTTCGGCGGCGACACGCTGATGGTGGACGTCTCCGCCATCACCGGTCAGGGCATCCCAGAGTTGCTCGACGCGGTGACGCTCCAGGCAGAGATGCTCGAGCTCGGAGCAAACGCCGACCGCCACGCCGAAGGCATCGTGCTCGAGGCACGCCTCGAGAAGGGCCGTGGGCCGGTGGCCACCATCATCGTCCAGAAGGGTACCTTGAAGCGCAGCGACAGCATCGTGGTGGGCACCACGCATGGTCGCATCCGCGCACTGACCGACTTCCGGGGCAAGAAGCTCAAGAAAGCCGGCCCTTCCACGCCCGTAGAGATCATGGGGCTGGACGACGTGCCCGTCGCAGGGGACCACTTCACGGTCGTGGGTAACGACAAGGCCGCGAAAGCACTGGCCGAGCACCGCTTCGAAGCGGTGCGACAGGGCAACCTCACGCGTCGCCAGAAGCTCACCTTCGAGGAGCTGTTGAGCCAAGCCCAGGGTGCGGAGATCAAGAACCTCAACCTGGTCGTCAAGGCCGACGTCCAGGGCTCCCTCGAGGCCCTCAAGGGTTCCCTGGACCGGCTCCAGGTAGAAGGCGTGCAGCTCAAGGTTCTCCACGACGGTGTGGGAGCCATCTCGGAGTCCGACATCACGCTAGCCAGCACCTATGGAGCCGTAGTGGTGGGGTTCAGCATTCGACCCGACCCCAAGGCGCGCCGAGCAGCGGAGCAGCAGGGCGTGGAGATCAAGACCTACAAGGTCATCTACGAGCTGCTGGACGACATCCGCGCGGCCATGGTCGGCATGCTCTCCCCCATCGTCCAGGAAGAGTACCTTCAACGTACCCAAGGTGGGCACAGTTGCCGGCTGCTACGTTCAGGACGGCCACATCTTGCGCAGCGGGCTCGCGCGCCTCGTGCGCGATGGTGTCGAGGTCTGGGAAGGAAAGCTCGCAAGTCTGAAGCGCTTCAAGGACGACGTTCGCGAGGTCCAGTCCGGTTTCGAGTGTGGGCTCGGGCTCGAGGGCTTCAACGACATCAAGGTGGGCGACACCATTCAGGTCTTCCGCAAGATCGAGGTCGCGGCTCAGGGCTAGCACGGGAGCGAGCCCGTGGAGCACCTCGTCATCGGAGTTGCCCGGTTCACGCTGCGCCTCCCGGCGTGCCGCAGCCTCAAGGAGAAGCGGCGCGTCGTCAACCGCGTGCGGGATCGGCTTCGGGCACGGCACAACGTGAGCGTGGCCGAGATCGGTGGCCAGGACGAACACCGGAGGGCTGTGCTTGCCCTCGGCATGGTCGGTTCGGACGCGCGTGGTGTCGAGTCCAGCCTGCGCGCGCTGCTCGACAAGGTCGAGCAGATGCAGGTGGCTGCGATGGTGGAGCGCGTCGTCGAGGTCGAGGTCTGGGGTGACGACCTGGCCGAGCGGGGGCGCGACTTCCAATTCGAACTCTGAAGTATTGCTCTTGACGCTGCAAGTCGGATAGAGTGCTTCCATGAGAGAGCTGAACCGGCCAGGCCAGCGGGAGATCTGGATCACGCGAGGACACCTGTGGGCGCTCGCCTCCGTCATGTTCTTCATCGGCGTTCTGTCCTTCTTCGTCGGGCTGCTCTACGGGCGCTCCCAGGCCAGCCCGGCCTCCGGTGACGTGGCCAGCCAGGCATTGGTGGACGCGGACCTCGAGCGCGACGCGTTGGACGAGTTGCTCGCCAAGCTCGAAGCTGCGTCCGTGGAAGATCTCCAGGATGGCGCGCTGTCATTCCCCGGCACGCTGCCAGAAGGCGAGGTCTTCCCGGTGCCCCAGAAAGACGAAGGCACCGAGGAGCAAGAGACGGTCGTCCTGCCAGGGCGTACGGTGCCCGAGCCTCCCCCGGAGGATCCAGGGGACGCGGAAGTCCCTCGATCGGGCTGGGCGGTTCAGGTGGCCTCCTACACCACCGTCGAGGAGGCGGACGCGCACATTCAGCGCCTCGAGGAGATAGACCTGCAGGGCTACCGCGCTGCGGCGGTCGTGCGGGGCGAGACGCGCTATCGCGTGCGTGTCGGCGCGTACCGGCGCGTCGAAGCCGCTATGAAGGGGCTCGAGGAGCTTTCGGCCGCCCTGGGACTCTCGGATGCCATCGTCGTGCGCGCTGACTGACGCAGGTGACTTGACTTCCACCCGCTGGCTGCGCGATCATGTGGCATCAGGATAGGTAGCCCCACACCTCTCGATAGGAGAGCGCCGTGTCCGTGCTGTTTCTGCTACCGCTGCTGGTCGGACTGTCACAGCCAGCGCATGCGCAAGATACCATTCGATTTACGGGTCTGAGTCCGGAAGCCGTGTCGCAGCTGCCAGACCAGTACCTCATCCAGCCCGGTGATACCCTCTGGGATATTTCCAGTAAATTCCTGGGTAATTCCGAGAACTGGCCTAGGTTGTGGTCCATCAACGAGCAGATCACCAACCCGCACTGGATCTACCCGGGCAACCGCATCGTCTTCGTCGCTGGCACCGAGATCGAGCCGC
>CAZVHW010000381.1:0-7849 GCA_964626835.1 uncultured Enterobacterales bacterium
GTCAATCGGCAGTTCGCGGTGGCCAGACAGCAAGCTGGCTCACGAGAAGGGCCGCGGGCCCTGCCGGGCGCACGAGGCGAGCCGAGCGAGACGCTCCGGGCTTGCGGGCTCGCAGACGCCGCCGACATGCGGGAGCTCGGCGTCAGCGCCCTGGTGTTGGACCTGGACGGAGCTGCGGGTGAAGAGGTGATGCAGCTGTTCGAACCCATCCTGGGGGCGCCCGCCGCTCGAGTGGGGGCCCTCCGCGCCTGGGATCTGCGCCGAGTGGACGCCGAGGACGACGCCTTCGGCTGCTCGCTACCCCCCGTTCCCGGCAAGGTGCACGTGATGCTGCACGCCGATGACGGTGATCCGCCTAGCGGCGGGGTTCACCCTGGCGTGGGGGATCCCGGCGGGAAGGGTCCTCGTGGTCCGGTGACTGGTCCTCCGGGTCCGAGCCCCGGCGGCCGAGCTCCAAGAAGTCCAGGGAGCAGTCCACCAGGTCGATGATCCGCACCCCGAGATCGTTACGGCTGACCTCACAGACGGCAGCCGCCTGCACCATGCCGTCCGGGATACGACCGGCCGGCCCCGTGGGGTGGTAGACGACATAGCGGAAGCCGTCAGCCTTCAACGCGGCCATACGAGCGAACGCGTCGGGGCCGGCCACGTTCCGCATGATGGCCGCCAGGTGCCGTGAGTAGGGGCGGTTGATGCCGGAGCTCACGGGGTTTCCGTGACACACCCCTGCGAACAACCAGAGCTCGTGTCCCCCTGGAGGGGCGTCGAAGACGGGGCCTGGCTCGAGCTCCTGGAGCAGCTCGCAGGCGCCGTCGTCGAAGACGGTGGTGGAGCCCAGGCGACGCCAGGCGCCGTTGATCGCGAGCAAGTCGGCGGCCACGACCAGGACGAGCACCCAGCCCCAGCGGCCGAGGCGCTGCGCCAGCCACCCCGCTCCGACCGAGAGGGCCAGCACCCCGAGGGCCGTGTAGCGGTGGTAATGCCAGAGCTTGCCGAGGCCCAGGTGCCCACCCACGGACCACACGGGGTTCACACAGAGCCGCCGTTGAGCGACGACGATCTCGGGACCGAGCGACAGCAAGACGGCCACCAGGGCCAACAACAGCCAACGCCACCGACGGGTCCACACCGCGCCGACCATCCCCGCGACGACGAGGGAGAGCCCGAGGTAGGCGTCGTGGATGAAGAGGGTCTCCGACCACTCCACGTTGACGTGCACCACGGGCCAGGGCCGTACCAGGTCCATCAAGGTGGCGGCGCTGTACACGACCGCGGGCCCGTCCGGCTTGTAGACGGCCGAGCTGGGGTCCCGCACCGACCACCAGGCCACGAACGCGCCCGCACCCCCCACGACCAACATGGGCCCGACGAGAGCCCCCCAGCGCCTCCAGTCGCGTCCGGGCAGCAGCAGCAGCACCGCGACGCCCGCCATCACGGCGCCGTAGGGATTGCACCAAGCCGCCAGGCCGGCGCAGCACCCTGCGAGGGCAGCCCGCCCGGGCCCCTTGGCGCCGGCGGCAAGGCCCGCGGCCAGGGGAATCCAGTACCAGACCGACACGTCCGGGTTCTGGTTGAAGGTGGTACTCACCAGCGCTGGGGCGAAGCCGAAGGCCGTGGCCACCAGGGCACGGCCTGGGAGCGCCAAGCCCACGGTCCGCGCGCACCACCAGGCCGCAGCCGCTGCCAGGGCGTGGTGGAGCAGCTGCAGCAGGTTGAAGGCGAACGTGGCTCCGAACAGCGCCGTGACCGGCGCCATCAGCACCACCTCGGGCAGGTCCGTGACCAGCAGCGACGCTCCCTTGGGCCACTCGAGCCTGGTGGTGTGCATGGGCGGCCACTGCCCATCGGACAGGTAGCGCGCCACGTGGTCCATGCCCCAGGCGATGCTGTAGAAGTCCGCCTGGCTGGGACCCATGATGCGCTCGGTGGGGTGCAGGACCAGGGGCCAGGAGCAGACCAACACCACCAAGGCGGCGACGAGACCAGCCATCAGGGGTCCAAGCAGCGGCGACCGAGACACGCTCACCCTCCTGCGTGAGTTCAGGAGCCTACCACGGCTCCATCAATCCGCTGCGTCCTCCAAGTCCCGCAACGCCGTACGTCCCGCCACCCGGCCGGTGAGGAATGCGCCACCCACCATGGAGCTGTCCAGCAAGGTCTCGAGATCGAAGGCGTGGGCGAAGCCCATGATCTCACCCGCCGCATAGAGCCCGGGGATGGGCTGACCCGTGGCGCTCAGCAGGTGCCCGGCGAGGTCCGTCTCGAGGCCCGTCAGGGCCTTGGCCGTGGTGGGATGGACCGCCAGAGCCAGGTAGCCCCGTGGAGCCTCGTTTCGAGGGGGGGGACGACCCCGTGGTGGAGGCGGCTTCACCCTGGAGGGCAGGTCCAACGCGGCCAGCGCGCCAGGATCCATAGCCAAACGTTGCTCCAGAGTGGAGACCTCTCGGGCGGTGCGGAGGTCCAGGTTGGCCTCGATCTCGCGCAGGGGGCGAGGCCGACCCAGGTCGCTGTCCAGCATCACCACCTGTTGTCGAGACTCCTGGGCGAAGATCACCCAGCCGTGCCCCTTCGGCCCGTCCACGAGCGCTCGGCCCGTGTTTCCGCGCGGTTTCAGCACGTCCCGCAGCAAGGAGCCCTCCGCGTCCACGACCACCATGCCGGGAGCTTCGAGGAGCATGTAGGAGCGCCCGCTGTCCTTCTTGTCGGGCACGCCGTGGGCGTAGAGCAGGATCTGGGCTGGCTCCCGTTCCGCGGCGCCGAGTCCCAAGGCCATGGCGGTACCGTGGCCGTCGATGTGATCCGGAGCGCCGCGCAGCAGGGGGCCGTCCCCCAGGGCCAGCAGCTCGCGAACGCGGGCCGGGTTGCCCACCGCGCTGCCCGTGGCGATCACCACGGCGTCCGCCTGGACCGTCGCGCCATCGCCGGTGCGCAGCGAGAAGCGCTGGTTGCTCTGAATGGCGGTGACCCGAGTGTTCAGGCGCAGGTCCACGTCCAGCTGCTCGAGCTCCGCCGCCATGACACCCACCAGGGTCATCCCCCCACGCTCCGGCGCCACCAAACGGACCGCGACGTCATCGGCGTGCTCGGCATCCCGCCACGCCACGCCCCTCTCCGAGAACCAGTCCACGAACTCGGCCTGGATGTCGCGCACGTACCGCGTGCGCGCGGCATTCGACCCACCAGAGGTCTCGTCCCAGCGCTCGAGAGCGGCCTCGCCGGGCAGTGCAGTGATGCCCGAACCGTAGGCGCACAGGCCCCCCACCTGCGCCTGCCCCTCGAGCAGGATCACGTGGGCGCCGCCGGCAGCCTCGATGGCAGCCCCGACCCCGGCTGGACCGCCGCCCACGATGGCGACCACCGGCCTGTCCGCCTGGCAGGCCGCTAGGTAGAACAGGCAGGTCAGGAGGACGGGGGATCGCAGGAAGGCAAACATGGGCGTTGCGAGCATAGGAAAAGGCTCAGGGAGGGGTCAAGCCACGCTTGGGCGGAGCATCCTTCCCAGGTCGCGGTCCGGTTCGTCGTTCGCCATCCCGCACCAGGGCTTCGTGGCGCGCACTGCGCCATGCCGCACCGTTCTCCATGGGCGCCGGCGTGCTCGGAGGAGGGGCGAGCCACCACAGAAGGACAGCGCCATGATCGTCCGGCTCCCCCAGCCCCTTGGCGACGAGCGCGGCGATGGCTTGGTTCTCGTGCGGGGAGAGGTAGCCCCCGGGCGTGACGTCCAGCGCCACGGCAGCGATTCCCTCCTGGCGAAGCTGCTCGAGAGCGGCGGGAGGGGGCGACTCGAAGCGGCCGGTGGCCCGCAGGAAGCGCCACCAACCGCGCAGCTCCAGGTCGTCTTGCCAGCGGCGGAACTCGAGGGGCTGCGATGCCCGCGGGGGAATCCCCAGCTCGTTGGCCAGGGGGCAGCCGGCAGCCCTGAGGATCAAGCCAGTGCTCGAAGGCCCGTCCGCCGCGATCTCCTGGGGGAGCACGAGGACCGGCCCGGGGGAGGCGGACAGGACGCGCCAGCCCGCGAGCTGATCCACGGGGCTGGAGGCGACCGGTGCGTTGGAGGACAGGAGCACCACCTCGACGAGCAGGGCGCCCGCCCAGATCGCGGGTCGCGGCGCACGAGCCGCCAGGGGGAGCAACGCGAGAGGAACGATGACACCCCAGCGCAGCGGCCAGTGCAGGCGCGCAAGCGCATCGGACAGCTCGGCGAGGAAGAGGCCGGGCAAGGGCACGAGGTGCCCACCCAGCCGTACCGCGCGACCCGCCACCTGCAGGTAGGGCCCCATGAGCAGCAGACCGCCCGCAACGGCCGCCACGAGCCACGCCCAGCGATGCCGGGGGGAGCGCCAGGCACCCCACAGCGCCGCTCCGAGCAGCACCAGGGACAGCCTGCTCGAGGTGGAGCCCGGCTCGGCCAGGAAGGGCCAAGCGGGGCCGCTGCCGTGCAAGAAGGACCAGGCGTGCTCCGTGGGGACGGGGGACCCTCCCTGGCCGGGGATCCGCCGCATCACCTCGGTGCTCAGTCCTGCCAAGTCCGGCGCTGACCCCAGCGCGAGGTACAGAGGGAGCGCGCACAGGGCCAGGCAGAGCACGACAGCGAGTACCCGGTGCGGAACCGGGGGCTGCAGCCGGCCAGCGCGAAGCTGGCGCCAGGTCTCGGAGATCACCACGGGAGCTGCCAACACCACCAGGAACAACCCCTGGTACCAGTAGGTCAGCGCGGAGAAGGCCAGGAACATGCCCGCAAGCAGAGCGTGGCGGAGGCGCCCCTCGGGCTCGAGCGAACGCAGCAGCGCGGCCAGAAACAAGGGCGCCCAACAGACCAAGGCCTGGGGAGCGTGGCTCAGGTTGGCTTCCCGAAGCACGGGCTCGCAGCAGGCAAAGGCCACACCGCAGAGAGCACCGGCTCCGTGGCTGCCCCCCACCTGCCGGCCCAGCACGTGCCCGGCGAGGCCATTGGCAGCCAGCACGAGGAGCCACCAGAGGTTGTCCCCGAGAGGCCAAGGGAGCAGCAAGGCGAAGGGTGCCCCGAGCAGGTGGTCCACCCAGTTGGGGATCACCTGGGGCAGCGCGTAGCCGACGGGCGCGAAGACGCCTGGGTCCTGTCCGGTGAGCCACCGGGCGGCGGCCAAGCGCAGCCAAGCCGTGTCGACCTGGTCCATGCCGGGCGTGCCAAGCAGCCGGTCGCCCAGATGGAGCGCGAGAGGCCAGGTGATCACCAAGGCCAGGGCCAGGTAGCCCAGGGCGACGAGGGACCAGCGCGCAGCGGGGTGGCGCATGGGCGACGTTACTCCACCGTGACCTTCTCGTGAGTGTATTCGAAGCGCTTGCCGTTGCCGCTCACGTGCACCAGGCGCAGGGTGTTGTCGTCGTCCCACACCGCGTCGGTCACGTAGACGTCGTACAGCTCCGACTCCAGGGTCTCCTCGCCGTCCATGTGGTAGTGCCCGGCGAAGCTGGCGTACACCAGGTCTCCGTATGGCTCGATCAGGCCCTCGATAGCGGCCATCTCGTCCAGATCGAACGCCCCGGGGCTCAAGTGCATCGGGTGATGGGAGTAGAGCACGACGCTCTCGCGGGCAGGCTCGTCGAGCCCCGTGAGGACCTGCTCGAGGAAGTGCCAGGTGCCACCCTCGAAGTCGTGCAGATCGGCCATCTCGCCGTACACCCCACCCACGTACCGGGTGCACCAATCCAGACCCACGAAGGTCACGCCAAGGTACTCGAACACGAGGTTGGTGAACCAGCTCTGTTGGTCGTACTCAGGATTGTCGACGGGCATGGATGGGAATGAGAATCCCTCGATCTCGTCCGTGAGCGCCCGCCACTGGGGCTCGAAGGCCTCGTAGAGGGCCAGCTCGTCGTCGGACTGGATCTCGTTGTCGCCGGTGACCGGCACCCAGGGGATCTCGAGCTCGCCAAACAGCGCCGGAGCGGTGTCGGTCCCAGTGTTCCAGGCGATGTCTCCCACCAGGAGCACCAGCTCGAGGCCATAGGCATCGGCGTTGGCGTTGATCCAGTCCACAGCCGCCACGGCCCGAGCGTCGTGGTCTGCCGTACCGTACAGATGGGGGTCGGCCAGCACCACGAAGCTGAAGACGTGCTCGAGGGGGACGAGATCTCCCGTGTCCGTGGGTCCGGTGTCCTGGACGTCGTCCGAGGGCTGCGGGCAGGCGAGCAAGGGCAGGAAGGCGAGGGGCAGAAGACGAAGGCGCATGCCGGGTTCGCTCCAAAGCGTGTCCATGGGAGAATAGCTCGAGGAGTCGCCGAAGTGCCCACCGACACCCCCAGGACCGTCCCGTTGCGCCCCTCGGACATCCCCGTGCGGGCGAAGCTGCTGTGGGACGGGGCCCTCGCCAGCGGCGTACTCACGCCCATCTCCACCCGCCTCGAGGTGGTGGAGCAGGCCGGCGTGCGCTTCCAGGTCCGGGTGCTCGAGGGCCCGTTCCCCAAGGCCCAGGCTGGACGGCGGCAGAGGGCACGCGCCCAGCGCGGGGAGGAGGCGGACCCGTTCGGCCCTTGCGAGCCATCGCTCCTGTTGGGGGACCTTGGCCCCTCCCACTGCTGCGTGCTCAACAAGTTCCCGGCCCTGGCCCACCACCTGCTGATCGTCACCCGGGCCTTCGAGGACCAGGAGCGCCTGCTCACGGTCGCGGACCTGGAGGCGCTGTGGATCGCCCTGGCCGGGGTGGACGGCTTCGCCTTCTACAACGGCGGCAAGGTCGCAGGTGCCAGCCAGCGGCACAAGCACCTGCAGCTGGTGCCCCTGCCCATGGCCCAGGGCGAGCCCCCGCTGCCCATGGAAGCGCGCATCGGCCAAGCCGATTTCCGCGGCGGTGTCGGCAGGGTGGCGGGTCTACCCTTCGTCCACGCCATCGCACGGCTGTCGGACGGGCTCTGGAGCGATCCCCGCCGAGCCGCGATCGCCAGCCTCGGCACCTACCACCGCTTGCTCGAGGCGGTAGGGCTCCCGCGGCGCCCGGGTCTCCGCCGACAGGCGGGCCCCTACAACCTGCTGGTGACCCGCAGCTGGTGCCGCGCGAGCGCGAGCGCGAGCGCGAGCGCTGGCGGGGCACCTCCATCAACGCCCTGGGCTTTGCGGGCAGCTTGCTGGCGCGGGACGAGGCGGAGCTCGAATGGATCCGCACGGTGGGGCCCATGCGGATGTTGCGTGAAGTCGGGAAGGGCGTGGGGTGCGGGGAGCCCCGCGGGCCGAAGGATCCTGGGGTGGTGGAGTAGGCCCGGACGCCGTGGAGGCCCGCCGGGACGGACCGCTGTCGGCATTCAGGGGGCGGAGAAGGCGCAGGTGTCCGCCTGGGCGGACCGCTGTCGGCGTTCAGGACCAAGGAGGACCAAGGAGGACCAAGGGGTCAACCAAGAACCAAGGGGTCAGGTGTCGACTGGCGCCGGTTCGCACTCGCCCGCGAGGAGGGGGAAGGTGAGGAGCACAAGAGCGAAGGTGGTTCGGGTGCGCATGGAGAACTCCGTGACCGGTGGTTGGCTCGTCACGGATCAAGGGGCTTCGAGGCCGGGGATCGATCACCCGAATGTCGAAGAATGTCAGCGCCACTCCCCCCGCGAGGCGGGTGGGTTCGAGCCTGGGAGCGGCAAACCCGAGCCCGTGTCGTCGCACTCCCAGACCTCCGGATCGCTGTCGTCGCAGTCGCTGCAGTCCGCCACCCAACCCACCGGCTGGGAGCAGCGGTAGTCGGAGAACGTGGGGTCGCCGAAGCCGTCCTCGTCACCGTCCCAGCACCAGGTGACGCCGTCCTCGAGGCTCGGGTCCTGGCCGTCGATGAGGCCGTTGCAGTTGTCGTCCACCTCGTTGCAGCGCTCGTTGACACCGGGGTTGACA
>CAZVHW010000382.1:0-3509 GCA_964626835.1 uncultured Enterobacterales bacterium
CTCCCTGGTCGGCGCTGGCCCGGGCGATCCGCGCTTGTTGACCGTGCGGGGCCTGCAACGCCTGATGGTGGCGGATGCGGTCGTCTACGATCGTCTCGCTGCGCCCGCGCTGCCTGCCAACCTCCCATCCAGGGTGACGCTGCACTGCGTGGCCAAGTCGGCGGGTAGGCACCCGGTCCCACAGCCCGCCATCACCGAGTTGCTGATTCGTCTCGCGGGCGAGGACAAGCGGGTCGTCCGGCTCAAGGGCGGCGATCCTTTCGTCTTCGGCCGGGGCGGAGAGGAGACCGAGGCGCTGGCCGCGGCGGGCGTTCCCTTCGAGGTGGTCCCGGGCGTCAGCGCCGCGATGGGTGCAGGCGCTTGCGCCGGCATCCCCCTGACCCACCGTGAGGACGCCTCCACCCTTGTCTTCGTCACGGCGCACCAGGCCAGGGAGTCGGCAGGCCCGCGGGTCGATTGGGAACGGCTCGCCGCCCTCGAGGGCACCACCTTGGTGGGCTACATGGGGCTCCGTGGGTTGCCCCGGGTGGTGGGTCGATTGTTGGCTGCCGGAATGGACCCAAGCACGCCGGCTGCCGTGGTGAGCTGGGCCAGCACCGCGGCTCAGCGGCTGGTGCGGGGGCCGCTTTCCGATCTCCCGTCTGCCGTGGCCGCGGCTGGGGTGGAGACGCCTGCGATCTTCTTCATCGGACCCGTGGCGGCACGGTCGTTGCGGCTGGACTGGTTCGCCCGGCGGCTGCTGACCGGCCTGCGGCTGGCCGTTCCCACGCCGGCCGGACCGCTCCTCGACGCGCTCGAGCTCCTGGGCGCACAGGTCATCGAGGTGCCGCTACCTCTGACACCGGCAGCCAGGATCGCGCTGGGCAGCCTGCCCTTGCACGGCTGGTTGCTCCGGCGCTCGGAGCAGGTGGAGCTGCTGGACGGAGAACAGGTCGGCCTGGGGGGGGCGGAGCCCCGCGTCGCTTGGTGCCTCGGCGCGACCGTGGCCGAGCGTGCCCGTGCAATGGGGAGCTGCGACGTCGTCGAGCTCTCGGTCGATGTCTCCGTCGAGCAGCTCAGCGCTGCGATCGGGGCTGCGCCATGGGCTCGCGGATCCCTTCCACGCGGCGACACCCTGCACCCAAGGCGTGCTATGACGGGGGCATGACCAAGCCCGAGCACGCGGCCTGGTGATGCCACGCTGGCGGTGCCTGTCGGGTGTCAGGAGAGGTCATGAGTCAGACGAGCCACCCATTCGCCGCGGACCTGTTCGACGGACAGGTTGCTCTGGTCACGGGAGGGGGGACAGGCTTGGGCCTGGCCACGGCACTCATGCTCGCCCGGTCGGGTGCCACGCTAGCCATCGCCAGTCGCAAACAGGAAAACCTCGACGCGGGTGCGGCGTGTATCCGCGCGCTGGGAGCTGACTGCAGCGCCGTGCCCTGTGACATCCGTGATCCCGCCGCCGTCAAGGGGCTCGTGCAGCAGCTGTTGACACGGCACGGCCGGCTCGACCTGCTCGTGAACAACGCCGGCGGCCAGTTCCCAATGCCAGCCGAGGCTCTGTCGGCCAAGGGTTGGGAGTCGGTGATCCGCAACAACCTCACCGGCACCTGGCTCATGACCCAGGCCGTAGCGGTCGGAGCGATGATCCCTGCTGGCGGCGGTGTCATCCTCAACGTCATCGCCGACGTGATGCGGGGCTTCCCCGGCATGGTGCACACCGGCGCGGCGCGGGCGGGCGTCGAGAACATGACCCGCACCCTGGCTGTGGAGTGGGCTACCCACGGCCTGCGGGTCAACGCGGTCGCTCCCGGTGTGATCCGCACGCCAGCGCTCTCCCGCTATGGCGAGGGCCTGCTCGAGGCTAGGCGCCAGGAGATCCCCTTCAAACGCCTCGGTACGCCTGACGAGGTGGCTGCGGCCATCTGCTTCCTGCTCTCGCCGGCGGCCGGCTTCATCACCGGCGAGACGCTGTACGTGGACGGTGGCGCCCGGCTCTGGGGCCGCACCTGGCCCATCCCCGATCCCAGAGATCGAGACGGCGCTGGAGAGGAGTCCCCATGACCACGCTCTTCAACGAGGAACACGACCTACTGCGTGCATCGGTTCGTCGCTTCGTACAGCGGGAGATTGCTCCCCACGTCGATCGGTGGGAAGCCGAGAAGACCTTCCCTCGCGACCTGTATCGAAAGTGGGCTCGCGAGGGCTTCATGGGTGCGGGCTACCCCGAAGCCCATGGAGGCACCCCTGCGGACATCTTCTGCGAGATCGTCATCATCGAAGAGCTCACCCGCGGCGGCTCGCCTGGTGTCGCGGCCAGCCTGGGCGTGCACGCCATCTCGCTGCCCCCGATCGTCCACTTTGGCACCGAGGCCCAGAAGAAGGCGTACCTGGCCCCCGTGCTCGCGGGCGAAAAGATAGCCTCGCTGGCCGTCTCCGAGCCAGACGCGGGCTCGGACGTCGCTGGCATTCGCACCCGAGCCGTTCTCGATGGCGACGAATACGTCGTCAGTGGCGCCAAGATGTTCGTCACCAGCGGCACTCGGGCCGACTTTCTGACCACCGCGGTCCGCACGGGAGGAAAGGGGTACGGGGGGATCAGCGTCCTCCTGATCGAGACGGACCGCCCCGGCGTCCACGTGTCCAACAGTCTCGAAAAGATGGGCTGGGCAGCTTCGGACACCGCGGAGATCGGCTTCGACGAGGTGCGCGTGCCGGTGTCCCAGAGACTGGGGGAGGTGAACGCGGGCTTTGCCATCTTGATGCGCAACTTCGCGACGGAGAGGCTGGTCCTGTCCGTGATGGCGGTGCAGATGGCGCAGATGGCCTTCGAGGCCGCCCGGGACTACGCCCTCCAGCGCAAGGTCTTCGGCAAGCCGTTGGTGCGGTACCAGGTGCAGCGTCACCGGTTGGCCGAGATGGCCACGCGTCTGGACGTGGCGCGTTGTTACACCTATCAGCTGGCCGCCAGGCTGCAGGCGGGGGAGCCCTGCCTGGCCGAGGTGGCCATGTGCAAGAACGCCACCTACGACGCATCCAGCTGGGTCATCGACCAGGCCCTGCAGATCCACGGTGGCTACGGGTACATGCGCGAATACCTGGTGGAGCGTTTGTACCGGGACATCCGCCTGTACGCCATCGGGGGTGGCACCACCGAGATCATGCGCGAGCTGATCGCCCGGCAGCTGGGAATCTGAGCTCGGTTCTGGGGAGCGATGCGTCCCGGCCCCTCGACCAACGCCGCCCTGCGCTTGCTCGCGGCAGGCGGCGGGAGTACGCTGCCGAGCACCGTTCCGTGAGTCACCATGCGTCAGATCACCCCCCCTGTCGAAGACTTCCTGGTGGAAGACGAGCCGTACTACTTGCCCGTGGGTGGCGAGATCGAGCTCTTCGAGCAAGCCTGGCGCAGCCGGCTACCGGTGCTTCTCAAGGGGCCAACGGGCAGCGGTAAGACACGCTTCGTGTCCCACGTGGCGCACAAGCTCGGCCGGCCTCTGGTCACGGTGGCCTGTCACGAGGACCTCACC
>CAZVHW010000382.1:3519-7822 GCA_964626835.1 uncultured Enterobacterales bacterium
CGCCTCCGACCTCGTGGGACGCTTCCTCATACTGGGTGACGAGACGGTGTGGGTCGATGGCCCGCTGACCGCAGCCGTGCGCCACGGCGCCATCGTCTACCTCGACGAGATCGTCGAAGCCCGCAAGGACACCATGGTGGTGATCCACCCCCTGACCGACTACCGCCGCCTGCTGCCGGTGGACAAGCTGGCCACCCTCCTGCACGCACCCGACGAGTTCATGCTCGTGGTCAGCTACAACCCCGGCTATCAGAGCGTACTCAAGGAGCTCAAGCCCTCCACTCGCCAGCGCTTCGTCTCTCTCGACTTCGACTTCCCGCCCGCGGCCCTCGAGCGCCAGGTGGTGGTCCGCGAAGCGGGTGTGACCGACAAGCTGGCCACGGCGCTCGTCGGCATCGCCGGCAAGATCCGCAACCTCGCCGACCGGGGTCTCGACGAGGGAGTATCGACGCGGTTGGTGGTCTATGCGGGCAAGCTAGTGGCTGCCGGCGCCGAACCCCGAACGGCTTGTGAAGCCGCGTTTACGCGCACACTCACCGACGATCCCGACCTGCGACGATCCATCTCCGAAGTCGTCTCGGACTACCTGTAGGATCCCCGGTCCTCATGGCCGGTGACCGCCAGGACCAGCCCCTTCCCCGCGTGCGGGGTGGCGGAGCCCTGCGCAAGCTCGGACGCAGGTTGCTCGGGCCCTTGGCCCAGGTGGGTCGCTCCCTCGAGCCAGCGGTGCGCTTGGCGGGCGCCGATGCGACCACGGCTCGCAGCTGGTTGCGCAACGTGGGTGCGGTCCAGGAAGCCCTGGGAGGCGACCTCGCGAGAGCCTACGGAGATCTGCTCGTGCGTGCGGCCCTGACGGACACGGGGATTGCACGCGAGCTGGCCATCGTCATTCCCGATCAGCTGGCACGGGTTGCACCTGCCTTCCGGCGTCGTTTTCTCGTGGCTGTCGAGTGGACCCTGGAGCGGCAGCCCACTGCGGCCGTGCCCGTGGCATCCAACCTCGCACCTGCGCTCGCGGAGCTGGATGACGAAGGGCTTCGGCGATTCATCAAGCAGGCCGCGGCGCTGGCCCTGGAGAGCTCCCGCAAGGCGGCGTCCTTTCTGAGGGGAGAGTCCGGCCAAGGCCGTCAGGCCATCCACCAGCTCGAGAGCGGACTCGCCCTGGCAGACGTCCAACGGGTGTTGGCCCTGTACGCCGCCGCCCACTGCGGCGAGCACGTTCGAGTCGAGCCCGCGCCCATCGCGGTCGCCGAGCCGGGGTTCCATCCCCTGCGCGCGGCCGCCGGCGGCTTGGCCCACACCGACGGTCACGGCATCCACCTGCCCAGCAGGGTGCAGGTGTTTGCGGACGAGCGGGATTTCCTCGTCTATCGGGTCTTGACCGCCCTGTGTGTGGGCTATCTCGAGTTTGGAACCTTCGATTTCACGCTGGAGACGCTCGAAGGAGAGTGGCCCCGCCGCCGACCTGGGGAGCTCGAGCTGCAGTGTTTCTTCCGAGGTCTCGGCAACCGCAGCCTCGCGAGCGATCTGTTCCAGGTCTTCGAGGATGTTCGGATCGAGGCCGTCATGCGGCGCACCTACCCTGGCCTCGCCCGCGATCTCGACCGGCTGCGAAAAGAGCTGCCTCGAACGGATCTTCGTGGTGCTCTCGAGCAGCTCTCTCCGGTGGATCAGCTCGTGGCTTTGTTGGCGTTCCGCGCGTGGTCGGGCGTGCTGCCCCCAGGACACCAGGGCTGCGATCGGGATGCGCTCACCTGTGCTCGGGGCCTCGAGTCGTCGTTTTCTGCGCTCGCTGCAGAAGGCAGCTCGGTGCTCGACACGGCTCGAGCGCTGAAGGCCGCGTGGCCTTCCGCCATGGCGCTCATCCGATCCACAGAGGTCCAGGGCTCCGCCGCCCGGGGAGGGCCAGCATCCAACCGGGGTCGCACTGGGGGTGGGCCGCCGGACTCCGGCTTGGCTGCCCGTGGCTCGGCCGAGAAGCCGGGGGATCCCCAACCCGGCGAACGCGGGGGATTCAGGGAGCTGGTGGGGCGGGCCACCGGGGGGCTGCTGCGGCCGGAGCGGCGGGACGCGGCCGCCGAGAAGTTGGACGATCAGGCCTACGAGGCACGGGCTCGGGCCAAGGAGCGTGGTGAAGAGGGCAGCTTCACCGCGCAGCGGCAGCGGCTCCTGCGCCAGCGCGAACGCAGCGACTACGCCGAGATGGATGCTTGGTTGTCCACGATGGAAGGGCCTCGCGGGGGGATCGTGGAGCGGACGACCCGGTCGGGCCCCGCCCCGCTGCCCGCCACCTTGCGACAGGACGTGGAGCCCTTGGCCCTCCAGGACCCTTCCGCGTACAGCTATGCCGAGTGGGACGCCACTATCGGAGACTACCGGCCGTCTTGGGTGCTGGTTCGCGAGCTGCCCTTGTCCCAGGGCAGTGGTGACTTCGTCGAGCGCGTGATGGCTGGATACCGCCCGCAGATCCAGTCGCTGCGGAGGCAGTTCGAGGCACTGAGACCTTCGGAACTCGAGCTGGTCCGCGGGCTCGAGCACGGCGACACCCTGGATCTGGATCGCGTTGTCGAGGCCATCACGGTGCGCCGAGCCGGTGGCAGCCCCTCCGACAGGCTCTACCTGCGGCACGAGCGCAGCCGGCGGGACGTGGCCGTGGCCTTTCTGCTGGACATGTCTTCGTCCACGAACGAGGTGGTCTCTGGCGGGGGCAAGCGCATCATCGAGGTGGAGAAGGAAGCGCTGGTGCTCATCGCCGAGGCCGTGGACGCGATCGGCGATCGTTTCGCGGTGTGGGGTTTCTCGGGCTACGGTCGCGACCAGGTGGCGTTCTACGTGGCCAAGTCGTTTCGGCAGCCCTACGACCAAGCAGCGCGGGAGCGAATCGGCGGCATGTCCTGGAAGATGGAGAACCGCGACGGTGCAGCTATTCGCCATGCAACGCGCCTGCTGCTGGAAGAGCCGGCCCGCATCCGCCTGTTGGTGCTGCTCTCCGATGGCAAGCCCCTCGACTGTGGCTGCGACCAGTACTCCGACGCCTACGCGCAGGA
The DNA here is from genome assembly GCA_964626835.1 of uncultured Enterobacterales bacterium. Taxonomy (GTDB): domain Bacteria; phylum Myxococcota_A; class UBA796; order UBA796; family JAFGLY01; genus CALDOK01. Next base: position 6,567 of record CAZVHW010000382.1, read on the forward strand.
GGACACCCGCAAGGCCTTGATGGAGGCTCGGGAGGTCGGACTGCATCCCTTCTGCATCACGGTGGATCCACACAGTCGTGACTACCTGAGGCAGATGTACGGCACGGGCTCCTACACCATCATCGACCGGGTCGAGGCCCTCCCTCTTCGCATCCCCAAGATCTACAGGCGGCTCACGCGCTGACCCGTTTTCATCCTGCTATGGTTGAACGCCCCACAACGAGCCCCTTACCGTCGTGCATCGCCCCTCGATCCTCCTGCTGGCCGCGTTGCTCGGCTGCCCCGCGACGCCTGGGCCGTCCGGGGACAGCGATGGCAGCAACGGGCCCGACACCGGGCTGGCGGAATCCGCCGAACACGTGCCAGCGGATCCCTGCGGCGTCATCTGGTACCCGGACATGGACGGCGATGGCTTCGGGGCCGAGGGGTTGGGCCTGCCCTCTTGCGCACCGCCCCCGGGGTGGGTCGCCGCTGGCGGGGACTGCAGCGATGGTGATGGCCGCAGACATCCCGACGCCGCAGAGCGCTGCAACGGGCTGGACGACGACTGCGATGGCGACGCCGACGAAGACTTCCCTGCGGTCATGGCCCCCTCCTGGCCCGACTCCGACGGAGATGGTTGGGGGCGCGGTGGCGGCCTGCGTTGGACCTGCGATCTCGCCGAAGGCTTGGTCGATCGCCCAGGGGATTGCCACGACGGCGATGGCTCCATCCACCCCGGTGCCCGCGAGCCTTGTGATGGCCAAGACGACGACTGCGACGGTGAGGTGGACGAAGCCTGCCTCGGCAGCTGCGGAGATGGTGTCAAGGGGGGCGCTTTCGAGGCCTGCGACGGCGACGATGACGCTCTCTGTCCCGGCGGTTGTTCGGATCACTGCGCCTGTCCTTCTGCCGAGCCGGGCGATCTGCGTGTTCATTTCATCGATGTCGGACAAGGGGATTCCACGCTGGTCATCTCCCCCGATGGATTCACCATGCTGGTAGACGCCGGTGGATCGAGCGCTTGTGGTGATCTTCGAGCCTATCTGGATGCGTTGGGTGTGTCTCTGGACTACACGCTGGTGAGCCACCAACACAGTGACCACCACGGTTCCATGGACGATGTCTTGAACGAGCACTCCGAGGCCGTGGCCTGCTTCGACAACGGGGGCGACTTTCCCACCAGCTACGACCAGGCATACTTCCATGCCGCGGCGGGGCGACGGGTCTCGCTCTCACCCGGCGACCAGATCGACCTGGGGCCCCAGCTGCAGGTT
>CAZVHW010000383.1:0-3980 GCA_964626835.1 uncultured Enterobacterales bacterium
CTTGGCGCCCTCGACGAAGACCTCGTACACCTTGACGCCACGCACGACGCCCACCAGCAGCATGCCCACGATGAGCGTCGGGATGATCCAGTCCGACACGGCCTGACCGTACATGATGGCCAGAACCACGAGCAGGACCATGCCCTTCACCACGAGGAAGAAGGGCCACAAGCTGCCGGAGCTGTCCGTGGACAGGTCCCCTTCGACCTTCTGTTTGATGGCCAGGCCGCCGGTGGACTGCACGGGTTGCGTACCGGCGAAGTACGGAATCCGCTCGAGCAGCTTGCACACGGTGATGCCCACCACCGTCGCGCAGGCCGACGCGAAGAGGGTCGAGGGCAGGATGCCCGCGGGATCGGTGGATCCGAGCGAGGCCCGCAAGCCGATGACGCCCGTGGGCAGCAGGGTGACGGCGCTGGTGTTGATGGCCAGAAACAGGGCCATGGCGTTCGAGGCCGTGCCTTTTTCTTCGTTGAGCTTGTCCAGCTCTTGCATGGCTCGGATGCCGAAGGGCGTGGCGGCGTTGGCCAAGCCCAGGGCGTTGGCCGCCAGGTTCATGATCATGGCGCCCATGGCGGGATGGTCCGCGGGCACGCCCGGGAACAGCCGGACCATGACCGGGCGGATGACGCGGGCGATGGCCTTGAGCGCGCCGGCTTCCTGCATGACCTGCATGAGCCCAAGGAACAGGGCCATGATCCCCACCAATCCGATGGCCAGGGTCACGGAACTCTTGGCTGCGTCTACGGCACCCATGGTGATGTCACCCATGGTGCCGTTGATGGCCCCTGCCAAGAAGGCGACGGCGACGATCGTGAAGAAGATGTAGTTCATGGCAGCTCTAGCCTTGCACGTCCTGCTATCCGCTCTACACCCTCATGACCCCCCTGGATGGGGAGGCGTTCCGGCGGCGGCGGCCGAAGGACCCAGTCGCGTGGTGAGGGTGGCTCGGTCCCCCGGCTCGGCCCAGGCGAGCAGTCGCGATGCCGCACGCATGGATAGCGCGCGGAACCGCGCCGCGGTCGCGACGTCGGACTCGAGTCGTTCGGAGGCGGTCCAGATCAAGGTGATGACATGGACGGGGTCCAGGAAGGGACCCGACAAACGCTCCACCAAGCGCCACGCAGCCAGGCCCGTGGCCTGGGCATCTTCTCCCGCCAGGCACACACCCAACAGGATCACCCTGGCTTCCCTCCCGACAGTTCCGGATACCCCAGCCAAGGAGGCCAGCACCTGTCGCGCTTCATCGGGCCTACCGCAGGCCAGGAGCGCCCGAGCCACCGCGAGGGTGCTCAAGTCCTCCGAGCTGTCCGGGACCCTGGAACCCAGGCGGGCACGCCACTCACGAGCTTCCTCGAGGGCCTGCTCGGGCTCCTGCCTGGCGAGACACCACGCGACGCGGGCCCAGCCCTGGAGCGCACGAAGCCCACGGTCTTCCGCCCGCAAGCCATGAGGCTCGGGGAGCTCGAAGAAGGCGCTGGCTCGGTCGGGCGCTGCTACCAGGACATCGAGCCAGGCCAGACAGAGACGTGCGTACCAGCTGCCCAGCGGTGAGCCCACCGATTCCTCGAAGCGCGCCAGGCGCTCGAGCACGGAGCGACGCCCGATCAAGGGCACGCCGGGACGGCCCCGTCGAAAACGAGCGAGGAGGAACCAGCCGTCCGAGGCGACGCCCTGCCAGCGCCAGGGCACGCAGTTCCAGACGAGTACCAGTAGGTTGAACACCTCGGCGCGGGCCAGGACCCAGTGCGAAGGTGCCACGACGTGAAGCACGAGCGCGAGCAGGCCCTGCGCCACGAGGCCGCCCGCGTGGTAGAGCGAGGGGTGTGCCCGCAGCCCCGCGGGAACGGCCACGCAGGCCCCCCCCGCCAAGGGCCAGCGCCCCAGCCAGAGCAGCTGGCCCCGCGCGGTGAGGCGCCGTACGATGGGCCGGCCCAGGCCCACTCCCAGGCTGGTCACCCGGTATCCCGCCAAGGGCGCCATCAGCGCATGGCCGAGCTCGTGGAGCACACCGATGGCGGGGACCAGCAGCGCCAGGGCGAGCAGTTCGTACAGCAGCCTCTGCACACGGACTCCGGGGCAGTCAGCGCGATAACCGGCGGGCGGGTGGGGATCCCCCGGATCCCAAAAAGCGAGACCTCTGTCGGCGCGTTAGCCGGCCCCATGCAGTCCTCTCTCCACGCGATCGACTGGGCCATCATCGCCTTGTATGGCGTGCTAGCGCTGACCCTGGGCTCACTGTTCAGTCGACGCGCCTCTCGATCGGTGGACAGCTTCTTCGTCGGCGATCGCGACCTGCCGTGGTGGATCGCCGGCACCTCCATCGTCGCCACCACCTTTGCCGCCGACACCCCCCTGGCCGTGACCGGAATCGTCGCCAGCGGGGGCATCAGTGGCAACTGGATCTGGTGGTCCTGGGCCATCGCCCATGTCGTCGCCACCTTCCTCTTCGCCCGCATGTGGCGACGCTCCCAGGTCATCACGGACGCGGAGATCACCGAGCTCCGCTACGGCGGCCGGGCCGCCGCCGCACTCCGCGGCTTCAAGGCCGTCTACTTCGGGGTGTTCATCAACTGCCTCACCATGGCCTGGGTCATCGCGGCCATGGTCAAGATCTCCCGAGCCTTCTTCGACTGGAACCCAGCCGCGGTCATCGCGGTGTGCGTCGCCGTGGCCGTGGTCTACACCATCCTCGGCGGCTTCCACTCGGTCGTGGCCACCGATCTGATCCAGTTCCTGCTGGGCATGGGTGGAGCCATCGCGTTGGCATGGTTGGTGCTGGACTCGTTCGGTGGGATGGGCCAGGTCCCCGACGCAACCGGACTCGAAGGCAGCGGCCTGCTGGGGGCACTACACCAGACCCTCGAAGGGGGTGACCGTACGCTCGGAGACGTCATCGGCTTCATGCCAGCTTGGGATCACCCCAAGATGCCAGCGCTCTTCTTCGCCGCGCTGCTGATCGCGGGCTGGTGGCGCCAGGCCGAAGGCAACGGCTACGTCGTGCAGCGCCTGGCCGCCTGCAAGGACGAGCACCACGCCCAGGCAGCCAGCCTCTGGTTCGCCGTGGCCCACAACGCGCTGCGCCCATGGCCGTGGTTCATCGTGGGTCTGGCCGCCCTGGTGGTCTTCCCTGGACTCGAGGATCCCGAGATGGGGTACCCCCTGGCCATGGGACGCTACCTTCCTCCCGGTTTGCTCGGCATCGTCATCGCCAGCCTGCTGGCGGCCTTCATGAGCACAATCGACACCCACACCAACTGGGGCGCGTCCTACCTGGTCCAGGATGTCTATCTCCGCTTCATCCGGCCGGACGCCGAGCAGCGCGAGGCCGTGGCGGTCAGCCGCCTGGCGATCCTGCTCATGGCAGTGCTCGCCGGCGTGACCGCACTGTTCGTTCAGAACATCGCCTCGGTCTGGGTCTTCATCATCAACCTGGGCGCTGGCTTGGGCAGTGTCACCGCGGCGCGATGGTACTGGCCCAGGGTCACGCCGCAGGCGGAGTTCGCCGCGCTGGGCGTCACCACGGTCCTGGCACTCGGGCTGCTACTCTTCTGCACCCCGACCCTGTTTGGGGGGCCAAACCCCCTGTTCCTCTACGAAGTGCAGGGCTGGGCCCAGATCTCGATCATCGCTGGCGGCAGCCTGGCAGCCTGGGTCCCCGTGGCCCTCTGGGGGCCGCGCAACGACCCTGACACCCTGCGAGAGTTCGCGGCACGGGTGAGGCCCGGAGGGCCCGCCTGGGCGGCGTGGAGAGACACGCCTGGTGATCCGATGCTCCCCGCCCTGCTCAGAGTCGTGGCAGGCCTGGTCGTGGTGTACTGCTGCCTCTTCGGCATCGGCGACCTGGTGATGGGGCGCTGGCCCCGGGGGATCGGCCTGCTGCTGCTGGCCCTCGTGGGTCTGGCCTGGATCCTGAAAGGCCGCTTCACCCACACGAGTCCGACCCGGGCGGCGGCGCCACCGAGCCGCCCGTCCGAGGC
>CAZVHW010000383.1:3990-7819 GCA_964626835.1 uncultured Enterobacterales bacterium
TAGCGTCGGTCTCGTGCGCGCCTGCCGCCTCGGCAGGGCATCACGAAGGCGGTCCGCGATAGAAGCCCCGCAGTACACCGGCACGGATCCCCAGCCACATGCTCATGAGCACCCCCGCCCCCCGCCCCCTCGAGATCATCGGCGTCGGGCGCTACCTGCCCGATCGGGTGGTCACCTCGGCCGAGATCGCAGGGCGGGTGGGCATCGAGGAAAGCTGGATCCTCCGCAACCAGGGTGTCCGGGAGCGGCGCTGGGTCACACACGAAACCGCCAGCATCATGGCCGCAGCCGCCGCGCGAGAAGCCCTCGAGGACGCCGAACTCGAGCCGGAAGACCTCGATCTGATCCTGAACGCCTCGGGTACCCAGGAGCAGGCCATCCCCGACGGAGCAGCGCTGATCCAGCGGGAGTTGGGCCTGGGAGACTCAGGGGTCTCCTGTTTCAGTGTTCACGCCACCTGCCTGAGCTTCCTGGTGGGCTTCGACCTGGCCTCGCACCTGCTGGGGTCGGGCCAACACCGCCACGTATTGGTGGTTTCCTCGGACATCTCCTCCTGTGCCCTGGACTTCTCCGAGCCAGAGGCCTGCACCCTGTTCGGCGACATGGCCGCAGCCGCCGTGCTGCGCCTGCCCGTCCCGGACTCTCCCTCGCTCATCCACGCCTCCCGCCTGGAGACCTTCGGCATCGGCGCGGACCTCACCGCCATCCCCGGTGGAGGCACCAGCCGCCACCCAAACGATCCCGCGACGCGGCCCGAAGACAACCTCTTCCACATGCAAGGCCGCAAGGTCGCTCGCCTCTCCATCCGCCACGGGGGCGACTTCCTCGAGCGGCTGCGCCCCGGGCTGTCCAAGGGGCTGGGCGACATTGACCTGGTCATCCCTCACCAGGCCAGCCGGCTGGCTCTTCGGCTGATGGCACGCCACTTCGGCTTCGGCGAAGAGAACCTGGTCAGCACCATCGAGACCCACGGCAACTGCGTCGCCGCCTCCATCCCGGGTGCACTGTACGAAGCCATCCGGTCGGGCAGGCTGTCTCGCGGCGACAAGGCCCTGCTGCTAGGCACGGGCGCGGGGCTCTCCATCGGCGGCGTGATCTTCACCTACTAGCGCTGCGACGAGGATCGGCAGGCTCCTCGAAAACGAGGCCTCCGATCCCGCGGGCCGCCAATTCGAACAACGCCGCCACTTTCCTGCTAGAATGGGCGGAGCACCCGCACCACGGGGATCCATGGTCAAGCTCCTCCTCGCTTCCCTCATCCTGTCGTGCGATCCCGACACGCCCGACCGTCCCAGGACCTGGGAAGGCCGGTACCCGGGCGAATGCAGCGACGGGGCAGACAACGACGGCGACGGTCTGTACGACTGCAACGACTCGGACTGCGCCGGTGCGCCGGACTGCCAGGAGCCCACCGACGACACGGGCAGGGACACCGCACCGCCTCCCGACAGCGACCCGGACGACACCGAAGACAGCAAGCCGCCCGAGGACAGCGACACCTCGGATCCGCCAGGCGACACCGGGCCGGACACCGACGATCCCACCTCCATGGTGGCCAAGCTGGACCCCTATGTCGCCGCCGCCGTGCGGATCGAGCCCAGCCCCCTGGTGGCCGGCTCCGACGTGACCATCACCTACGAAGGTTCGCTGGTGGGCAGCGCCAAGCAGCTGACGGTGTACTACGGCTGGGACGACACCAGCTGGGGCAACTCCGAAAAGATGACCGCCACCCACGCGGGCTTCGAGATCACCTTCGAGGTGCCAAAAGAGAACATCGCCCTGCACCTGACCTTCTCGGACAGCGACACCGGCGAAACGGACGACCGGGGTGGGCTCGACTACCACGCCTCGGTCTTCTTCCCCTACATCGGCCCCTACCTGTCCTGGAGCACCACGGCCCAACCCGGCGACGGCATCGTGATCGGCTGGGAGACCACCGTCCCCTGCCTGGGCGTGCTCGAGTGGGGCCTGGACGCCAAGCTGGGCAGCTGGGAGACAGGCTCCCACGACGGCACCGTCCACCAGGTCGAGCTGACCGGTCTCACCCCGGGCGACACGGTGCACTACCGGGTCTACGACAGCCTGGAGAACGTCTCCGACATCTACACCTACGAGGTACCCGATACGACCGCGGCCTTCGAGTTCGCGGCGCTGTCGGACCTACAGCCGTGGGATGCCGACGGACGCCTACCGGACACCGTGAGCGAGCTGCTGGCCAACCACCCGGACGCTCGCTTCGCGTACCTTCCTGGCGATCTGGTGGGTTGGGACGATCCCCTGTCATGGTGGCTCTTCTTCCACCTGGCCAAGGACCTCTGGTCGACGATGCCCGCGGTGCCCGTGCCGGGTAACCACGACAACTACGGCTCGGGCACACTGCTCGAGGGCTTCCAGCGCTACTGGGACCTGCCCTGGCCCTCGCCGAGCCAGCCTTGGTGCAGCATCGACTACGGGCCGGTCCACGTCATCTCGCTCTACAGCGAAGAACCCAGCACCATGGAAGCCGGAACCGACCAATACGTCTGGCTGCAGTCGGATCTCGCCGGCTGCTGGAGCGGTGCCACCCGCACCTGTGACTGGGTCTTCGCGGCCAACCACGTGCCCCCCTACAACGTGGGCATGCGCCACTTCTACGAACAATACGACGTCCGCGAGATCACCCAGCTGTTCCAGGGCGAGGTGGACTGGCACATCTCCGGTCACGAGCACGTCTACATGCGCTTCCTGCCGCTACACTACGAAGCGCAGCTCGCCGACTCCGACAGCTACGGCCTGGGCTCGGATGACGGCGTGGGCTACCTCATCCTGCCCACGTCTGGCAGCACCACGGGCTACTCGGCCATCGATCCCAAGCTGAAAGACGCTTCGGTGCGCGAGCTGCTCGCCTACCCCGAGCTCGCGGACGACACCACCGACATCCCTGCGGAGCTGGGCTTCGTGATCATCGCCATCGATGGCACCGATCTCACGCTCACCGCCTACGGCACCGGAGAAAACAGCGCCGCAGAAGCGGCCGAGGTCCTGGAGACGATGACCTACTCGAAGTAGCCGCGGCTAGTGCACGCGCCTGGAAGTTTCCAGCCACCCTGGAATCGGGTCTGCGCGTGCACTATGCGACCGCGGAGCGGTCGCCTGGGGGGAGCGCCGAAGGCGCGTGGGGGGCGAGGCCCCCCGAAAAGAGCGCTAGGGCCGACGCGCCACGAAGCGGCGGGCACGCCTCGCGTGCCCCCGGAAGTCCCTGGCTATGGACTTCCGGGCGGCGGGACTAGCCGAACAACAACTTCGCCAGGGCGGGGGCGTGCTGCGTCAGCTGCTCTCGCGGGCGGATGAAGTTGTAGGGGGCGTGGGGATAGATGAGCTGCTCGGGGATCTGCCGGAGGTAGAAGTCGGGGCGGGCCTTGAACGGCCGACGAGTCCACGTGCGCTCCTCGGATGGCGTGTAGTAGACCGAGGCCACCTTCATCCCGCTCGAGGAGAGGTTGCGACGCATCAGCTCCTTCAGGCTGTCAGCGAGATCGGAGTGGGTGCGCCCGCTGCGGAAGACCGTGTCCACCAGCAGCACGCTGCTGTCGTGTTCCACGTGCTCGGCCAGGTAGTCGAGCCCGATGACATGGGTGCGATAGGACAGATGGGTGCGGGTGGTGTTGACAGGCACGTGATCGGGCTCGGCGCCGGTCTCACCCCGCTTCTTGGCGAAGTACTTGTACACTTCGTGGATGCCAAGCCCCGCCCAGACACCGCCCGGCCACAAGGCCACCAGGAAGTCGGGCTTGTAGCCGCTGTGGACCATCTTGACGCCCAGCCGGAAGGAGTCCAGCAAGAGCTCGCG
>CAZVHW010000384.1:0-7786 GCA_964626835.1 uncultured Enterobacterales bacterium
GTCGGCGAGCTCCTGTACCGAGGCCAGTCCCGCGTACACCGGGTGGATCTCGAGGTAGAGCCCGTCGATATCCTCGTCGTCGGCGGCCATGCGGATGGCCTGGGTGACCTCGGTGAGCAGGGGAGGGAAGTCGGCCTCGTCCAGGATGAAGGAGCCCTGGATGGGGCCGTCTGGGAGGTCGCCGTCAAGCTCGAGCACCAGGGTCTTGGGTTCGCCCGTGGGGATCCCCCCTTCATAGCAGACGATGAGGACCACCGCGGCCATGGAGACCAAGAACAGCATGAAGCCCAGGATCGAGATCCAGAGCAGTAGGCGGGTACTCTTCTTCATGCCCATGGGGCCTCCCGGCTCCGCACCCGGCTCTTCGCAAGGCGCGTCCCAGGATGAGTATTCACCGCTTGCGGCGGGGTCCAGTTCGTGTGAGCAGGCTGCACTCATCGGAGACCCCCATGGTCAGAGCCAACATCCTCGCCATCCTGCTTTTCTCCACCGTCACCGCGGCCCTGAGCTGCCAACCAGACTCGGATCATCGCACGGAGCTTCCGGGTGAAGACTTCCAACAGGACACGGACGTGCGGGTGCTCTCACCCAGCAACGGTGAGACCGTCGCCGCTCCGTTCGTGCTGGTCTTCGAGGCCGGGGTGGACGTCGCGCGCGTGAGACTGGATGCCAACGGCGGCGTCGTGGTCGATGAGCAAGCCATCGGGAAGGCCGATGGCCAGCTCACGGTGAGCCTCGACCCCGGTCGTTACACCTTGGGTTTGGTGGGCGCCGACGACGACGGCATCGAGCTGTCCCGACATGAGCTCACCGTCCGCGTGGCCGAGGCAGACGAGTCCTGGGTCACCATCGTCAGCCCAGCGGACGGTTCCGAGGTCTCCAATCCCGTCCGCTTCGTCGTGGACGCATCCGCGGACGTGGACTCCGTCTCCCTGTTCGCCGATGACTGGGAACTCGGGGGAGTCGAACCCGGAGGTATGCTCAGCTACGAGTTCCAGGGCACCGGCTACCCCCGGACCATCCAAGCCATGGCCTACAGTGGGTCCGAACTGCTAGCCACCGACAACGTCAGCATCACCGTGCTCGAGGGCACCACGCCGGAAGTTTCCGACTTCAACGAGTGGGTTGTCGACATCCTCGAGACCTACGCCACCGACGGCACTCACGACTACCTCTGGGATGGCAGTACCGTGGGCGTCACGCGTGACATCTGGTACATGGACTCCTTGGTCGCAGAGGGCAGCCCGGAGGGCAGCTGCTACTGCGTGGGCATCACCTGGGAAGTGTTCATGCGCGCTTTCGAGCAGGTGGATGCATCCAGCGCAGGGGACGGTAGCCTCAACGGACTCACGGTCTCGGACATGTACGACTTCCGCACGGACTGGTACGTGCGGGACCTCTACGGTGCCGGCGCCGTGGACGCGCTGGAGTTCCATGGGATCGGCGAGGAAGTGACCGACCTCCAGGATGTCCAGCCCGGCGACTTCGTTCAGTTCTGGCGAAACTCCGGCAGCGGGCACTCCGTCGTGTTTTCCGACTGGGAGACCGACTCCGACGGAAACATCACGGGTATCCACTACTGGTCCTGCCAGGGCGGAACGGACGGCATCGGCTACGTCAGCGAGTACTTCGGCTCCGGCGGATCCTACCTCGATCCTGCCTACTTCTTCGCAGGCCGAGCCTGGATGCCCGACGCCTGGCTGCCCTGGTAGGCCTGCTCTCTACCAGGCGCTCTTGCGATGAGCGTCCAACCAGCTGGCCACCGCCGGCCCCGTAGCCGTCGCGGCCGTCCGCCCCTGAACCAGGTCGAGATGCCCGCAGGGTTCGGCCGTCACCAAGCTCAGCTTGCCCGCTTCGTCCATGTAGTCCAGCACGCGGATCGCGGACTCCGGTGGACAGACGGAGTCGCCTCGAGATGCGACCACGAGGAGGGGAAGCGGGTGGCCACGTAGCGCTTCGAGGTAGTCCACGCGAGCGTGCCTGTCGCAGAGTATGCCGGTCGAGATCCAGCGAGCGACCTGTCGAACCAGGCCGCCGGCGAGGTTCTCGATCCCGTGATTGAGCACGCCCCTGAGCACCGGTCCGCTGATGCCACCCGAGCTGACGGCGGAGGTGGCGTCGCCCCGGTGGGAGGATGGCGAGAGCAGCCTCAGCACCTGGCGGGACGGCAGGCCGAGTCGAGGGGGTAGCAGACGTGCCACCAGGCCCGCCAGGCGGGCCGTGCTGGTAGCGCTGGGGAACCGGGTGGCGGCCCCCAGGCATGCCCCGGCAAAGACCGGGCTGTGGGGATCCTGTGCCAGGTGGATGTACAGGAGCTGCCCACCGAAGCCGTGGCCTACCCAGGCGATGCGCGAGTGCCCGGTGCGCGCCAGGATCGTCTGGATGGCAGCTGGGACGTCCTGGGCCGCGATAGTGTCCGCGTCGTAGGAGCGGGGTCGGCGTGGTGGGAAGGCCGAGGCGTCGGCGCGGTGCTCGAGGATGTAGACGTCGAATCCCCACGCGTGCAGCAGCGCAGCGAGCCCTTCCTGGTCGTCGTAGTCGAGGCTCAAGCGGTTCAGCCCCAAGCCGTGCACCATCAGTACCGGCTCGCCCGATGCACCGGGAGGGGGAGGGCAGCGGAACAGATGGCACTGCCAGCCGTCGTCGGTCGTGTAGGGGATGCGCTCCACGGCCCGAGGCGCGGGCTCCTGGACGAAACGCTCTCGCCGCCCCGGGGTCAGACACCCGTGCGCGATGGTGAGGGCCAGCTTGAGAGAGCGCGCACCGAGTGGGCGCTGAGGGCGGGCCGGGAGCCGCTGGCGTCGGATATCGGGGAGTTGATTAGCTGGGGAGCCCATGGTGCTAGCGGAGAGGGGAGGAGGCCGGAGGTGGACAGAAGGACTGGGGGTGACAGCGAACAGCCATCCGAGTCACCGACCTCACCCAGGCCGGTGCTGGAACGAGCGACAACGCGAACCACGACAACGGGAGCGTCGACTCCATGAGCGGCAGCCAGTCCAGTCTGTCCAACCTCCGGGAAGAGAGGAAGGCGCGTCCGCGGGAGACGGCACCTTTCAGTTCCGGAGTATCCGGTAAAGGGGCATGAATATCAAGAGTTTGCGCGTAAACCCTAGAGAACACACCGGCTAATACCTTGACAAGTCAAGGTATTTCTTTGCTGGCAATTTTTTCCCGGAATTCGCCCTGCGGAGACCGTTCGGGTGAGCCGGTGGCGCGTAGCGGCTCGACGCCGTGGAGTGTCCCGGAAAAAAGCGCCTAGAAGTCGTGGAACTGCTCGACGCTGGCGTCCGCCACCATGTCGTCCACCCAGGTGTTCATGAACTCCATGCGGCGCATGGCCACGATGCGGGGCTCGAGCAGGGGCAGTTCGGTGGCGAGGCGCTCTTCGTCGGGTTCGCTGCGGCTGGCCACTCGGATGACGAGCCAGGCACCGGGTATCTCGACCACCGTGCCGAGTACGGCGTCGCCCTGGGCGTCCGCGAGTACCTCGGACAGCTCCTCGACCAGTCCCAGTCCCGAAAGGTTGGGATTGGCGAGAGTGACGGGCCCAGCGGGTGAGACCGACAATCCTTGCTCCACCAAGAGGCTGACGGGGAGCTCGTTGGTATCGGCCCAGGCCGTGCGAAGCTGCTCGGCGTATGCGGCAGCGAGCTCGGGTGCCCTGCGCTCCTGAAGGAGGATTCCGGCGATCTCGATGCGGGCGTCCGGCTCTTCGGTGGTCTCTTCGGCGAGGAACTCCTCCACCATGATCAGGTGGATTCCCCGCTCGGTGCGCGCGACATTGCGGAGGCCGGGCTCGGTGAGTGGCTCGGCGGCGTGGCCGAAGATGGCGTTGCCGAGAGCAATATCGAGCTGGTCATAGCGGACCTCACCGAGGAGGCCGCCAGCCTCGGCGGTGATGTGCTCGCTGTACTTGCGGGCCAGCATGGCGAAGTCTGCACCGTCGGCGAACTCCTGCTCGATCGTGCTCATGCGTGAGGCCAGCGCTTCGCTGTCGTCATCCACTTCACCGGCCTCGAGCAGAATCATGCGGACCGTGGCGCGGGGCGGCTTGTGGAAGCGCGACTCGAAGTGCTCGTCGTAGAAGGCGCGAACTTCGGGGCGGTTCTCGGAGACAAAGGTCTCGAGCTCGAGCTCGCTGGGCTGAACGTCGTCGTAGAACGACAGCGCCCGCACCGTGACCAGATCGAGCTGGAAGGAGGTCATCTCCTCGAACCAGCGTTCGCGGATCTCGGCCTGATCCACGACGATGGATTGCATGGCCACGTCCTGAAGGCGCGAGAGAATCAGAGAGTTCCGGAGGTCTTCCTCGAAGAGCGCCCGGGTGGTGCCGTAGTGCTTGAGATGGCGGGTGTACAGCTCGGTGGAGAACTCGCCGCTCTCGCTGTTGAAGGCGTCTAGTTCGAGGATGGTACGGGCGACCTCCTCGTCACTGATCTCGATGCCCAGGGAATCGGCTTCCTGGAGCATGACCTCCTGGGTGATGAGCTGCATGACGACATCCCGGGCGAGGGCCTGGTGTTGTTCCTCGGTGAGGTTGCCGTCCTGCCCGCGGGCCTGCTGCTTCATGAGCTTGTGGAACCGTGTGTCGGTGATGCGCTTGCCGTCGACGGTGGCCACCAGCTGGGAGGTCGGGCTGTTGCCTGTGCCGATGCCCCAGAAGACGAAGACCACGACGATGATGCCAAGCACCACCTTCATGGCCCCGCTCTCGGTACCGCCTCGGATCTTCTCCATCAGGGACATGAGCGAGCTCCTGCGACTTTACGAGAGTACGGGCCCGACAACATTCGGGCCCGGAAGGGGCGCCATATAGCGCATGCTGCCCGTCGAGTCGATGGAGGTGTGGACGCTACTGCCAGAGGGTTTCGGTCGTGTCGTGGGACAGCTTGTTGCGTTCGTAGCGGCGCTTCGCTTGGGGTAGCCACTGCCGAAGGGTCTGGTGGCGCTCGTCGTAGGAGGGGTGCGTGGAGAGAAAGGCCGGAACGGAGCTGCCAGAGCCTGCTCGCTTCATGCGGTTCCAGATGACGATGGACTGCTTGGGAGGGTAGCCAGCGCCAGCCATGTACATCATGCCTATGACGTCGGCCTCGCGTTCGTGCTTTCGGGAGTAGGGGAGCACCAAGCCGACCTCGGCTCCCACGCCAACCGCGGCGAGCACCACGGCCTGCTGCTCAGTCGACAGCTCGGTTCTGTTGTCGAGGTAGGCGTTCAAGCCTGTGAGGCCACCCAGCACGACCAGCTGCTGCGACAGCCGCTCGGATCCGTGGCGGGCCACCACGTGGCCGATCTCGTGGGCCATGATGAAGGCCAAGCCGGCTTCGTTCGCACAGACTGGGAGGATGCCCGAATGCAGCGCGATCTTGCCGCCGGGAAGGGCCCAAGCGTTGATGGTGTCAGTGTCGTCGACCAGCGAGTATTCCCAGTCGTGGCGCTGGCTACCGGCGACCTTGGCTATGCGGTCACCGATGGTCTGGACCATCTCGTGCTCTTCGCCCTTCCGGGCCACCTTCAGGCTGGAGAGCGTGCTCTGGTAGGCGCTGGCCCCCAGGGGGAGCAAGATGGCGTCTGGGATGACGTTGAACTGGTGCCTACCCAGGATGGGGACCTTGGTGCAAGCCAGCACCACCCAGGTGGCCAGGATCGCGACTAGGGGCCAGGTCGACAGCTTGCGCATGGAGGGCCGAGGTGGGACTCGGGGACGGGGTGCGTCCCCGGGGGTGCAGGGGATGCTATGTTGCTCGAGCCAAAAGCTCTATACCACGGATTCGCCGACATGCTCGACACCGTCTCCGAGATGCTCTCCCAAGAGGTCGCCATCGACCTGGGCACCTCGAACACGCTCTATTGCCTGCCCGGCGCCCAGGGGGTCTTCAGGGAGCCGACCGTGGTGTCGTACCGGGAAGATGACCGCGGTGAGCGCATCCCCGTGGCGGTGGGCACCGAGGCGAGAGCCATGTTGGGCCGGGCACCTGCGGCCATCCAGGTCGTGCGCCCTCTACGGGACGGAGTGATCTCCGACTTCCAGGCGACCGAGGAGCTGTTTCGATACTTGCTTCAGCGCGTGCACAGGCGCAAGCCTCTCGTGGGCCCTCGTGTGGCCATCTGCATTCCCCATGGCACCACCGAGGTCGAGAAGCGCGCGGTGAGGGAATGTGCGGAGTCCGCCGGAGTTCGGCAGGTCCTGCTCCTCGAGCAGCCCCTCGCCGCCGCCTTGGGAGCGGGGCTTCCCCTGGCGGCGCCCGAAGGCAACATGGTCGTAGACATCGGTGGTGGTACCACCGAGGTCGCGGTCATCTCCCTCGGTGGCATCGTCCACTCGAAGACCATCGTCGTCGGCGGCGAACGCATGGATCGCACCATCGCCCGCTGGATCGAACGAGAGCACCGCATCCTCGTGGGGCCGTGTACGGCCGAGGAGATCAAGAAGCGCGCCGGGTGTGCGATCTCGGGTGCCCGTAGAGCTTCGATCGACGTCGCGGGTCGAGATCTCGATCGTGGCTTTCCGCGGCGGGTCAGGCTCGGCTCCGAGGCTATCCACCAGGCCCTCGAACCCTTGGTGTCCGAGATCGTGGCCGCCATCGTGGCGACGCTCGAGCGCACCCCCCCCGAGGTGGCGTCCGACGTGGTGGACAAGGGCATCCTGTTGACGGGCGGTGGTGCGCTGTTGGCCGGGATGGACGAGGCCATCGGTCAACGCACGCAGCTGCCGGTCATCTTGGCCGAAGAGCCGTTCTCGACGGTCGTCCTCGGTGCCTCCCGTGCCCTCGGCAACATGGACGAGCTGGGAGGACTGTTTCGGAGCTAGGCGCTAGTTCCCTTTCTTGCCCTTGCCCTTGCCCTTGCCCTTGCCCTTGCCCTTGCCCCTGCCCTTGCCCTTGCCCTTGTCCTTGTCCTTGCCCTTGCCCTTGAAGCGGTCGAGGAAGGACCAGGTGTTGGCGCTCGGCTTGGTATCGCTGCGCATGGCTCGCAACCTCAGCTCGCGTTGAGCGTCGCGGTTTTCCGTGTTGTATTCCACCGCCTTCTGGAAGTGGGCGAGCGCCTCGCTCGGTGCGCCCCCCGACAGCTGGACGATGCGACCCATCGTGTACTGGAACTCGGAGGCCTGAGTGGTCCCCTCGGCCTTGAGCTCGCCGATGACCCGCAGGGCCTTGTCCGCGGGCATCTGCTTGGCCAAGAACGCGGAATAGGCATGCATGAACGTGTAGACGGGAGTGAGGGGGTCCTTGATCGCCGCTTCGTGGAAGCAGGCCTCGGCGATGGTGAAGTCCTTGTTGCGGAACAACCGCTCCCCCTTCTTGAACGACATCCGAGCCTTGGTACGGTCCCTGTCGGTGACGTAGGGGATGCCCCCCTGGGCGCAGCGGTTGCGTTCCCAGTGTTCGTCTGCCACCCGCTTCTTGCGCAGGCCCTCGATGGCCTCCGACAGAAGCGAGAAGAGCTCTTCGGCGGCTTCGCGGACTTCGGGCCCGGCGTTACGTCTGGCGTCGGGGTGGTAGCGCTTGGAGAGCTTGTGGAAGGCTTCGTCCATCTTCTCGGGCAGCGGCCGACCAGACGCGTCTCCCATGCCGAGGCGCTGGTAGAAGTTCTTGCCTCGCATGGCGGCAGCGCGCTTGAGCAGCTTTGTCACTTGCTGCTCGGCGGTACCCACCCGGTGCTCGACCGAGCCGCTCTTGTCGCTGCTTCTGGTGCGCCGGCCGGGCTCGGTTGGGCGCGCGGCGGGGCGCCTCGTGCGCTGCTTGCGCCTGGGGGTGACCTGGGTGACCTCGTCGGTGGGCATGGAGAC
>CAZVHW010000385.1:0-7781 GCA_964626835.1 uncultured Enterobacterales bacterium
CCGACGACAAGGGCTACCTCGTCACCGCGCCCGGCACCGCGTCCACGAGCATTCCCGGTGTGTTCGCCTGTGGCGACGTGCAGGACTCCACCTACCGCCAAGCCGTGACGGCGGCTGGCAGCGGCTGCATGGCGGCCCTCGAGGCAGAACGCTGGCTCGAGGAGCAGGAATCCTAGCCTGGGTCCGGCTGGCTTCATGCTTGCGCCGGCGAGGCGCGCCGATTACCGATGGCGCGCTTCGGCGGGTTTTTCCGTCGAGCGCTTGAAAACCCAATCCAGCCACGACGTGGTCGTCCACCTCCGGGTGGGCCGTTGAACCCAACTGCGGGTTTGACGAGGGAAGCCGGTGAGAATCCGGCGCGGTCCCGCCACCGTAAGCAGTCACGACGCCCCGCCAGGGAGCCACTGGGTCGCAAGGCCTGGGAAGGCGGCAGGGAACATGGGCTGCAAGCCGGGAGACCTACCCGTCGTGCACCACTATGCGCCCCCGGGTCAGGGGTGGTGGTGGAGCCGCGGCTCCTCCCCACCAGACGCCCAGGGCGCGGGAAGACCCCGATGCAGCGTCTCGCCTGGATATCTCTACTCGCACTCCCCCTCTGCTTCGCCTGCAAGGACGACGTGGACGACACGTCCACGACCGAGGGTGACACCGACACCGACACCGACACCGACACGGACACCGACGCCGACACCGACGCCGACGCCGACGCCGACGCCGACACCGACACCGACGCCGACACGGACACCGTGCCCGACGAGATCGAGATCGTCGGTGAATACGACGACAACTGGGGCCAAGCCCACAGCATCGACGCCGTCAGCTGGACCATGGACGGCTACGGCTCGATCTCGCTGTTCGTCTTCGACTCGTGGGACAACGAGGCCGACATGGTCGTCGCCCAAAACGACGCCGGCAACGACTGGAACCCCGGCCTCTACAGCCGCATGGACTGGACTGTCTACGAGGGCTCGCTGTACTTCTGTCAGTCTGTCTACGACGCCGTCTCTGCGGACCTCGCCTGGGCTTCGCCGGCCGCCGACCCCACCGATCCGACCACCAGTGGCTGCGGAGGCTACTCCTGGTCCGAGCTCATCTCGCGGTAGGTGCCCATGCTGCGATTCTATCTGCCAGCCGCCTGCGCGCTGGGCGCTGCAGGCTGCGCACCCGTGAGCCAGGACACCGCTGCCGCTTCGCTCGTGAGCGACCCGTTCGCCGACCGAGTGGTGAGCACAGCCCTCGGATCGAGCTCGGGCTTTGGTGAGGACCTGCTCCCCGACATCGTCCTCGGCCCTCCCGAGGGTGCCGGCGATATCGCTGGTTCCACCGACGTCTTGTCCCTCGGAGACTCCGGCGAGATCGTGCTCGCTCTTGACGACATCGTCGTCGTGGACGGTGAAGGCCCCGACCTGTTGGTCTTCGAAAACGCGTTCACGGGTTGGATCGAGACGGGCCTCGTGGCCGCCAGCCTGGACGGCGAGGTCTGGTACGAGTGGTCCTGCGATCCGGACGACAGCGAGGCCGGCTACCCGGGTTGTGCTGGCGTCTCTCCGGTGTTCTCCGACAGCGACAACGGTATCGATCCTTCCGATCCGGATCTGGCTGGCGGCGACGGCTTCGATCTCGCCGATCTCGGGCTCGAAGAAGCCGCCTTCGTGCGGATCCGCGACAGCGGCGCCAACGCATACGGAGCGGACACGGGAGGCTTCGACCTCGACGCCGTGGCGGTGATCAACGGCCTGGAGCGCTAGCAGCGTGCGTCAAAACCCGTGTCTACTGCGGCGCCCGAGGCGCCGTCCATGCGAATCCTGGTCGGAGGCCCCGACCTCCCGCTCCCGTTAGGTTGGCGCTCCCTCGGAGCGTTCATGGACTACTCGCCTCTCGGAGCCGTTTGCCGCGAGCTGGGGCTGATGTCCGAAGACGACATCTTCGCCGTGCTGGGCCGCTTGGCCGAGGGCGTGGACGCTCGTTTCGGATCCCTCGCGCTGCAGCTCGGCCTGCTCGAAGAAGAAGGCTTGGTCAAGGCGCTGGCCCATCAGTACCGCCTCAACCGGCTCCCGACGGAGATCATCGAGCAGCGGACGGTGTCCGAGGACCTGCTCGGGCGCCTACCGGCCCACGTCGTTCGTCGCTACGCCCTCATCCCCATCGGGTTTGACGAGGAGCACGACGTGCTCTCGGTGCTCGGTGCCGATCCCACGGATCTCATCGGGCTGCGGTCCGTGCGTGAACGGGCGGGGGTCGCGGACGTGCGGCTCTTCCTCGGTGCGCGAAGCGCCGTCGAGGGGCTCATCGACCGCATGATCGGGCCGGGTGACGATAACGACACCGAGTTGTCGTCGCAGCCCCTGCTGGCGGCTCTGCACGGGGCCCGCTTGCAGCGGGACCTGGTGCTCGAGACCGACGCCAGACGTCTGCACGCCTTGGAGCGGCTGGACGCTCTCGAAGATGGCACGACCGAGTTCGCGGGCGATCCGGATCAGGTCGCGGTCTTGCTCAGCGCTGCACCCGTTCGGAGGCTGGTCTTCCGCTCGGAGCTGCGCCCTGTCGTGGCGCCCTACGTCGAATCCTGGCGGCGCATTTGCCCCGGACTGAGGGTGGTCTCGGTCTCGTCTTTCGGGTTGCGTTCCTTGCCCGCCCTCGAGCCGCGCAGGGTCTTGGACTTCCACCTCGGGCTGTTGCGCTTCTTGCTCCTGGTGGGTGAGTCCAGCGACGTCGACGCCCGTGTCCGGGCATGGCGTGCCACCGACCTGGCCCGCGCCGTTTCCCAGCGCCTGGGTCTGTCCCACGACCAGCTCGAGACCGTTGTTCTGGGTGCGCTGTTCCTCGAGCTCGAGTCCCTCGGCACCTATCACGCCTTGGCGGCGTACCTGCCCAGTCGGACGGGCGTCAGCGCCCGCTTCGCGCTGGCTCGCACGCTCATGCAGGCCTTTGACTCTCCCTACGATCTCGAAGGTCTGTTGATGGCTCTGGAGCATCGCCTGGGTGGTGGTGGTCCCATCGGTGCGCACCCCGGCGCCGAGGTGGTCTACACCGTGCGCCACGTCGTGCGGCGGCGGCAGGCCGGGCAGAACGACCTGGCGAGCATCCTTGGCGACAACGTGCACCACCACTCTCCCCGCGTGGTCAAGGCGTTGGGCGTCGTCCTGCGCTGGGAGAGCCTGCACGGCGCGAGTGGTAGCAGGGGCGAGTCCAACGCCGAGGTCATGCTAGCGATCCGCGATCCGCTGCTCTTGGCGGCGCTCGAGCTGGAGCTGGTGATCGCGGGTTTCAGCCTGGTGCTCGCGGCCAACGGCCACGAGGTGCTCGCGATGGCTGCCCAGTGGCGTCCTGGCTGCCTGGTTGCCGACTTCGAGCTGCCACGTCTCGGGGGCACGCAGCTGCTGGCGGCACTGCGGGAGCAACCCGCCACCCGCGATCTGCCGGTCTTCCTGGTCTCCGACGGTCGACCGGGGTCCGGGGCAGCACGCGCCATCGAGCAGGGAGCCGAAGACGTCCTGACGCCTCCGGTGGACGTGGGCCTGCTGGTAGCCAAGCTGCGCAAGCTCACCAGCAAGTCCTCGGGCAAGGTGCAGCGCGGCGTGCGTGGGCAGCTATCGCAGCTCCCGCTCTCCGACCTGCTGCAGACCCTCTCTCTGGGTGGGCGCACTGGCACCGTTCACGTGGTCATGGGCGAGACCCTGGGTTCTCTGGGTGTCAACCGCGGCCAGCTCTGGTTCGCTACCTTTGGGAACCTCGCGGGCCCCGCGGCGTTGAGCAAGCTGGTCAGTGCCCGGACCGGCGACTTCTCGGTCACCTTCGGCCAGCAACCCACCGAGCGCAACCTGACCGGTACGACCGAGTGGCTGCTGCTCGAGGCCCTGCGGACCGCCGAGGAAGGAGACGGCTCCTAGGCTCCCAGGATCTGGCTCCTAGGCTCCCAGGATCTAGGGCGCGCGCTTCCAGAGCGTGGCGCTGGCGCCTTCGTCGAGCTTCCAGGTAGCGACTACCCTCCACGCGGGAGCGTGATGGACGATCATCTCCACCACGGGTGGCAGATCCTCGAGGGTGTAGTGGTCGTCTTGGAGAGCCTCGAGCATGGCGGTGCGAGTCGGCCAGTGCCCGGGTGGGCCGCCGCTGACGTGCAGGAAACCCTCGGCCACCCTGAACCACTCGTAGCTGCCCTGGGGATCACCCCTCAACCCGTGCACGCCTCGGCCGGGGTAGATCTCGCGCAAGGCGAGGTTGACGAAGCCTTCGTAGTAGGCGTGGTGCTCGGAGAACACCACGAGCTTGCGCTCGGGCTCGCCGATGGCCTCCCGGATCTCCTCGATGGGGAGCGTGGTGTCCGTGGGTGCCCTGGCGACGACGTGGCGGGGGAAGACCCACGCGATGGGGAGGGGGTCGGGGGTACCGAGGCTTTGCAAGGTCGTGGAGCCTTGGTCCCAGCTGCGCCATCCGTATTGGTGCAGGCCAGCCGCCAGCAGCAGGAGCATCAGGGGGAGGCGCAGGAAGCCGCAGCGCGCCAACTGGTTGCCACCCAGGACCGCCAGAGGCAGGAGCAGCGGCATCGTGTAGAAGACTTGTTTTTTTTGAATGGCGGTGAACACCAGCAAGCCCATGGCCAGCGAGGCCAGGAGCAGTCCCTCCGCGCCGGGGCGACGGAGCAGGCTCGTTCTGCCCCGCAGGTGGCGCCAGGTCGCCGCGCCCAGAGCCAGGAGCATCCAGATCCCCAGGACCGGTCCTGCCTGGCTGTCCAGCAGCACCAGCGGGTAGTACAGCCAGCGGGGCCCTACATCTGCGGGTAGCTCGGTGAGAGCGCCCGCACTGTCGATCTCGCCGGCGGCCAACTGGGAGGACACTTCCTGCAGCTGGCTGTCAAACCACTGCCAGTACCAGGGGCCGGCCACCGCGAGGGCTGCGACGGCGCAGAGCAGCAGTCCCCGCCAAGGGATGCGCCACCCTGGGGCCTTGGGAAGCTCGGCGGCAGCGCCAGGTGGGATGCGGACCCGTGCGGCTGGGGCGGGGGGGGGCCGTGCCGGCAGGAGTGCCAGCAGCATGGGCAAGGCCAGGAAGGGCGCGGTGCCCAGCCTGTCGGTGAGCAGACCCGCAGCCAGGGCCAGGCCCGCGGCGAGGCTCCAACCCAGGCGCGTGAAGCCTTCGCTTCTGGCCACCGCCAGGAGTGTCAAGCCCAGGCAGGCCGTCTGGGCGATGTTGGGCTCGAAGCGCACCAGGGTACCGAAGACGCCGGGGGAGAAGGCCAGGATGAGCATCGCGGCGATGCCCGCCAGGCGCCCACGGGCGAGGTGGTAGGTGGCCGACAGTGCCAGGGCCAGCCAGGCCAGATTGGTCAGCACCAAGGCTTCGCGGCTCCGCTCCCACAGGGCCGTCAGCGGCCACGGAGCGGCGTAGAACAGGGGTGGCCAGTAGGAGTGGGCCACGTAGTAGCGCAGGTGCCAGGTGTCCCAGCTGCGCAGCGCGTCCCAGAGGTCGAACGCGTTGCCGACGTGGATGTACTCGTTCTGGTATCCGTCGGGAAACGGGTTTCGCCCCAACCAGGCGATGGTACCCAGGCCGAGGCCGAGCAGGAGAGACGACCCGACCAGGAGGGGTAGCAGCGCGCGTAGCCTGGTTCGCACACTTGCTCGATAGCCAGGGCTCGAGAGCCGGTCAAAGGTGGCCCAGCCAGATACGATGGTCCCGCAACCTAGCTCGGAGCGGAGATGCCGCCCTCCCACCCCTTCCGGCGCGAGGCCCTCGCGGGCACGAAGATGGCTTTCGTGTACACGCCCTACGGTGCCGTTCGCAACGAGCCGGGCATCAAGGTCGTCAAGGAAAACTACGGCGTCTTCCCCTCCCTGTCTCTGCTCTACGTGGCCGGCGTGGCCGAGGCTGCGGGTTGTCGGGTGCTCTTCATCGACGCCCACGCCGAGGGCCTCACGGTCGAGCAGACGGTGCGGCGTTTGCGCGACTTCGAGCCCGATTTCATCGGCTACACGGTCACCACCTACCTGTTCTTCCAGAACCTCGAGTGGATCCAGGCCATCCGCAGGGCCGTCGATGTTCCGGTCATCGTGGGGGGCGTGCATCTTTCCATCTACCCCCGCGAGACCCTGATCCACACAGCGGTCGACTACGGTGTCACCGGCGAGGCGGAGTGGTCACTGCCCGCGCTGTTGGAGGCGCTGGTCACCGACGCCGATCTGGCCTCCGTGCCCGGCCTCGCCTACAAGCCCAGCGGCGAGAGCGGTCCCAAGGGAGAGCTGGTGCGGGTCACGCCAGCCGCGGTGGACGGCGACATCGACCAGTGCCCGTTCCCGGCCCGGCACCTGATCGACAACTCCCTCTACTACTCCTTCATCTCCCAGTACCAGAACTTCACGCCCATCATCACCTCCCGCGGCTGCCCTTTCCGCTGTATCTTCTGCGAGCAGGGGGCCAGGCGTTTCCGACCCCGCAGCCCCGCCAGCGTGGGAGAAGAGCTCGAGCACTGCGTACGGGAGCACGACGTGCGCGAGCTGGACTTCTTCGACAGCTCCTTCACCATCCAGAAGAAGCGGGTCCTGGCCATCTGCGAGGAGATCGAGCGGCGCAAGCTCGACATCGTCTGGGCCATGCGCAGCCGCGTGGATTGCGTGGACCGCGAGATGCTCCGCGCCATCCGCCGCGCGGGCTGTACGCGGATCTACTACGGCGTCGAGAGCGGCAATCGCGAGATCCTCGCGCTCCTCCGCAAGGCCACCGACCTCGATCAGATCAAGCGGGTCATCAGGGAAACACGAGAAGAGGGCATCAACGCATTCGGTTACTTCATGGTGGGTAATCCCCTCGAGGATCCCGCCACCATCCGTCAGACCATTCGCCTGGCCCTCGATCTCGACCTCGACTACGCGCAGTTCAGCAAGGTCACCCCCATGCCCGCCACCGAGCTGTACGAGATGTTGATGCAAGAGACGGGTCGAGATTGGTGGCGCGAGTTCATGCTCACGGGTCGCGAGGTCGAGGTGCCCAGGCCGCGCTGCGATCTGTCAGAGGTGGAAGTGGAGCGCTGGATTCGGCTCGCCTACCTGCGCTTCTACTTCCGCCCCAGCTACATGTGGATGGCGCTGCGTCGAGTTCGCAGCTGGGACGAGCTGATACGCTCCGCTCGCACCGCCGCCCAGATGGCGCTCAGCCCCCCAGGCGACCACGACGACACCGGCATCGAGGTTCACGACTGATGTTCATCCTCGGTATCTCCGACAACCACGACGCGGGTGCAGCCGTCGTCGTGGACGGCAAGCTCCTGGCGGCGGTGGGCCAGGAACGCATCGATCGCGTGAAGAATTCCGGCGCGTTCCCCTGGCAGGCCATCGACACCGTGTTGGACATGGTGGGTGCCCGACCGGTCGACGTGGACCGCGTGGTGTCCGGCACCGCCTACACCCCCTCCGCTGCCCTGCGCGCCATGCCGGGCTTCCACCACCAGCGGCGCGCCGAGGGCAACTTCAGCTACCTGCTCAACCTCTACATCCTCTACCAGGTGGCCCTGCGACGGACGGGACTGGACGTGGTGGAGATCGAGGCCAGCCGCGCCTTGTTGAAGCGCCGGCTCGTGCGCCGCGGCTTCGGACGGGCCGAGCTGGTGCTGATCGACCACCACGAGGCCCACGCACAAGCGGCGTATCGTTCGCAACCGCGCGACGAGTGCCTGATCGTCACCATCGACGCCATGGGTGACGGTGCCTCGGTCACGGTGTGGGTCGGGCGTGGCGGTGCGCTCGAGCCTCACTACGAGCAGTCTGGCCTGGCGGCCATCAATACCT
>CAZVHW010000386.1:0-6984 GCA_964626835.1 uncultured Enterobacterales bacterium
GGTCGAGAGCCAGTATGGCCGCGTCTGTCGGCGCCAGGGCCCCCTCGCGCAGAGCCAGCAGCCGGTGCCTCATGGAGTCGTTGCGGCCGCTGGCGTCCTCCAACCAGGTCAGGAACGGGTCTCTTCCGGGGTAGCCCACCAGCCGCGCCAGCTCGGCGCCGAAGGGGTTGGTCAGCACCACCGTGGGGTAGCCGCCCACCTGGTAGGTGTCCTTGAGCTCCCAGCTGTCCGCGTGGTCGGCGTCCAGCACCACCAGGTGCATGCCCGCCAGGTCGGTGGCGCCACTCGGTGCGTGCAGCACCTCGGCGGCCAGCACCTGGCAGGGCGGGCACCAGCTGGCGCCGAAGTCCAGCAGCAGCAGCTTGCCGTCTTCGGCGGCCAGAGCCTTGGCCTCGTCGTAGCTGACCGCCTCCGCGGCCTGCGGCTCCGTCACCGGCGGCTCGGCGTGCGCCGCGGTCCAGCGCAGCTTGCCGCGTTTGTCGTCCAGCGTCACGTCGATCTCGAGGTGCACCGGCCGGCAGGAGGAGCCGTCGTCGGTGCAAAGGGCGGCGCTCAGGATTCCCTTGATGGTGGTGGGGGTCTCGAAGAGGGGCGGGATCCGCCAGCCCTTCTCGAGCTGCCACGCGGGGCCGCTCAGGTCCCAGTGTTGTTCACCGCCTACATCCAGCAGCAGCTGGGCGTCGGTACCCTCGGCGACGTGCTCCCCCGGCGGTGGGTGGAGGATCCATGCGAGCTTGCGCATGCTCCAGTAACGAAGCTCGAGATCTGGCGCCGGTGCCTCCTGGGCCATGCCCACGGAGATCAGCGGGAGAAGAAGAAGGGACGTCATGAATCCTCCAGGAGGCCTCTCACCTGATCGCAGGGTGTCCCCTGGGGCAGGCGAAGCATGAAGAAACGGCTGGCATCGGGCCGAGGCCAGGTGTCGACATCGCGATTGAACAGCCGGTTGCTCGCGCCGATCACGTGGCGCTCGAGGCTGTCCAGGTAGAGCCGACCCTGGATGTGGTTCTCGTCATCGATTCCACCCGCCAGCCGAAGCCTGGAGAGCTGGGTGATGTAGACCTCGAAGGGCTGGAACAGCGGCAGGTCCACCAAGACCGTGGCGTCCGGCTTGCCGTCCTCGTCCCAGTCGTACACCGCGGGGTGATCCGCGCTGGCCGGCAGGACGTCCGGGCTGGCATCGTAGTCGTAGCCGATCGGCATGGGATCGAGGTTGACGTTCCAGGTCCACCTCCAGGCTTCCTGGGAGACCTGGGGTCTGAGGCGCTGCCTGGGCATGTGCTCTACGTACACTTGCGGGATGATCGTCCGAGCCAGGACGCTGGTGCCGACGATGTCGGCCTCGCAGACCCGGTGGGTCTGGAACCAGCCCTGCTCGTCCTGCCCGACTTCGGCCAGGGCCCAGAGGTACAAGGTGCTCTCCACCTCGCGGATCACCGGGGCGCGGCTGTTGGTGGCCAGCTCCAGGCGGACTCCCCACAGGCCGGGCTGGACCGGCGCTTCGACGGCCTCCTGCGCCCGTGCGGGAATGGCGCCCAGCAGGGCCGCCAGGAGCCCTGTCATCGCCCAGGCCGCGGTGGTGCTCGTTTGCATTGGGTCCCCCCTAACCGCGGCGTCGCCACCAGCGGATCAGCAGGACCAGCAGGACCACCCCGATGGGTACGACCGTGAAGGGGATCGCGTAGACCAGCGCGGAGAGGAAGACCGCGGCGATCAGCCAGAACAGGGGTCCCAGCCCTGAGGTCGCCTGGGGCGGCGCCTTGTCGGGATCCGTCACCAGGACCAAGGCGCCCTTGCCGGCGGGATGGAAGCTCCAGCCGTTCTTCGGTGCCAGCTTGCGGAGCTCCTGGATGGCCACGTCGCCCAGCACCCCTGGGCCGATGCTGTGGCTGCCCACCCCTACCACCAGGGTCACGGCGCCGCGCTCGAGCTCCTGCGCTCTCTCTGCCAGCCGTCGCACGGCCCGACGCGCGCAGCGGGCGTTGAGGTCGTGTAGGTCCACCAGGACCATGTCCCGCTCGACGCGCACGTGGCTGCGGGTGCGCCATGGTCGCTTCTCGGCCCAAGGCAGCTCTCGGGCTTCCTCCTCGATGCTCGCAAGCTGCCCGCGCATCAGGGCCAGATCGTTGTCGACCTCCGCGTTCATGCGATCTGGACCCTGGAATCGGGGTTGGGGGGAAACATGGTTCGGAGAGTGTAGCCCGAAGCCTCGGCCCACCCCCCTGGGATACGATGCCTGCGTTCATCCATGGAGCCCCCATGCGCGATGCCCTCATTGTCAGCGTGCTCTCCGTGTTGCCGCGGGAGCGGTTGGCACGCTCGATGGGCTGGCTGTCTCGGCGGCTCCTTCCCCGCTTCCTGCTCCGCCTGCTGCTGCGTTGGTACGTCTGGCACTATCGGGTGGACATGAGCGAGGCCGAGGGCGGTATCGACGACTTTCCGACCCTGGCCCAGTTCTTCGTGAGGGCCTTGAAGCCCGGCATGCGGCCACTGTGCGGCGACGCCGACGCCGTGGTCTCCCCCGCCGATGCGCGCGTGGCGGCCTTTGGGGAGGTACGGGGCGACCACGTCCCCCAGGGAGGACGCCACAGAGCGTCCATCCGGGAGATGCTCGGGGGCGATCACCCCTTCGAGGGTGGCTCCTACGCGGTGCTCTACCTGTCCCCGCCCGACTACCATCGGGTGCACGTGCCTCGCGCGGGACACCTGGTTCGGTGGAGCTACCTGCCGGGGCGGCTGTTTCCCGTGTTCGCCGCCTGTGTCGAGCGGGTGGATGGCATCTTCTCCCGCAACGAGCGGCTGGTGAGCTGGCTCGACACCGACCTGGGCCATGTGGCTGTCGTGATGCTCGGAGCCTTTGGCGTGGGCCGCATGTCCGCTGTCTACACCGATCTGCTCACCAACACGGGCGGGCCCGGTACCGACCAGCGCCCGGACGAGCCGCCCGGGCTCGAGCGGGGCGACGAGCTGGGCCGCTTCCACCTCGGCAGCACCGTCATCCTGTTCTTCGAGCCCGACAGGATCCGCTGGGATCTCGCCTTGGGCGAACGGGTCAGGGTGAACGCGCGCATCGCCACGGTCCTTTCCGGTGACGAGGAATAGCGTGCAGCGGGGCACGGCGGCGTCCACCAAGCCTGAAGAACGGCCTGACCCCCGCTGTGCGCGGCATCCGGGGCGACACGGCCTCGAGCGCTGCGAGATCTGTGGAGACTGGCTCTGCGAGGTCTGTGGTGGGCTGTCCTGCGAGGCCGAGGACTGCCCTCGGGTCGATGCGGCCGGCTCTTCCTGGGCCCTGCCGGTGCCCTGGGAATACGGTCCGCGGCTGGGCTGGGGCCGGGCGTTCGTCCAGACCCTGGGTCGCCTCGTGATCAACCCGGCGCGTTTCTTTCGCGGCCTGCCATGGATCGGCTCCCTCTGGCTGCCCCTGCTCTTCGCGGGCCTCTGTTTCGCCATCGGGGCGGGGCTCTTGGTGACCATGGTGGCCTGGGCGGATCTCCCGGGGTCCCTGCCAGCCCTGCTCGTTCTACTCGCCGCCTTGCCCTTCGTGGGGCTGTACAGGGCCGCGGGGACGGCCCTGTTGCTCTGGATCGGGTTGGGCGTGCTCGAGGGCGGGGCCCGTTCCTTCCGGGCCGTGGCCCGCATCACCGCCTACGCCATGGCGGCGGACCTGCTGTTGCCGCTCGCGGGCGTGGGGGTGTACGTTGCGACCCTGCTGCAGATCGTCGGTCTGCGGCGGGGCCTGGGGGTCGGCTGGTGGCGTGCCGTGCTGGTGGCCTGCCTGCCCCTCGCCCTGTTCCACCTGGTGGTGCTCGGGGCCCTGGCGCTCTACCTGGCCATCTCCGGCCAGCGTTTCTGAGGCGGCTTGTCTTCCCCGGCCCTCGCCCTGCTGGTGTCGGCAGCGCTCGCTGGCGAGCCCGTCCGGCTCGGCGCGACGGAGATCGTCCTGGACAACGGCCTCCGGGTGGTCCTGCTCGAGGACCACGCCGCGCCCGTGGTGGCGCTGATGCTGATGGTCCAGGCTGGCGCGGCGGACGATCCCCGAGACCGCGCCGGCGCCATGCACCTGCTGGAGCACGTGCTCTTCACGGGCTCCCGCTCTGCGCCGGGCCAGAGCCTCGATCTGGCGTTGGCGGAGATCGGTGGGGATGCCAACGCCTGGACCCACTACGACCACGTGGCCTTCACCACCCTGGTGCCCCCAGGCGCCCTGGAGCGGGCCCTGTTTCTGGAGGCCGACCGCCTGGGGTGGCCCACCATCGATCCCGAGCAGCTCGACATCCAGCGGGGTGTGGTGCGGGCCGAGGCGGGGCAGGCCCTGGACACCCCCCATGGCCTCGACGCCGCATCGTTGGCCATGTTGCTCTACGGTGCCGAGCATCCCTACGGCCGCACCCTCGAGGGCGTGCGAGGTCCGGGTGGTGACAGAGAGCTCTCCAGCCTGGATGCCGACCTGCTTCGCCGGATCCATGGCGACCTCTTTGCGCCCTCGCGCTGCGTGCTCGCGCTTGTTGGCGACCTGGATTCGGCCCAGGCCGAGGCCTGGGTGCGGCGGGACTTCGGCGCTCTGCCCGACCGTGTGCCCGCCCCCCGTGCCGCGCCCGTTCCCCCTCCTGTCGAGGGTGAGCGACGGTGGTGGTTGCCCGCCGACGTGGGGGACGAGCGGCTGTACCTGGCCTGGCCCGGCGTGCCCCGAGGGCATGCGGACGAGCCCGCGATGGCCATCCTCGCGTGGTTGCTCGCGGGCTCGGTGGACAGCCGGCTCGGACGCCGGCTCGTCGAGGGTGGCCCTGCCAGCACGGTCGCGGCGTGGAGCGACGGCTTTCGGGTGGCGGGCGGCCTGGTGATCGCGGTCTCCACTCCGGATGCACACCTCGAGCGGGCCAGGCGCGGCGTGGACCGCGAGATCGCCGGCATCGCCTCCAGGGGGGTGACAGCGGGTGAGCTCGCTCGGGCTCGTGGAGCCTGGCGCGGCAGCTGGCTGCGGGCGGTGCAGACCCCCGAGGCACGGGCCGAGGTCTTGGCCCAGTGCACCTTCACCACCGGCTCGGCCGACTGTCTCGCCGACCGGCTCGCCCGGTACCAGGCCGTGACCACCGAGGACCTCCAGCGGTTGGCCCAGGGTTTGGTGGAGGCGGAGGGGCGGGTGTTGCTCTCCGTGTCCTCGGCCCGGGCCGATGCCCTGTCGGGCTCGAAGCGGCTGGTGCTGCCGTGATCCGCATCCTGTCGGCAGTCCTGCTCGCTTGCCTGTGCGCGACGGTAGCCCGGGCTGACGAGGTGAAGCTCCCCGCCGTCGAGTCGACGTCGCCCATCCCGGTCGCGCGACCCTTGCAGGAAGTGAAGCTCTCGGCGCCCTCGATCCACGCCTTGCCTGGCGGTGGCCAGCTGTGGGTGCTCGAGCGGACGGGCTCTCCCTTGGTGGAGCTGCAGATCGCGTTCCTGGGAGATCCCGACGCGCTCGATGGCCGTGCCGTGCTCGAGGAGCGCTTGCTGGCCACGCTCCTCGACCAGGCTCTGGTACCCACCCTCGAGCCCTTGGGGGCGCGTCTGGACTCGGCCCGAACCGCGTACGGGCCTTCGGTGACCCTTCAGGCGCCAACGGAGACCTTCGAGGAGGCCCTCGGGATCGTCGTCGATTTCCTCCAGCGGCCTCGCCTTGCGCCCTCCGCCCTGCGGGGCACCCTGCGCCGCTGGCGGAAGGACGAGCAGCGATCCTGGCTGTCGGCAGGACGGGTCGCGCAGCGCGGCGAGCTGCGAGCCTTGCTCGGAGAGCGACACCCTCTCACCGCTTTTCCCGACGTCCACGATGCTCGCAGGCTGCGCCGTCGCCACCTCGTCGCCCGGAACGACGCGGTTGTCGGTGGTGGCGGGTTGGCGATCCTCGCTGGCGAGCTCGATCCCGCCGCGGTGGAGCGTCTGACCGGCCGCCTTGGCTGGCTGGGTGCGGCCACCGTATCCGCGCTGGGCGCGCCCTCCGTCCCCGAGGACGGCCCGCGCGTGGTGCTCGTCGATCACCCAGGGACGGCTTGGGTTCGGGTGGCGGTGGACTTCGTCGTCCCCGATCGGGTCCCGTCGGGTCACGCCGAGCTGCTGGCCGAGCTGTTGGGGGGCGGGGCCACCGCCAGGCTGGATCGCCGACTGCGGGACGAGCTGGGCCTCGTCTACGGGGCCCGCGCCAGCCTGCATCGCTGGGTCGGATTCTCCGTGCTGCGGGTGGAGACGCGGATGGAGACTGGCCACGCCGAGCGGGGCATCGGGGAGCTCGCCGACCTCCTGGAAAACCTCGCCGGGTATTCCAGCCCCGCGCCCATCCTCGAGCCGGAGCTCGTGCGAGCCCGTGCCACGGAACTCTTCGAGGAGGCGCGGCGCCTCGACAGCCTGCACGGTGCGGCTTGCCTGCTGCGACAGCAGGCGCTGCTGGGCCAGGGTGTCGAGGACCGGCAGCGCCTACTGGACGCCATGGCCCGAGCCACCATCCCGGATCTGGAGGCTGCAGCGCGGCTAGTCCTGGCGCCCGAGCGGGCCAGTTGGGTGCTGGTGGGGCCTGCCGATGAGCTGGAGCCCCAGCTCGAAAACGTGGGGCTGTTCCCCAGCACCCTGTGGAGCTCCCGGAGGGCGGCGGTGGGCGCCGGGGCGTTGTGAGCCGGTTGCGATAGGTTGCCAGGGTCGCTGCCCCGAGGATCCAATGCATCTCGCTGCCTCTCTCCTGCCGCTCATCGTCATCGCCTGCACGCCGAAGGAAGACTCTTCCGCGGAGACGACCGAAGACAGCGGGCCGCCCGCGGAGCGCCAGGTCCCCTCGCCGACCTTCGTCGACGCGGCGACGCGTCTGGTGGCCTTCGGCGACGTGCATGGCGACCTGGACGTCACCCGCGAGGTGCTGCGCATGGCTGGCGCCATCGACGAGAGCGACTCCTGGATCGGTGGCGAGCTGGTGGTGGTGCAGACCGGCGACCAGATCGATCGGGGGCCGGACGATCGCGAGAT
>CAZVHW010000386.1:6994-7735 GCA_964626835.1 uncultured Enterobacterales bacterium
CTCGACCTGTTCGAGGATCTGGCCGATCAGGCCCATGCCGCGGGTGGAGCCGTCTATTCGTTGGTGGGCAACCACGGGATCATGAACGTCGAGCTCGACCTGCGCTATGTCCACACGGACGCCTGGGCGGCTTTCGACGACATCGAGTACGACCCCGACGATGCCGAGCTGGCCGACTATGAAGAGGACAAGCGCGGTCGCGTGGCCGCATTCCGACCTGGCGGTCCCTACGCCATGGTGTTGGCGGGCCGCAACGTTGCCATGACGGTGGGCGACACCGCCTTCGTGCACGGCGGCATCCTGCCCGAACCCGCGGAGTACGGCATCGACCTCGTCAACGCCGAGGTCCAGGCCTGGATGCAGGGCGATGGCCAGGAGCCCGACGAGGTCCAGAGTTCCGACGGCCTGGTCTGGTCCCGGCACTACTCCGACGAACCCGACGACCTGGACTGCGGCAAGCTCGAGAGCGCGCTCGAGAAGCTGGACGCGTTGCGCATGGTGGTGGGCCACACGGTGCAGGACGAGCCCAACCCGGCTTGCGACGGCAAGGTCTGGCGCATCGACACGGGCATGTCCGACTACTACGGGGGCGAGCCCTTCGCGATCGAGATCGTGGGGGACGAGGTGAGCGTGATCGACTGACACGCCAACCCGGACAGATTCTGGCTTGACAGCCTCGCGCTACCGGCTGAACATGTGTTCAAGAGCGCGCCATCATGTCACCCCGAGTCCCCGCTGCCC
>CAZVHW010000387.1:0-3330 GCA_964626835.1 uncultured Enterobacterales bacterium
CTTGTTCATCTCGTCGTCGCTCATGGGCTCGGCGAAGCGCATGGACAGGGCTTCGTAGGTCTCGAGCAGCTCGCGCAGGTGCCGCAGGCCCAGCTCGATGTTGCCCCGGACGTCCAGATCCGGATCGAGTCGAGGTTCCTGGGGCAGGAAGCCTACGGAGGCTCCCTCGCGCAGGAGGGCCTTGCCGCCGTAGGCGGTGTCCAGGCCCGCCATGA
This sequence comes from uncultured Enterobacterales bacterium, assembly GCA_964626835.1. Lineage (GTDB taxonomy): Bacteria > Myxococcota_A > UBA796 > UBA796 > JAFGLY01 > CALDOK01. The sequence goes on from CAZVHW010000387.1 coordinate 216, forward strand.
TGCGCAGGATCGTGGACTTGCCGGCGCCGTTGTGGCCGATGACGCCGATCTTGGCGTCCGTGTAGTAGGACAGCCAGGTGGGGTGAAGGATGCGCCGCCCCGTGGGAAGCACCTTCTCGACACCCACCATCTGGAAGATGAACTCTTCGGCCATGGGAAACCCCTCAACGTTCGAAAAAAAGATAGGCAGCGCCTGAACGCACGCCCGCTGATCCGCTCGCGCTGGGGGCTCCCAGCAGCAGGCCGGGGCGGGGTGTGTCGGCTCCGCCCACGTCTGCCACCATGTCGATGCTGCGGCGACCGAGTTCGTCGCCGGCGGCCTCGGCGGTCATCGTTCCATGGGCCGTGTCCGCGGCGAGGGTACCCGTGATGGGGAAGGGGCCCAGGTGCAGCCAAGCCAACGCCGGCGTGTGTTCTTCGGTGCTCGAGACAAGCAGCAGGTCGGGCTCACCGTCCCCGTCCATGTCCGTCCCGGCGGTGACGGTGCTTCCCGCTCCTTGCGACTCGTCCCCTTCGAGCACGAGGTCTGCGCGGGAACGGATGTCACCGTCTGCCTGGAGCACGGGACCGTAGAGCAGGTAGACCACCCCGGGCGCAGCGGCCGAGGCCTCGGCGTCCTTGGCACCGATCAGCAGATCTGCGTGGCCGTCCTGATCCAGGTCGGCACCCGCGACACAGCTCCCCGTGTAGTCTCCCTCCGCGCCCCCTGGCAGCAGGACGTCGTGGTCCACCAGGTCCAGATCACCTTCGATGGGTCCCAGCAACAGCAAGCCGGCACCGGCGTTGTCCAGGCCCATCCCCGGGTACATGGCGACACCCAGGAGCAGGTCGTCCTGGCCGTCACCGTCCACGTCTCCCGGGCCGGTCACCAGGCTTCCGACCTTGTCGCCGCTGTGCTCACCGACCAGCTGCAGCGCACGCCCCTGTTCGTAGACGGCGTCGTCTGCCAGGTCGATAGGCTCGAGCAGGGGACCCGGGAGGAGGTAGACGATCCCGGCCAATGTACGCTCGTCGAAGCCGTAGGCATGGTCTGCCCGGTAGGCAGCCACCAGCAGGTCCTGCTGCCCGTCGCCGGTGAGGTCACCCGGCATGTCCACGGACCAGCCAAGATAGTCCTCGGCGTCGCGTCCGGTGATGGGGACGATGGAAGGGCTGTCGTGGGCCAGGTCCACGTGGGGATCGAGGGGACCCGCCAAGAGCCAGGCCGCGCCCGCCGTGGTGTGACCTCGCACCGTGTCGTCGTAGTACGGCCCTCCCAGGGCTAGGTCGGGGACCCCGTCTCCTGTTAGGTCCCGGCCACCGCACAGGCTTCGCCCGGCCATGACTCCGCCGGTTCCCTCCGCCTGATGGAAGCCCAGGATCTCCACGTCCGATGCCGCCAGCGAGCGCTCCACCGGCTCGTCCGAGGCCAGATCGGCCAGGGGGCCATGGACGACATACGCGGCGCCGGCATCGGGCTCGTGAGGGCTGGCGTCGCGGTAGTCGGCGCCGATGAAGACGTCATCGTAGCCATCTGCGTTGATGTCACCCAGCGAGCTCGAGGCGAATCCCGCCCCGTCCCCCGGCCCTGCGCCGGAGAAGCGGATCGCGGCCTGGGACATCGCCCCCGTGCACGGGAATGAGGCTGCGTCGCAGTCGCTGTCCACGCCGTCGAAGCAGGTCTCCTCTGCGCCGGGAAACACCGAGGCGTCGTCGTCGTCGCAGTCCTCGCTGACGGGCCAGCCGTCCCCGTCCTGGTCGGTGTCGCTGTCCGAGTCGGCGTCTGCGTCCGAGTCGGCGTCCGTGTCGCTGTCCGTGTCGGCATCTGCGTCGCTGTCCGAGTCGGACTCGCTGTCCGGTGCGGGCGGTGTGCTGTCTGTTGGATCGACGGTGCACGCCTGGGCGATCGGCACGCAGGGCAGCAGCAGACTGGACCAGCAGATCGGGTGGTTCACGCGACGAGTATAGCGCGCCGTCGGCGCTGACGGCGGTGACTACACCATCGGTGCTCGCGCTTCGCGCCGCCAGGCGCTGGGGCTCTGTCCGACCGCGCGCTTGAAGGCGCGGCTGAACGCCGCTTCGCTGCCGTAGCCGACCTGCTCGGCGACCTCGAAGACGCTGCCCCCTTGGCGCAACCCACGCCTGGCCACCAGCATGCGCCAGCGCGTGACATAGGCGGCGGGGGGCTCGCCGACCACCCGCTCGAAGCGCTGGTAGAACACCGATCGCGACATGCCAGCTTGGCGGGCGAGCCTCGAAGCGGTCCACGGCTCCTCGGGCTGCCGGTGCAGGGCGGCCAGTGCCCGAGACAGCTGGGGATCCCCCAGGGCCGCCAACCACGAACCGCCGGTGGCTCGCTGCTCTTCCACCCAGCTGCGCAGGACCTGGATGAAGAGCACGTCGGCCAGGCGCTCCACGACCACCGCGGCGCCGGGGCGCTCGCTGACGACCTCACCAGCCAGCAGGCGCAGGGTGGCGTCCAGCCAGGCGGCGGTGGTGCCCAGGCCAGCGGAGGCCATGATGAGCGGGGGCAGGAACGGGAGCAGGGCGAGCTGGGCTTCGGGGCCCAGGTGGAAGCTGCCGCAGAGGATGGAGGTTTCCGATCCGCCCCCCCCATGGCAGACGCAGGGCAGCCCGTCGACACCGGGCCGGTGGGGGAGGGCGCGGATGTGGGTGGTGGTGGCTCCGGGGGGGTCGCTGAGTACATGGGGATGGCCGTGAGGGAGCACCAGGATGTCTCCGGCCCTGAATGCGCGGGGTTGTTCCTCACCATCGACCAGGATCCACCCCGCGCCCCGCACCACCACGTGAAAGATGGCGGCATCGGAGCCCTTGGTGTGCACGCCCCATGGGCCGGAAAGCTCGGCCCGGCAGAACACCGAGCCGCGCACGCGGAGTAGGGAGAGAACGTCGCTCAAGGCATCCATCGCACTTCCGTAGGACGATAAGCAATGAAAACGGGATGGTTAGTCATTCAAACGTCCAGGAACATAGACTATTTATAGGATGTCCCCAGCGGACGTCAACCCCGAAAGGAGAACATCATGCTTCGAGTCTGGATCGCCACCGCCCTCAACTTCTTCCTCCCCGGTGCCGGCTACATCGTCAACGGACGCCGCTGGGCCCTCGGCCTGGT
>CAZVHW010000387.1:3340-7724 GCA_964626835.1 uncultured Enterobacterales bacterium
GCCTGGTCTTTCTGGCGGGCGTCATCGGCCTGACCTTCGTGGAGCAGAGCATCAAGCCCCTCGATATCACCTTGTACTGGACGATGTTCGCCTCGGTCTTGGTGATGAACACCGCCTTCGCCATCGACGCCTTCCGCGAGGGCAAGGCGCTGCTGGCCGAGCGGATCGAAGGGCGGCCCGCGGCTGCCCACTGCTAGGAGATCGCCGCCTGGGCGCACGAGGCGCCTGCGGTCGCTGTCTCGCGACGCGCTCGGGGACCTCTGGTGTCGTGGCGTGGAAGCCACGACCGAGGAGGTCCCGTGCGCCTCGTTCTCACATGCTCCCTCCTGCTGGCCGCCACCTGCGGCAAGCCCGGCATCGACACCGACAACGACCAGCTGGTCTGGTACGACACGCTCACCGGTGCCGGCACGGCCATCGGCGCCTTGGGCTTCAGCCTGGGCAACGGCGGGCTGGCCTTCGACTGCGCCACCGACACGCTGTACGGCGTGGATGGCAACTCGAACGAGATCTTCGTGTTGGACCGCAGCACCGGGCTGACTTCCGGGTTCGTCTCGACATCTGTGGGCTTCTCCGCCGTGGGCATCGAGTTCGACCACACCAGCCGCACCCTCTTCGCTTCCACGGGCACGGCGCTCTACCAGATCGATCCAGCCTCGGGGGCTTCCACGCTCGTCGGCTCGGTGAGCACCTCGGAGGCCGTGAACGACCTCGCCTTCCACCCGGCCTGTCCTTGACGAGCCGAGCCCAGGGTTGGGGTGTGGCGGGCTAGTCCGCGGTGTTCTCGAAGTCTTCGCTCTCTTCGCGCACCTGCTCGTCGCCCGTCTCCCAGCCGTAGTCGTTGGCGATGGCTGCCGCGTATTCGCGGGTGAGCAGGCGGGCGGTCACGGTGGTGGTTTCCCCCTCGCCGGGGACGGGGAAGAGGTGCGTAGAGCTGTTGCGGGCGTCGGGGCCCAAGCGGTTGTCGCTGGCGATGTCCACGGCGCGGTAGTGCGGCACGCCTCGCTCGCCCGCTGCGTCCACCGTCACCTTGGCGAACAGCCAGCCCGCGGCGCCTGCCGCGTCGTCTCCGTCCACCAGGTAGACGATGTCTCCGGCCACGAGGCTGGGTGGAGCCTCGTCCAGCGTGACCACGCCGTCTTCGACAGACTGCACGGTGCGCTCCCCGAGCACCTCGTGGATGGGGAGGCCCCTGTCTTCGGCGCTCAGCCCGTCCCAGAAGGTGGTGCCCGGCCCTTCGTAGTAGTCCCAGCTGCCGGTGGGACGCACGAAGCGGACCGATGAAGCATTGGGCAGATCTCGCTCGCCCAGGTCGAGGGTGGCGCCGTCTGCGCTGACGTCCACGCCCACTTCGGCGCGGATCCGGTAGCCCCCCACGTCTGGGACCGCCTGGCCGCCAACGGCCGCGACGGGCTGTCCATCCTGGTCCACCGCCTCGAGTAGCAGGACCAGCTGGCGCATGGGGTGGCCCGTAGGCAGCGCGTGGCCGCAGGCCGGGTTGCTGACCCGCACCGTGGCTTCGAGCTGCTCGTCCGCTTCCTCGAGATCCATTCCCAGGCCGAAGACCGTGTCGGTCTGGAACCAGGTGAAGTCGTGCCGGCGGACCTCGCCGAGTTCGCGCAGCCAGCCCTGGTCTATCGAGGGCTCCACGTCGCGCTCGCTGATGTCGTAGGTGGAGCTCTCCTCGTCGAGCACGTCCAGGTGGCAGGAGACGCAGGACTTGTCACCGTCCATGCAGGGCCCAGCCTGGCACTCGGACCAGGTCTCGTTGATGGGCAGGCCGTCGGGCCAGCGCTCGGCGTCCACCGGCGCGTCACCGTTCAGGCTCTGCCGTGCGTACTCGTGGCAGCTGGAGCACCAGGCCGAGTCCCGAAACTCCGGGGCGTAGGAGCCCTTCATGATCGCCACCGGCACATCGGGGTAGGGACCGAAGTTGATGGGGTCGAACTCCTGGCTGACCACGTAGGTTTCTTCGCTGGGACGCTGCAGCTGGAGGGATCCATCGCGCCCTGGCGCGCCCCCGGGCTCGACCGCGCGGACCTTGTGGCAGAGATCGCAGGTGACGCCTTCGTCGTAGGCGACTCCGGCGGCGCGGGCGAGATCGATCTGCCCGCCCGTGGAGCCGTCCATCGCTGGCGCGTGGCAGTCTCCGCAGTTGCCGAAGCCCTCGAGGCTGTCGGCCTGGTCGGGGTGGTCGCAGCCATCTTCGCCTTGGCCCCCGCAGTCGTCGTGCAGGAAGGGGAGTAGGCCCTGGCCGACGTAGCAGCGCTCCACCGTGCCGTCTTCGACTCCGGGTTCTTGGCCTTGGGCCAGCCAGCCACCCAGGGCCACGCACGCCTCGGCGTCCAGCGAACTGCCACCCACGTAGAGGTCCCAGACCTTGGTGTTGCTGGCCGAGCCGTGGTGGGCGCTCTCGACCCAGTCGTCAGTCTTGGTGGGGTGGCAGTGGCCGCACTCGGTGGTGTCCAAGGCGTGGGAGGTGCCGCCGGGTTGGAAGTGGTAGTCCAGGTTGTCTGCGTCGGGTTCGGGCAGGGGTGTGACGATCATCGACAGAGTGCCGCTGGGCCCATCGGTCTCGTGGATGTCGGCGCCGCCGCTGGTGTAGCCCTGCATGCCCACGAGCACCCAACGATCGGTGATGCCGTCGTCGCGAACCTCTACCGAGGCTTGGCCGCTGGCGTCCGTCAGCGCCCACTCCTCTTGGGGCGCGCCGCCTACCATGACGTAGGCGCCCTCCACCGGGTCACCGTCGGGGTTGGTCACCGCGACATCAGCGGTTCCCACCCAGCGCTCTTCGGGCTGGGTGTCGTCGGGGGGTTCCGTCTCGTCGGGGCGGTTCGTCTCGTCGGGAGGTTCGGTGTCCGGAGTCGGCTCGGTGTCGTCGGGGGGCTGGCTCTCTTCCGGGTCGGGATTGGGGCAGCCCACCGCCAGCAGCGCCAGCAAGAAGGCAGCGCCGGTCATCGGCTCGCGTTCCAGTGCTCGACGATGGCGTCGAAGCCTTGGTCGTTGCCGTGGCCCATCCAGCAGTGGATGATCTCCATCTCGGGCGTCAACACGCACTTGCCCGGCAGCGCCGAGCCGTCGTAGGGCGTGCTGGAGATGACCAGCTGGTTGGCGTCCGCCAAGACGGCGATGCTGTCGTCATCGATGGATTCCCAGTAGATGAGCGCATCTTCGGCGTCGGGGACGTAGCCCAGGGTGTCTTGGAACAGGGTCAGCAGGAAGGAGAAGGGGATGTCGGGGTGCTCGGCGGCGAACTCGTCGGCGTGCTCGGGGAGGCTGACCGCCTCCGTCTGACAGGCGCCTCACCAGGACGCCGTGATGAACAGGATGTGGTACTCCTGCGCGAAGTCCCACAGGTCCACCATTTCGCCGCACTGGTCCACGAAGGCGATGTTCTCGACCACGTCGCCGATCTCGACGCCCGTGGCCGCCAGGGTGCCGGGGTCGTTGTGGGGCCAGCCGCAGGCGTAGCATTGCTCGTCGGCGTCCATCGGATCGCTGACGCAGTCCACCTCTTCGCCGTCGGTCAGACCATCTCCGTCGCTGTCGGCGTTTTCGGGATCGGTGCCCAGCTCTTCCTCGGTGCAGCCGTCCAGGCCGTCCCCGTCGGTGTCGTCGCTGCTGCAGTCCGGGACGTCCGTCTCTTCGGGTACCGTGTCGTGCGTGTCGGGTGCCGTGTCGTCTTTTTCCGGCTCGCCGCAGGCAGTCAGTGCGACTGCAAGGAGGATCAGGGGGAGGGCGCGGGTGGTCATGCTCACTCCGTTCGAGAGGCTAGAGATTGGCGCAATTGCAGGCGTCGCTGCAGCCGCAGTCGTTGGAGGCCAGGGTGCAGGCCTCGCTGGAGGAGACCGGAAGGTCGTCCCCTTCGACGATGGTGATGGTGGCGTGGATTGGCGTGCCGCCGCTGGGGGCTTCTCCGTAGACCAGCAGGTGGTGGATACCCGTGTCGCCGAGCTTGACGTAGCCTTCGTTCCAGCGCTCGTCGGTTTCCCACGCCAAGGAGGGCACCTCGAGGGTGCAGGCTTCGCCGGGTGAATACAGCTCGCCGTACATCCAGGAGGTCTCGTCGCTCTCGACGAAGACGCGAACCCAGACGTCAGCGGTGGGCACGTCGAAGCTGTAGGCGGCGTAGTGGTGACAGGATTCCGGTCCTGGGATGTAGGCTTCCTTGTCCATCAGCATCGAGGTGGCTGCGGTGTCCGTGTCGGCGTCGCTGTCGGCGTCGGTGTCGGTGTCGGCGTCGGTGTCGGTGTCGGTGTCACCCTCTGACGGCACGCTGGTGTCGTCCGGTTCGTCCTTTCCGCAGGCGGCGATGACGAGCAAGGGAAGTAGCAGGTAGCAGCGGCGCATTGGGCCTCAGTCTCGGCGCCTCTACCATGAC
>CAZVHW010000388.1:0-5224 GCA_964626835.1 uncultured Enterobacterales bacterium
CAGCTGTCCAACGAGCAGTTGGCCAAGATCGTGGACACCATCCACGGCTGGACCCTCCAGCCCGCCGGTACCGAGGGCTACGAAGCAGCCGAGGTCACGGCCGGTGGCGTGGACACAAGAGTGCTGTCATCCAAGACCATGGAAACCAAGGATGTCCCCGGTCTGTACTTCGTGGGCGAGGTCATGGACGTCACCGGCTGGCTGGGTGGCTACAACCTGCACTGGGCCTGGGCTTCCGGCTGGTGTGCGGGCCAGGCGGTCTAGCGCTCAGTCCCCAAAGGGTGTGTCGTCACAGACGTCGCCCAAGCCGTCGTCGTCGCTGTCTTCCTGGTTGGATGACCAGGCGCCGTCGGGGGACAGGGACAGCTCGAGATCGGTGACGGGTTCACCGTCATCGAGGAAGCGCACGTAGTTGCCCCAGCCGCCGCCTTGGTCGTAGATCTTGTGTACCAGGGGCGACCAACCGGCTTCGAGCCGTACCTCGGTGGTGAAGTAGTCTTCGACGGTGCCCTGGCAGCCGTTGATGTCGAAGACCGAGTCGCCAGCCAGCCACACGAAGGCACCGTCGTCGGGCCCCTGGCTCAGGGTGAGCGTGCGTGCGGTCTCGCTGTAGACATACACGGCGTGGTAGGCCTCACGGGGTGCATCGACCGAGGCGTAGACCTCGAGATCCACGCGGTGGCCGCTGCCCCAGAGCACTGTCCAGCGCAGCTCTTCGGCGAGATCGGCATCGCCCAGGGCGGGGGCGACGGTCGCGTCGTCTTCGGCCACGAGGTTGTCGAGGCTGGGCTGGCAGTTGTCCACGCTGGTGCGGCCGTCGAAGGGGCCGATGGCCAGCCACGGGTGGATCCAACCGTCGCTGTCGGGGGCCAGGGGCGCCATGTCGGGGCCGTTGGCGACATCGGGGCAGTTGTCCTCTTCGTCGTCCACGCCGTCGCCGTCGCGATCGTCGTCGCAGCTGTCCGGCCGGCCGTCGCCGTCCGGGTCATCATCATCCGGGATGGTGTAGCTGGCGTCTTCGGGGGCCACGGGACTGACCTGGAGGGCGTAGAAGGGCACGGCGCCGCCCAAGAGCCCCTGGATGCAGAGCGCCCACTCCCCCTCTTCCACGAAGCGGGCACCGGGGGCGTCGGCTGGGTCGATGAAGGCGCAGCCGTCTTCGCCGGCGCTGCCCACTGCAAGCTGGGAGCCACCGGGTTCGAAGAGTGCGAGGGTGGCCTGGGACGGGCACTCGTCCACCATGCTGGTCTCGAGGGCCGCGCAGGCCTCGAGGGACACGACGAAGCAGTCCCGGTCGCCCTCTTCGAGGGTGCCGTGCACCAGGTCGCCCTCGAGCGTCTGGGCTTCCTCGGGGCTGTCGTTGGGCTCGATCTCGATCTCGCCATCTTCGGCCGTACAGACCGGGGTGCAGCCATCGCCCCCCACGCCGTTGGCGTCGTCGCAGGCTTCGTCGCTGTCGGCCACGCCGTCGCCACAGGCGGGCATCACGCAGCTGGCGCGACACGCGTCGGGGATGGTGTCGCTGTTGTCCGCCCCGTCGTCGCAGGCCTCGCCCCCTTCGACGACGCCGTTGCCGCAGCCAGGGGTGACCCAGGAGTCCTGGGACTCGGCCGGGCAGGCGGTCGCGAGCACGGGGATCAGCGTCAGCGTCGTGAGGGTCCGCATGCAGGGTACATAGCGCCCCGGGCCCGCCGTAGCCGGGCTACGTTGGCCCCATGCTGCCACTCCTGATCGCCGCCTCCATCGTCTCGGCCGAAGAGGCCTGGTACTACCCCGATCGGGGCAGCGAACGGGCGGTGATCGCCGCTGACGGCACACTGGATGGCATCCCGGTCCGGCGCACCGGCGCCATCATGGTCCGCACCGATCACCCGGCGGTCCTCGAGAACCTACCGTGGGTGGACGAGGTCGAACCCCTGGGCCGCGGAGACCGCGTTTTCCGCGTCCACACCGTCCTCGGCTCCGACGAGCTCGCACTGTCCCGCAGCCTCTGGGCCCGAGACGACGTGACCTGGGCCCACCCCGACCTTGCCCTGCAGCTGGTGCCCCACACCCTCCCCGACGATCCCTACGTGGCCGACCAGTGGCACATCGAAAACACCGGCCAGGACGGCTGGACCGAGGGCATCGACATCGACGCCCCCACCGCCTGGCCCTTCGCCACCGGCGCCGGCGGTCTCATCGCCATCATCGACACGGGCGTGGACACCGATCACCCCGATCTGATCGCCACCTCGGGCTGGGACTACATCGGCCGTGACGAGGACTCCAACCCCGATCTGGAGTACGACGGTGCTCCCCACGGTACCTGCGCCGCAGGCGTGGCGGCAGCCAGCGGCGACAACGGCATCGGTGTGGCCGGAGTAGCCTACGACGCCGAGGTGTACGGCATCCGCCTCATCGGGGGCGACACCAGCTACGGCGACATGTACGACGCCTTCGTCGAAGCCACCGACGCCGGAGCGTGGGTGTTGTCCAACTCGTGGGGCTTCGGCTCGGACTGCCCGAGCTTCAACCTCCCTGCCACCATCCGCTCGGCCCTCGAGCACGTCGAGGAAGAAGGCCGCGGTGGCTTGGGTGCGGTGGTGGTCACCAGCGCAGGCAACGGCAACTGCGATGCCTCCGGCGACGGCTTCCAGTCCTACTGGACCATCGTGGGTGTCGCGGCGGTCAACGGCGACGACGACCGAGAATCCTATTCGAGCTACGGCGCCATCGTGGACATCGCGGCTCCGTCCGGGGGGCTGCTCACCACCGACATCTCGGGTGACGACGGCTACGGCTCGTACGAAGGCGACTCCGACTACATCGGCTGGTTCTCGGGCACCTCGGCGGCGGCGCCGGTGGTCTCGGGCGTGCTGGCGCTGATGTTCGAGGCCAACCCCCGCCTCACCGCCGAACAAGCGCGCGACGTACTCTGCGAAACCGCCGTGCGCATCGACATGGGTAGCTACGGCTACGACGAAGAAGGCTGGAACGCATACTACGGCTGTGGACGGGTAGATGCCGGTGGGGCCGTGCTCGCCGTGGCCAACACGGCCCCACCGGCCCCCACCATGCTCCGACCCCTCGGCAGCAGCTACGAGGACCGGGTCGTGCTGCGCTGGTCGCCTGCGGACGACAATGACGGCGACTGGCTGGACTACGAGGTCGGCTGGTGGACAGGCGACGACAGTTCCGCGGCCACGGTGACCACGATCCAGGACACTTCACTCGACATCACGGGCCAGGTCGCGGCGGGTGACACGGTCTCGTGGCAGGTCGTACCCAGCGACCTCTGGGGGACAGGCGAAGCCACGGAGGTTCAGACCTTCGATGTCCAGGCAATCCCGGACCCACCCATCGACGACGAGCCCGCCACCTGCGCGAGCGCGCGGACCGGTCGGCTGACCTGGGCGTGCTTGCTGGTGCCCATCGCGCTGGTCACGGATCGACGGAGTGGCGCCCATCGTCGAGCGTGAACCCGTCGAAGCGCTCGTCGACGTCGATCACCAACTCTTCGCGGCGCCGATGGTGCGGTGATACGACGCAGCCTCTGCCGTTTATTGCCCCGGAGGACGCCTTGCGCCCAAGCCTGTTCGCCATCTACGCCTGCCTCGCAACGGGCTGCAGCGAGTACGACCTCAACCGCCCAGATCCCGGCGAGACCAAGAACCCCGACGAGACGGGGCTCCCCGCCGACACCGAAGAGCCCGAAGACAGCGAGGCCCCTCCCAACTGCGACCTGGCCGATCTTCCCGGCGAAGAGGTGGGCGTCAACGACAACTGCGCCGCCGAATCCAAGGGCGGCTTCGAGCCAGTGGTCGAGTGGGGCACCGGCGCCGGCCAGGGCTGCCTCTCCCAGCCGCTCGTCGTGGACGTCAACGGCGACGGCGCGCCAGAGATCGTGTTCAACCAGACCAACCTGCTGGGAACCGAAGGAGACCTCAAGGTCATCTTCGGCGACGGCTCGGGCACCCTCTGGCAAGACTCCACCGCGAACCTGGCCTACGGCTCCCCGCCCGCGGCCGGCGACATCGACGGCGACGGCATGGCCGAGATCGTCGTGGTCCGAGAGCACACCTCCGGACTGTTGGGCGACGGCGACTACACCGCTGCCCTGTACGTCCACGACGGCACCGAGCTTTGGGAGTCCGACCACTTCATCAAGCTGGACTTCGACTGGGCTGCCGCTCCCGTCATCTCGGACATGGACCACGACGGAGCCTACGAGATCGTGATTGGACGTGTCATCCTCAACGCCGCCGACGGCACCACCCGAGGAGTGGGGGAGCACGGCCACGGCTCATACGGCATCACCACCCTGGGGAGCTGGACCATCTGCGAAGGCTCGGTGCCCGTCGTGACCGATCTCGACCTGGACGGCATCGAAGAGGTCATCGTAGGCGACGCGGCCTACGACGCCGACGGCAACACCCTTCGCCACGACGCCAGCCAGGGGGACGCCATGATGGCCGTGGCCAACCTGGACGACGACCCCGAGGGCGAGACCATCGCCATCACCGGCAACACCGTTCGGGCGCAGGACACCGACGGGTCCATCCTCTGGGGTCCCCTCACGGTGCCCTCGGCCAACATCCTGTCCACCCCAGCTATCGGTGATCTCGATCTCGACGGCTACCCCGAGATCGTCGTCGCCGGTGGGAACCAGCTGGTCACCCTCAACCACGACGGCACGACGCTCTGGACCGCCGCGGTCACCGACGAGAGCGGCGCCACCGGCGCTTCCATCTTCGACTTCGAGGGCGACGGCGTACCCGAGGTGGTCTACATCGACGAGGTCGAGATGGTGGCCTACGAAGGTCCCACGGGCGCCATCAAGTTCTACTCGACCGAGCACGCCTCGAACACCATGTTCGACTACCCAACCATCGCCGACGTGGACGGCGACGACCAAGCCGAGATCGTGGTCTGCCACAACGGCCACAGCCAGGCCCTGTCCGTCTACGGTGACGCCGAAGGGCGCTGGGTGCCCGCCCGCGCCATCTGGAACCAGCACGCCTACGACATCGGAAACGTCAACGACGACGGCTCTGTCCCGACCACGAGGGTCCCCGGCTTCACCACCCACAACACCTGGCACAGCGCGGTCGCTACCGACGGCACGGCCCTGGACGACGACCTCGAGGCCGAGATTGGCGAAGTCTGCCTGGATGACTGCGACCAAGACCAGGTCTGGGTGGCCGTGCGCCTACGCAACACGGGCCTGGTGGACACCGAGCAG
>CAZVHW010000388.1:5234-7692 GCA_964626835.1 uncultured Enterobacterales bacterium
TACGCCGTGATCGGTGAGGAAACGACCCTCCTCACCACGGTCGAGGTCCCCGCCGTGGTCACCTCGGGCTGGTCCAGCGACGCCACCTGGATCGAGCTGGACGCCGCCGATCTGATAGGCGTGGACGCCATCTGGCTCGAGGCCGACGACGACGGTACGGGCACCGGGGCCATCAGCGAGTGCTCCGAGGCCAACAACGGTTTCTTGCATTCCGGCCCATTCTGCGAGTGATACGGATCCCCGAGAGGAGGTGAGATCGTGAAGGTGAAGATCTTCGAGCACGTGTTCGCCAACGACGAGCGCCACGAAGGCCTGGTGCAGATCGAGGACAAGATCAACCGCTGGCTCGCCAGCAGCCCAGGCATCGTGATCCGAGACATCAAGCTGTCCACCTGCGCGGGGACCAACCACGAGCGAGCAGCCCCCACCAACTTCGCGGCGCTCTGCCTGGTGCTCTACGAGGAGCGCTAGGCCCGACGTTGGTTAGGGATCCCCTCCCCTGTCAAGCGTGAGGCCCCATGCCCAAGCTCACCCTTTGCGTCATCGCACGCGACGAAGAGGCCATGTTGCCCGACTGCCTGGCATCGGTCCGGGGTGTCGTGGACGAGATCGTCGTCGTAGACACGGGTTCCAAGGACGCGACACCGGCCATCGCCGCCAACGCCGGGGCGCGGGTTGTCGAGCGCGCCTGGGACGACGACTTCTCCGCCGCCCGCAACGCTGGCCTCGAGGCCTGCAGCGGCGACTGGGTGCTCGTCTTGGACGCCGACGAACGGCTCGCCCCCGGCGCAGGCAAGGCGCTGCGCCGCGCCCTGCGTGACCCGAGCTTCCACTGCGGCCTGCTCCCTCTCCACAACGCCGCCAGCCTCGACGCGTCACCCCGCGACGTGCTCTCGGGCGCCGCCCGCCGGGGTGATCCCATCCTGCTGCCGCGCCTGCTGTTGCGCACTCCAGACCTACGCTACCGCGGGGTCATCCACGAAAACATCGGCCAGTGGCTGCTCGACGGCGGGCGCAAGACGGCCCAGATCGACGCGCCCATCATCCACCTGGGCGCCATCCCGGAGTACCGCACCGCGCACGGAAAGGACGCCCGCAACCTGGCGCTCCTCGAGCGCCGCTGCGCGCAGAATCCCGACGATCCCGTGGCCCTGACCTACCTGGCCCGCGAACGTTTCCGGGCCGGCGATCAAGCTGGCGCGATCGCCGTGGCCGACCAGGCCTGGACCGCCCTCGAGGCGGTAGCCAAGCCTGGGGGCCCCAACCCGTCCTTCATCCCCCTCGCCGACATGCGGGTGCAGTTCCAGCTAGCCGCCAGGGACGCAACCGCCGCCATGAACAGCCTCGAGCAGTGCTCGAGCTGGGGCAGCCGCCACCCCAACCTCGGCCTACTCGAGGGTCGCGTGCGCTACGCCCTGTCGCTGGACTCACCCGACAGCGCCCCCCAGCATCTCGCCCAGGGCGAAGCGGCCCTCTCCTCGAGCATCGCCGCGCACGGCAGGGCCTTCACCGAAGAAGTCCTGCCAGGCGCCACCTCGTGGGAAGCCCGCTACCACCGCGGTCTGATTCGCTTGTTGGCCGGGCGGCCGGTCGAGGCCAAGGCTGACTTCGAGGCTTGCCTGGTCCTACAGCCCGGCCACGTCGCCGCACAGCTGGGCCGGGTCGAGTCCCTCACGGCCGACGGTCAAGCCAAAAAGGCCCTGCAATCCGCGGAACCCTTGCTAAAGTCCGAGGGCCCCGACGCCTGGGTGCTCGCCGCCCAGGCCTGCGATCTGCTCGGATCCGCCCACGACGTGGGCACCTTCATCGACCTCGCCCAGGACCGCCTCGAAGCCGGCTTCGTCGCCCGCCACCGATCAGGGCTGTTTCGGGCGCTTCGGGTGGCGGCCGGCCTCTACCGCGGACAGGCTCCGGAGGGCCCCGGTCAGGTCGGCCGAGTCGCCGCCTTGGTAGGCCGCCGACCCGCGCCGGATCCCACGGCAATGGTGGATGGTCCCGCGCTACATCGCCTCGTGGTCAACCTGATTCGGGCTGGGCAGGACGCAGCCCTGTCTCCCTTGCTCGAACCCCGCGCCGAAGACGTGCTGCCAGGCATCAGCGCTTCCTTGTCCTCGCTCTTCGAGCAGCTGGGCCTCGACATCGAAGACGACGGCGAACCCGATTTCGTCTTCATCGGCGGTGCAGGCCGCAGCGGCACCACCCTGTTCCGCAGCATGCTCCACGCCCATCCGCGCATCCACTGCGGCCCCGAGGCCAAGCTGGTCCCCGCCATCTGCCAGCTGCGCGACGGCTGGCTGAAGGGCTTGGGGGCCGACCTGGCCGAGGCCGGTGTAGACACCGCCTTGTTGGACGCCTCCGTCAGGGCCTTCCTGTCCACCTTCCTCGAGGGCCTGGCCCCAGAAGGCCAGCGCATCGCCGAAAAGACCCCCCACAACCTGGTGCACACCGCCTACCTGGG
>CAZVHW010000389.1:0-7672 GCA_964626835.1 uncultured Enterobacterales bacterium
GGCGATGTAGTCCAGCACCTCTTGGACCTCGCGACCCGACAGGAACATGGTGGTGATGGTGTTGTCGAAGGGCATGGCGTTGAACATGCCGTCCAGGGTGATGTTCCCCGCGTCGAGGTCGGTGCGGATGCCCAGCGTGTTGGTGATGCCGATCTCGGTCTCGACACCGTCGTAGAAGCGGATGGCGTCGGCCGTGAAGTTGCCCAGCATGGAGTCGCCGCCGGTGGAGCCGAAGCGGTGCAGCGTCTCTTCGGCGTAGCCGATTACCTGCTGCAGGTTGTACTCCTGGGACAGCAGGTAGTCGTAGTCCTCGAGGATCTCCTCGACCTCGGGGTCCTTCCCCATGGCCAGGTGGTCGAAGATGGGGATCAGCTCGTAGTCGATGGACTGGATCTCGCCGTCGCGCACGACCAGGTCGACGCGACCCACGTACTTGGCGAAGGCGCCGGAGTGGACCACGGGGATGCGCTTGCCGCTGTGGGCATTCGTGATGACCGGCGGGGGCGAGGTGGCGACGTGGTGGTGTCCGCCGAGGATGAGGTCCACGTCGGAGTTGGCGATGTTCCGAGCCAGGGCAAAGTCGTCGTCCAGGCCCATGTGGGAAAGCACGATGACGAGGTCGGCTCCCAGGGAGGTGAGCAGGCTGGTCTGCTGTTCGATGGCCCACTCGGTCTCGATGGGCACCACGTCCATGGAGTTGTCCTCGTCGTAGATGGAGGTGAGCGAGGACAGGTTGCCGATCCCCACCAGGCCCACCCGGAAGCCGTCGAGCTCGTAGATGACGGACTTCTTGACGTAGTCGCCAAGCTCGGAGGCCCAGGGAAGCTCGGGATCCTCGAAGACGTAGTTGGCGACCAGGTAGTCGAAGGCGCCGTAGGCCCCGTACACCTTGGCCAGCTGCTCCGCACCCTCGCCGAAGTCGTGGTTGCCTACCACCACGGCGTCGTAGCCGGCTTCGTTCATCACCTTCATCTCGGCCTCGCCGAGGAACTCGTTGAAGACCACGGCGCCCTGGAACAGGTCGCCCGTGTCCACCACCAACACGCGGTCGGAGATCGCACGCTGCTGGTCGAAGATCCACGCGATGCGGTCCATGCCGCCGTAGCAGCGGTCATCTGCCACGCAGCCGATGTCGTCCGCGTCGGGCAGCCCCAGGGTGTTGTCCGTATATAGGGGCGAGAAGTGGTAGGGCAGCATGCGGGAGTGCAGGTCGCTGGTGTGCAGTAGCGTGAGGTGCACGTCTTGTCCGGTGATGGCCGGGGGGGGCACTTCGACGGTTGTGGGGACCAGGCTGCACCCTGCCGTGACGAGCGCGAGGAGGGCGTGGATCTGCATGGCTCGGCCGGGGTTGAGGGGTGCGCTACATAGTCGCCGTCCTGCCCGCCGTCAAACCACGGGAAAAGTCTTCATACCCCCCTTTGGAAGCGGGAGAATATCCTGTTTGCCGGCTAGGTCCGCCGGGCATTTCCACACGGGTATCCCAGGCCATGTCAACAACCGCGTTTCCGGGGGCTCCTTGGGGGTGCGGGCTGGTTGACGGGTCCCCCCTATCGAGCTACCCGCAGCTATCCAAAAGCTAGCTAGCCGTCCGAGGTATACCTCATGAAGAGAATCCTGCTGATGACGCTGCTCGCGGCCTTCTCTGCGAGCGAGGTGGAGGCTGCAGCCTTCGAGGCCAAGACCGGCCGATTGCCATTGTCCGTACGCGAGGTCGAGCGATCCCTCGTGATGCAAAAGGGGTGGCTCGAGGTCGGCCTGAGCGTGGACTGGAAAGTGGCCAATGGCTACTGGTCGGAAACCGGTGGCTTTTTCAACGACGACACGGCCGCTCTGGAGTTCGACTCCGCCCAGTGGACCTACAGCACCGAGCGCATGGACATCCGCTACGGCATCACGCGCCGGTCGGAGATCTTCTGGCGCATGCCCTTCCACTACATGCACCTGGTCAACGACGAGCTCGGCACCGACACTTCGACCTTCGGGCTCGGCGATCCGCTGCTGGGGTACAAGTACGAGTTGTTCGACAGGGCTGCGCCGACCACCAGCGTGGCGGCCTACGCACAAATGAAGCTCCCGGCGGGTGCTGAGTCTCCCGGTCAGTACGTCGGGGGTCCCTACACGGTCACCAAGTTCATCATCTCCACCGGCACGCCCGACTACACCCTCGGGCTTCAGGGCAAGCAGCAGGCGGGCCCGGTCGCGGTCGTAGGTGGCATTGGGTACACCTACCGCATGTCGGCGGTGGTTCAGTACCTCATCGAGGTCACCGAGTACCAGTTCGCGGGTCGCATCAAGCCGGGCTCCTACTTCTTCGGAGACCTCGGCCTGCAGTTGGGGCTCGGCCCCGTCGTGCTGCTTGGGACCATGCACTATCTCAACCGCCGCGACACCCGCATCGGCACAACCGGCGAGCAGTTTCTGGGCAACAACCAGCTCTACGCTGTCGAAGGCTCCGGTGGCTGGAGCCTTGACGCCGACGCTGGCTTCATGGTGAACCTCACCCGTGGACTCGATGTCCAGGGCGGGGTGGGCATCCCATTGCGAGGCGAAGACCTACAGTTCTTCCCCCTCGAGACCATTCATCCTACCAGGGGCCTGACCTACACCGGCACCCTGAAGCTGCGGTATTAAGCGGAGCGCCCTCATGAAGTTCGAGAACTTTGGAAAGCTTCTCTTGGCGCTGGCTCTCGCCGCGGGCATGACATTCGCCCCCACAGCCGAGGCCAAGTTCGTCTTTTCCCACAACCATCCGGATCTCGACTGGTACACCATCGAGTCCGAGCACTTCGCGGTGCACTACCCCATGTCCCGCGAAGCGGACAATCCGTTCTACCTGGAGTCGGAGCGGGCCGCTAGGCTCACGGCACGGGTGGCAGAAGAGATGTGGCCACGCATGTGTGCCAACTTCAACTACTACCTCAAGGAACGGGTCCACATCGTCATCCTCAACCAGACCGATGACCTCGAGGGCTTCACCATACCGACGTGGGATTGGATTGAGGTCTCGATCAACCCTGGCAGCTACTTCTACCGCAGCCGCAGTCGCATGGAGTGGCTGTCGGACGTGCTGTACCACGAGTTCAGCCACGTGGTCTCGCTCAAGGCCAACGCCACCATGTCCGAAGGCACCGGCGGCGTCATCGTCGGCGGCCTCTACCAGGACGGCATCAACGACGTCGACACCGGCGTCGAGTTCTTCATCATGGACGCCGATCCCCCGTGCTTCTCCGAGGGCGTCGGCGAAGGCGCCTCCGAGATGATCGGCGGCAACTGGTGGACCACGTCCCGCGACCACAACCTGCGCTCGACCTGGCTCGAAGACGACGGCGATCTCGTCATGTCCTTCGAGCGCTGGCAGACCTTCGCCCAGGGGCGGATCAGCTGGAACGACTTCGAGCGCATCTACCAGCAAGGCAACGCGTTCAACTCCTACCTGCGCCAGCGCTTCGGATCGAACGTGCTCGATCAGGCCGCGGTCGAGGCTGGCAAGAAGTGGCGCCCCATCTGGTTCAGTGTCCTCGAGGACATGACCGGCATCCCGGCCGAGACCCTCTACGAAGACTTCTACGCCTACATGTTGGAACGCTACACCGCCCAGTACGACGCCATCAAGGCCGAAGGCGAGGTAGTGGGCCGTCAGATGTTCTCGAGTCCTGCCGCCTGGGACTACACAACCCCCTCTGGCCGCGCTGCTTGGAAGGAAGAGAAGCCCGAGGACAAGGCCGACGCCAAGGAGGCCACCGGCATCCACCAGATCGCCCCGCGCTACGACGCTGAGTTGGGCATCTCGGGCATCAACAACCGCGGCACGGTCCACCTCGAGCAGTTGGACATCGATCGCGCCGAGGCGTTCACGGGTATCTGGCCGAGCGACGCCGTCAACGCCGACACGAGCCTCCGCAACTCCGTGAGCTTCCCTGCTGACTTCATGTACAGCTGGGACTTCATCGAAGGTGAGGGCAAGGTGGTCGTCACCGGCAAGCACGGCCTCGTCAAGAGCGGCTTCAGCACGATCACGGGCATGGACCCCGATCTGCGTGGCTACAACTTCACCGAGTTGTACGTCATGGACATCATCGAGCGCGAGGACAAGGAAAACGGCCAGGAGTACACCACCTGGAGGCCCGACAAGTACTTCAACAAGCGGTCGAAGTGGGCCGATGGACAGCTCCAGCCCATCCCCAACACCCTGCGTGGGGTCGAGCCCAACGTGCACCCAGACGGCGACAAGATCGTCTTCTGCCAGTACGCTGACGGCACCCAGAACCTGGCGGTCATCAACCTCGACGGCACCGGCAAGGAACTGCTCACGGATTTCGACGACGGTTCCTGGTTGCAGACCCCCAAGTGGTCTCCGGACGGCAAGTACATCGCCGTCGTCATCTTCCGCAACTACCGCCAGAACCTCTACCTGTACGACGTCGAGGCCAAGACCTTCGAAGCGCTCACTTGGGACGCCTGGGAAGAGATGGACCTCGAGTGGACCCCTGACAGCAAGGGACTGTACTTCACGGCCGATCCCACGGGCGTCTACAACATCTACCACATGGACCTCGAGACCCGTGGGGTCAAGCAGATCACAAACGTGGTCGGTGCCGCGTACTGCCCCATGCTCACGCCCGATGGCAACCTGGTCTACAACCACTACACTGCCCACGGCTACAAGGTCTTCGGCCTACACCGGGCCGACTTCCTCCAGAAGGAAGCCACCCACCTCTTCCAGGTACATCCCGACGAAGCCGAAGTTGCCGCCAACTGGGCCTACTCCGAAGACCTCACCCACTGGGAAGCCAAGACCCATCCATACCGGTGGACCAAGGCCATCATGCCCCCCACGGTCTACCCAATGATCCGTCTCGAGAACGACTCGCGCACCAACGTGGGCCTACAGGGCGGCTTCCAGCTCTACATGCAGGACTACGTCGAGAAGCACGGCGCGTTCCTGTACTGCCTCATCGGCGAAGACCTTCTCTTCCTCGGGCAGTACTTCAACCAGATGTGGTACCCCAACATCTACCTGATGGCCTACCACTACGAGGTCAAGTACGACGCCGGCTACTGGATCGACCTGGACGACAACCCCGCCACGACGGACGACGGGGGCATCTACGAGATCAAGAACCAGCAGTACGCCAACATTGGCCTCGCGTCCATCGAACTCCCGTGGTCCGATCGCTGGTACACCAGCCTCGACAGCATGTTCCTCGAGTACGGGTTCAAGACCACCTCCGAGAACGAGTTCATGCCCTACCAGTGGGGCTACGAGGTCGGTCTCAACGTAGGTTTCTCGAACATCAGCAGCTACTACTCGCGCTCCCCCAACCCGCCCCCGGGCCGCAACATCGAGTTCCAGGCCATCCATGCCTACACCGATGTCGTCTACAAGGCCTACGGCGGCGTGATGCCCGACGACGGCCAGCTGCTCGACAAGTACCACTACAACAAGTTCGAGCTCCGCTGGACCGAGCAGCTCAACGTGCCCACCTTCGGCCTGGGTTTCATGGAGAAGGCGCGCGAGAAGGAGCACCGGCTGCAGATCGATACTCGCTTCGGGTTCATCGACCGCAACGTCAACTACAACGACGAGTTCCGCGCTGGCGGACAGCACCCCTACTACTGGGGCAACAACTCCTTGCGGCCCAACACGCAGTTCTCTGGCTACACGCCCTATTCGCTGCTCGGCGAAACCATGGCTATCGCCAACCTGGCCTACCGCTTCCCCATCAAGAAGTACTTCAAGCAGAAGGTCGGCCCCATCTGGCTCGACAGCATCTACGGCCAGGTCATGGGCGGCGCCGGCAACCTCTGGTCCTTCCGGCCCCCCGACGATCCGGACGACTACTGGCGCAACGAATGGGACGAGCGCATCGCGAACGACCCGGACGACATCGAACGAGAGATCCCCTTCGTGGACTCCTCGTACAAGACGGGCGAAAACTACATGCTGTACGACGCTGGCGCCGAGATCCGCGTCGCGGGTGCCATGTTCAACTCCGCTTACTGGAACAGCTTCGTCCGCCTCGCCTACGGCTTCAACGAGATTCGTGGCATCGGCGACGTCGATGGTGACGACATCTACGACACCAGTGAAAACGCCATCGGGGACGAGCTCTCCAACGAGACCCATCCCGCCGGCTTCCGTGTCTACATCGGCCTTGGCACCGGCTGGTAGCGGCAGGAGGAAATCATGCGAACCACCACCACTACCTTTTTCCTGGCGCTGCTGCTGGTCGGCTGCGGTCGCGACACCGTCAACTCCGACGTCAAGATGGTCGGCGTCGGCTACAACCCCGACGAAATCGGGCCAGCGCCCGAGGCCTTCGGTGGCATCATCGAGTACAACTGGTTCGACTTCGAGAGCGGCGGGTTGTCCTTGGGCTTCGCTGGGCTCTTGAGCTTCGACGAGATCAACGGTGACATGGGCTTCGCGCCTCCGTACTCCTTGGTCTACGGCTTCAGCTACCTGTTCGACAACAAGCTCACGGGCGCTGTCAGCGCGGGTACGGTCCAGCCGCTGCCCGTCAAGGAAGACAGCTGCTACACCACGTTCGAGGCCACGGGTCCCATCGGCTCGTTCACCACGGTAGACGTGGGCACCAGCATCACCTTCGCCTCTACCGAAAGCGACGCGGAGTACAGCATCGGCCGTGTCCCGGCGGACTACCCGCCCGAGACCCGCGACATGTTCATCTACTACTCCGAGATCGGCGGTTGGCGGCCCGAAGCAGCCACGGGTCTCGTGCCCGGAGACAGCAACGATCCGCTCGACATGACCGAGCGCGTGTTGCGCCCCGCCAACTTCCCCTTCGGCGAGACCATGGAAGTCTCGTTCCCTGGCGGCGTGGCCATCGAACGCGCCCCGGTTGGCTCCCTGCCCTTGCCCTCAAGCTACGTGGGCAACGCCACGTTCGTGCTGCCCAACGAACAAAAAGGCGTGCGTCTGGCGTGGAACGGCCCGCGCTACGCTCTCACGGGTGAAGAACTCTCCGATGGCGAGCAGGCCGCCTGTCTCGACTACTGGTGGCCCGAAGGCACGGCAGTGCCGGACACGGCCGCAGGCTGCACGGATGTTGGCGGCAGCTACGAAGGCGAGGACGGACAGGTCTACACGGGTCCCTGGGACACCGATGACGGCCAGGTGGTCTTCACCTGGACCGTGCCCGAAACCAAGGACGAAGGCGAGCTGCTCTCGCTCTCCATTCGGCTGTTGGGAGCCGTGGACCGCACCGACTACGAGTACATGGGCTCGTACATGGTCAACTACGGTGGCGGCGATCCCGCCTGCGGGCGTGCCGCCATGTCGTGTGAAGGGGAAGATGACGGCGCAGAGTGGGTCTTCAACCCGTCCTACATCGACCTCGACTGGGTGGACCCCCTGGACGGCTCTTGCGACGATGCAGATCATCCTTTGGAAGACGGTCCACTCGTCCCGGCCCTGCAGGGCGACCCCATGCACACCATGGCCGAGGTCACCTGTCTCTTGGCCGACGACGGTGAGTTCTCGCTCACCGACGACATCATGGCCAAGGCCTACGACTATGCCGAGCAGTATGGCGCCGAAGGTGCCGTGTTCCTCTTCACGCGCACCAACAGCGTAGATGCGGTCGTCCCCGACGTGAAGGATACCTACGACAACCGAAGAGAGATCTCTCCGGTCAAGGTCTTTGCCCGC
>CAZVHW010000390.1:0-2736 GCA_964626835.1 uncultured Enterobacterales bacterium
CGCCGCAAGGTCGAAGCGACCATCGTCGCCCACGAAGGGGTACCACTCGACACCACGGCCGTGAGACTGGGCGATGGTGAGGTAGTTGCTCCAACCGGGCTCGTGGACCAGCACCTTCTGGTGGACCTCGAGGCAGGTCTCGAACGCCAAGTGCACCGCGCCGGTGGCACCCGGGGTACCGATGACGGTGTGGTGCAAGCCCTGAGGAGTAGGAAGGAAACCCGAAACGGCCCGCCGGAACTCGGGCGTACCCAGGAAAGGGGAGTAGCGAGAGTGGCGCTCGAAGCCCAGATCGTTGAGAGCCCGCAGGGGAGTATCGGGTACCCAGAACGATCCATCGTCGCGGATCATGATGCCGATGGAGGCGTCGCAGATCCGCGTACCCGCCCGTCGGGCAGCGCGTGCCCGACCGGCAACCGCGAATACGACGTCGACGAGGCTGGTGCCGGATGCGTGGGGGGCGAGGACCATGGATGTCACCTGAAAGAAGGACACCCATAGCCCGTTCTGAACCGCGCCCGAGCTCCACCCGCGACGAAGCTGATCCAGCCCAGGGCTTCGCGGCCGGCACGCCTCGCCTGCCCACCATCCCCGGGTAGGCCACGCCGCCCAAGGTGGCTATCTTTCGGATGCCGCATCCCCTGGAGCCCCCCATGAAGCCCAACAAGATCGACCATATCTGCATCGCCGTGAAGGACCTGGAGCAAGCCAAGAGGGTCTGGGAGCCCATGCTGGGCAAGACCGAGCCCGACGACGCCTACGTGGACGAGCCGGAGCAGATCAACGTGGCCCGCTACATGGTGGGCGAGGTGGGCTTCGAGCTCATGGAGTCCACCTCCCCCGAGGGCCACGTGGCCAAGTTCATCGCAAAGCACGGCGAGGGCGTCATGCTCATCAGCTTCAACGTGGACGACACCCGACAGGCCATCGACGAGCTGGAAGGCAAGGGCTACCCCATCATCGGTGGCGCCCGTCAGTTCCGCGATTGCGAGTTCGCTTTCGTCCACCCCAGCAAGATGAACGGCGTCCTGCTCGAGGTCATCGACTACAAGTGGGACGACCCCGAAGACTGAGATCGATCTCCGTGCAGGACGGGACAAGGGCGAGCAACAACAGACGTGACCACACCGACCGCGGCGAGGTTAGGGGGCCTGCCAACCCGCCCTGCCGGAGGACCACGCCGTGATCACGACCCCACTGACCACCATGCTCGGCACCCAGACCCCCATCATCGGCGGGACCATGATGGACCTGTCCACCGCCCCGTTCGTCGCGGCCATCAGCCAAGCCGGGGCGCTAGGCATCATCGCTTCGACCATCTACATGGACTACGACAAGTTCCGGGACGACTTGAAGCGCGTGAAAGACAGCACCGACCAGCCCTTTGGCGTGAACATCAACCTCTTCCCCATGATGCGAAAGCTGGACAACAAGCGCTACCTGGAGATCATGGCCGAAGAAGGGGTCACCATCGTCGAAACCTCGGGCTTCGCTCCGCCCGCAGAGCTCACCTCGCGACTCTCCGAGTACGGCATGACCTGGCTGCACAAGTGCGTCGGGGTGCGCTACGCGCGCAAGGCCCAGAAGCTCGGTGCCGACGCGGTCACCGTCGTGGGCTTCGAAAACGGCGGGGCCACGGGCACGCTGAACATCGGCACCCTGGTGCTCGTTCCGTCCACCGTCGACGCGCTGGACATCCCAGTGGTGGGCGGCGGCGGCGTGATGGACGGTCGCGGATTGGCGGCCATGCTGGCCTTGGGCGCGGCCGGTGCCATCGTGGGCACCCGCTTGCTGCTGTCCGAGGAATGCCCCATCCACCCCGCCCTCAAACAGGCCCTGTGCGAGGCGAGCGAGCTCGACACCGACGTCATCATGCGCTCGGTGGGCTTCGCACACCGCGTGTGGATGAACGAGCCGGCAAGGAAGACCGCCGAGATCGAGGCTAGCGGCGGTGGTCTGGCCGAGATCTACCCCTTGGTTTCCGGCAAGGCGGCCAAGAAGATGTTCGACACGGGGGACCTGAGCGCTGGCACCATCTCGGTATCCCAGGGTGTAGGCCTGGTGCGCCAGGTCAAGCCGCTAAAGGACATCATCGGCGAGATGGCGGAGCAGGCCGAGGGCATCTTCGCCGGGTTCCAGCGCTAGCCGCCGAGGATGGCCTCCACAGCGGCATAGTCGGGCTCAGATACCGCGCCAACCCGGACGCAGCGAATGCGCTGCTGCGGATCCACGAACAGGTGGATTGGGATGGCCGCTCCGGCGTCCAGGCCCAGAGAGCCCAGCCACGGCTCCACGCTCGCCTGATCGGCCACCCGCGGGCCTCCGGGTGGGTCGGTATAGCTGGAGCGGAAACTAGCGAGGTCCTCGGCGTTGGCGTCCACGGAGACGTGCCGGACGATGACGGCGTGACCAACACCCTGCAGGCGCTCTTCCCAGCGTTTCATCATGGGAAGCTCCGCCAAGCAGGGCTGGCACCAAGTGGCCCACAGGCTGACCCAGGTCCAGACACCCGAGGTACCCGGGACCTCGCCATCCAGTTCGGGCCAGCTCATCTTGGTCGCCGAGCCACCGCGACCTTGGACCTCGCAGAAGGCATCGAGGGAGACCCCGGACCCCGCGGGGGCGAGCACGGCGTCCACGCGGGAGCGCGATGGGGGGGGCGCCGGGGCACCGGCACCATCGCAGGCGACGAGGGGACCACAGAACAGCAGGCAGAGGGCAGACAGCCTCGTCATC
>CAZVHW010000390.1:2746-7660 GCA_964626835.1 uncultured Enterobacterales bacterium
TCATCTCCGACAACGCTAGATGCGGCAGTCGATCCAGGTCATGAACGCAGACCGGTTGAGATCCGTCGTGGAGCACTCGTCCCCCTGGCCGCTGCGACGCCAGGAGCAGAACTGCTCGTCCAGCTGCGCGTACTCCTCACCCAGCCACAACAGCCCGACCTCCTGCGCCAGGTCGGGATCGTCGAAGGTCGCGCGGAGGTGCTCGAGCACGGCCTCGCCCCGCTCCTGGGACAGGCGCTGGTTGCTGGCGGCGGAGCCGTCGGGAGAAGCGCGCGCAACCACCAGGAAGTAGCTGGCACCGCGCTGATCGGCGAAGAGCTGGTCGAGCAGCCCGGCATCGCCCATGTCCAGCTCGGCCGAGGCCAGGTCGAACTGGATGATCCCGGCGCGGTCGGACAACGGAGCGAACAAGGCGTTGAAGTCCGTGCCGCTGATGGTGGCCACCTTCTTGGCTTCCAGCGGCTGACAGCCACGCACCTCGCCCGTGGACTGTAGACCGCAGCTCTGAAGGACGCGTCGTAGGATCTTGCGAAGGTCCGTGGTGCAGTAGTCCTCGTCCGCGGCCGCGGCCACGGCCACCTCGGGGGTCGCGCTGGGATCGGCCTCGGCTTCCGCCAGGCGCGCCTTGGCTCCACTGACCCACGCCACGGAGAGCCCGACGGGCAGGAGCAGGCACGCGACGCCTGCGAGGATGCGGGGCATTCCGATCATGGTGTCGCCTCCTGACCACCGGCTACCACCCCAGCGGGATCGAGCATGCGCTCGAGCGCGAAGTCGAGCCCCAGGTCGGTGTCCTCGTCGCAGAGCTTCACCCCGTCGATGAACACCTGCGGCATCATGACGGGCAGCTGGTTGGCCACCGCCCAGCGCATGGAGCGGTTGAGACGTGAACGCGCCTTGCTGGAGCCCACGCACTTGGCCAGCTCGGGGAACCGGGCCGTGACCATGTCCCGGGCGGCGGTCGCGTCGGTAGCGGCGGCCTCGCGGATGGTGACCTGGTTCTCGAAGGCCCAGTCGATGACCTCCACGGCGCGGTCGTCCGCGCAGAGCACCGCCGCGCTGATGTCACACGCGCCGGGGTGCAGCGCGGAGCTGACCATCCAGTTGCAGCTGTCGTCCAGCGGGAACAGCAGGCCGCGCCGGTGAACCAAACCGCTCTTGCCCGAGGCGTCGAAGCGCGCCTCGAAGCCACGGCAGGCAGGGCAGAGCGGGTCGAGCACCTCGATCATCGGTATGCCACCCTCGTTGTCGTCCAGAGACAGCAACACACCGTAGGGATCGTCCGCCTTGACCAGAGAACCACAGCTGCCGATATAGGCCGAGGCGTCGGGGACGACGACCATGTAGGCCGCCAGCGGCAGGGCCACGAAGATGGTGGCCTGGGCGGCCGCTACCACGAGATGGCGGCCGGGCGATCGGGGTGGCCACTCGCCGTCCTCGATCTCGTCACCGGTGATGGCAGCCATCCTGGCGGCCGCGCGTGCGTTCGTCCAGGCCCACACGGCGGCGCCCAGCGCCACGAAGCTGGCCGCATAGATGCCGACGCAGAGCTTGCACAGCTCTCCGAGCTCGAAGATGGCGATGGCACCCATGACGATGGACGTGAGCACCGGTACCAGCGAGAAGAGGACCAGGTGCTGCGTCGCGCGCTGGTGGGTCTGCTGGCCGGCCAGCAGCAGGTCAACGCCGCGGTAGAGCAAGAACGCGAACACCGCCATGCCCGCAAGGGCGACCGGAATGCCACCCCAGATGGTGCCTCGAAACACCGACGAGTAGGGGCTCATCAGCGCGGTGGCGCAACCCGAGGAGCCCGTGGAGTCCAACGCCCCCAGGCCCGGGATGAAGGAGCAGTGGATTCCGTGCAGCTGGCGGTCCAGGTGCTGGACGAAGTCGTAGGTGGACACGGCCGCGAAGAGCAGCCCTGCCGCCACGGCCAGGAGAAAGAGGATGGTCGCAGGTCTGGGTTTCATCGATTCGTTCCGTGGTGAACGCCAAAACCATCGCAGACGAGAGGGTCCTTGGCAAGCCATGGGAGGAGTTGTGCTGGAGGCCGAGGCTTCGTTGGGTGGTACATGGTACCCTCCTCCCGAGCCGGAACAGGGTACCCACACCGCCCGCGGAGGAGACCATGGCAACCAGGAACACGCTGCTCTCGAGCTGCTTCCTTCTACCCGTAGCGCTGAGCATCGGCCTGGCTGCCTGCTCGTCGGCACCCAAGCACCCACCGCCACCCGCTCCGGCCGCGGCACCGCCACCACCGCCGGCAGCGGCCACCGCTCCAGGAACCGCACTCGCCGTGGACAGCGCCGAAGTACGGGATTCCGCCGCCGACCTGGCGGGGGATCGAGTAGACCTCGCGCGATTGGATGGTCTGGTCGAAGACTGGCACGCCGCCAGAAAGAGCGGTGACAGGCAAGCCGAGCGCACCGCCGACAAGGGCCTGGCGATCTGGATCCGCCAAGAACTGGCCGAAGATCGCCAAGAGATTCGCGAGTCGTCCGCCGAGCTGAACCGCTCTTCCCAAGAGGTCCATCGCGACCGGGTGGCGGCTGCCCACGGTGCACCGGGCGCCCGCGCGGAGATCCGAGAGGACGCCCACGACGTGCGCGACGATCGCCGCGACCTGGCCTTGGCCTCGGCGGATCTTGCCAAGACCCGGGAGATCGCCCGCAAGCTCCAGGCCTTGCAGCTCAGGTTCGCCTCGGACACGGCCACCCCGGCCGACTACACGGCCAAGAGCGCCCTCCTGCGATCCCTACAGAGCTTGGCCCGCGCCGAGCTGGGCCGCGACGCGAGCGAGGTCCAGGAAGACCGCCAGGAGATCCGCGAAGATCGCACGCCCTGAGCCCGAGCTCCGGCTTCGCGGACCCGCGAGTCCCTCCGGCCAGGGTCCGGGGGAACGCCCCGCTCGGGAGGGGCCACGCCCCGAGGCCGGATAGTCCCCTGCACCGTACTCAGATCACCATCACGGAACATCCTCGAGGTGCCCCATGATCACCGGCCACGGAAAAAAACTCCTGCTGCACACCGTACCCATCCTGGTCCTGACGAGCTGCCGAGGTGACACCTCCATCGTCAACGTCCCCAACACCGAGCCCGAGGTGGCCATCACCACGCCCCCAAACGGCACGGAGTACGACGAGGGCGACGTGATCACCTTCTCGGCCCTGGTGGACGACGATCGGGACCCACCCGAGGAGCTCGCCATGATCTGGGCCAGCGACCTGGACGGCACGCTGGACGAGGGTACCCTGGGCCAGCCGGACGGCACGGTCGTCTGGGTCACCGCCAACCTCTCGCCCGGCAACCACGTGGTCAGCCTCACCGCGGTGGACTCCGAAGCCGCCGAGGGCATGGACTGGGTGGAGCTGACGGTCATCGACGTGCCGGATGCCCCCGAGATCACCATCCTGCACCCCGTCACGGGAGAGTACGGAGTGGAAAACGAGCCCTTCGAGTTCGAGGCCTTCGTCAGCGATCTGCAGGACGAGCCCGAGGACCTGGTGGTCTTCATGAGCTCCGACGTCGAGGCCGACATCGACTTCTGCGAGACCTGGGCCGACGCCAGCGGCGTCGCCACCTGCGAGGCCGTCTTGTCCGTGGGCGAGCACAACCTGACCTTCACCGTCTATGACAGCGCGGACTTCTCCAGCTCGGCCACCGCCTACTTCGAGATCATCGCGGCCGACACGGTGGACGACGACGGAGACGGCTGGAGCGAGCAGCAGGGCGACTGCGACGACACCGATCCCTCTGTCCATCCCACGGCCGACGAGTACTACAACGACGTGGACGACGACTGCGACGACCTCATCGACGAAGGCACGGAGGGCTACGACGACGACGGCGACGGCTGGACCGAGCTGGACGGTGACTGCGACGACGATGACGACGACGTCTACCCCGAGGCCCCGGAGAGCTGCGACGAGATCGACAACGACTGCGATACCGTGGTGGACGAGGGCACCAGCTGCTACGACGACGACGGAGACGGCTGGACCGAGTCGGACGGCGACTGCGATGACGGCTCGCCCTACAGCTATCCGGGCGCCATGGAGCTGGCCGATGGTGACGACAACGACTGCGACGGCACGGCCGACGAGGGCACCGAGGTCTACGACGACGACGGCGACTGCTTCTGCGAATCGGGCAGCTGCACCGGTGGAGCGGACGGCACCTGCGGCAGCCTGGCCGACGGCGACTGCGACGACGGCGACGCCGAGGTGCACCCGGACGCCACCGAGGTCTGTGACAGCATCGACAACGACTGCGACGGCGACACCGACGAGGACGACGCGGCGGACGCCAGCACCTGGTACCTCGACGACGATGGCGACAGCTACGGCGATCCTGCCAACACCACCGCGGCCTGCTCACAACCTAGCGGCTACCTGCTGGATGGCACGGACTGTGACGACACCACCGCCGCGGTGAACCCGGCGGCCACCGAGGTCTGCGACGGCATCGACAACGACTGCGACGGCGACACCGACGAGGACGATGCCAGCGACGCCTCCACCTGGTACGCCGACGCAGACGCCGACGGCTACGGGGATGCCGCCAGCTCGGACATCGCCTGCTACCAGCCCACCGGCTACGTCGCCGACTCCACCGACTGCGACGACACCCTCTCCAGCACGTTCCCCGGCGCCACCGAGTACTGCGACGGCCACGACGACGACTGCGACGGCGACACCGACGAGGACGACGCTGCGGACGCCTCCAGCTGGTACCGCGACGCCGACGCCGATGGCTATGGCGACGCTGGTACCGCGGATCAGGCCTGCTACCAGCCCACTGGCTACGTGGCCGACGACAGCGACTGCGACGACCACACCGCCAGCACGAATCCGGGCGCGACCGAGTACTGCGACGGCCACGACGACGACTGCGACGGCACCACCGACGAAGACG
>CAZVHW010000391.1:0-7635 GCA_964626835.1 uncultured Enterobacterales bacterium
TGCGCTACGGTCCGGAAGACGGCGAGTTTCTCGTTCGCTACGTCTTCCCCGGGGGGCCCGCCGACATCGGGGGCCTGCAGGCCGACGACGCCCTGCTGCGTATCGACCGCATCTCGACCACCGGCATGACCACCGACGACGTCAAGGACCGCATCCGTGGAGAGGTGGGCACCACCGTGCTTCTGCAGGTCCGCCGGGGCGAACGGATCCTCGATCTCGGGCTCGAGCGCGCCGAGGTGTCCATCCCCAACCTCGAACAGGAGATCCTGCCCAGCGGTGTGGGCTATCTCTCCATCGCCCACTTCTCCGAACAAACCGTCGAAAACCTCCGCAGAGCCCTCGCGGAGCTGGCCGCGCAGGGTGCCCTCGAGAGGGGGCTCGTTCTCGATCTCCGCGGAAACACCGGTGGATCCATGATCCAGGCCGCGCGCAGCGCCGATCAGTTTCTCACCGACGGGCGCCTGGTGCGCACGGTAGGTCGAGACGGCGCCCCGGTCTCCAACCTCATCCGACAGATGGACGCCGACGACGAGGGCACCGAGCCCCCCGTGCCGCTCGTGGTGCTCGCCGACGGCAACACGGCCTCTGGAAGCGAGATCCTCGCGGGAGACCTCATGCTGCTGGACCGGGCCATCCTGGTGGGCAGCCGCACCTACGGCAAGGGCACCGTCCAGAAGATCTACAACCTACGCCCCGACGTACGCCTCAAGCTCACGGTGGCCGAGTACCTCTTGGTCGACGACATCAGCGTCGCGGCCAACCTCGGCCTGGAGCCCGACGTGCCCACCGGCGAGGTGGTCTTCGATCTGAACGGGGTGCGCTACTACAACGAAGGAGCGCGCGACCAAGGCGTGCTGTTCGTGCGCGAACGCCCGGGCTGGAGGGGCGACGAAGAGGACACCCGGCGCGACGATCCCGAGGTCGCTCTCGCAGAGCGCATCGTGCTGCGCAGCCGCGGCCCAAGGCGAGGCGACGTCCTGGCCGCGGCCCGCGTGGTGGTCGAAGAAGCCGCCCTCGAGGAAGACTCGAACCTCTTGGAGACCTATCTAGCGGGTGGAATCGACTGGAGCCCGGCGCCCAGCGAAGGGCCTGAACCGCTCGTCGAGGTACGCCTGGAGCCAGACGGTCCCCCCCACGCCGGCGAGTCGGTCGTGCTCAGGGTGCGCGTGGACAACCGCGGGGACGAACCCCTCCACCGGGTCCGCGTGCACCTCTGGTCCCAGAACAAGGCCTGGAGCCGCGTCTCCCTACCCGTAGGCCTGGTACCCGCGGGGGGCAGCGCAGAGGGCAGACGCACCGTCAAGCTCTCGGCAAGCGAGCCCAGCCGCGTGGACGACGTCTCGATAGAGGTCTTCTCGGACCGCAGGCCATCCACTACTCCCACCCACACCCAACTGAAGGTCCGCGGCCGCACAAGGCCCGATGTGAGCGTCAGCGGCAAGCTGCTACCCCATAGCCCCGCGATCGAGGCCGATGGACGCCGCAGCTGGCGGGCAGAGCTGACGCTGCAGAACCACGGAAAGGAAGACCTCCACGGTGTCCGCGTCCGCTTCGACTTCCCCGAGGAGGATGGTGTGGAGCTGGTGGACCACGAAGGCATGCTGCCGCACCTGGCCGCGGGCGAACAGCTCCGACTCGATCTCTGCCTTCTCACCTCCCCGGAGTTTCCCGGACAAGAGCTCGACCTCGACCTGCGCATCGACGCCGAGCACTGGGGGCGCCTGGCCCGCTGGAGCTTCCCTCTGCCCTTGGACGGCGCGGTCGTCCGGCACCAGGCACCCACCGTCCGAATCGACGCCCCCGCCACGGCTCGGGCCGACCAACCCACCCGCATCGAGGTCCAGGCGCGCGACGACGTCTGGGTGGACCACGCCGTGGTCTACGCCAACGGCAAGAAACACCGCTGGACCCCAGGGGGCGAGCGCCGCCTCGCCACCAGCTTCGACTTCGAGCCCGCGACAGGCTCGAACCGCGTGGTCGTCACCGTGGAAGACGACCAGGGCCACCGCACCCGAGCCACCGCCTACGTCCTGGGCCTGGTCCCCGACGAGCCCGCAGTGGCCGAAGAGAGCGAAGAGGCCGCCGAAACCCCCTGAAAGCGCCGGTGCCGTGATCCGATGGGTAGGACGGTCCCCGCACACCCAGCGCGGCGAACAGTCCGTCCGTTCCAGGGAGGTCGCATGTCCACGGTCCCACAATGGGTTTCGCTCGTCCTCCTCTGCGCCTGCAACGCCAACCCGACGGTGGCCGACGGCGACGCCCAGCCTCCAGACGACGGGGTGGACAGCGCCAACCCCGATGACGACCACGACTGGGCGTACGAAGCCAATTGGTCGGACAAGGTCCCCGAGTTTTCCGACGATCCCGACGATGACGACCCCGACGGTCTGGACCTGCCCTTCGACCCCTGGGCCCTCAACGTCGTCCTGTACGGGAACCTGGGCAGCGAGCAGGAACCCTACCAGAGCGACTTCCAGGGCGCCGCTGCGGTCGCCGGCGATGTCTGGATCACAAACTTCGCCTGAACGATGTCGGCGCCGAGGCGCTGCCCTACTCCCTCTTCGCCGGTGGCGAAGTACAGGTGACCGGCGCCATCAACAACGGCGGCATCGAGGCCGCCGGCGACATCGCGCTGGCGGGCGCCTCGGTGGACGGCACCGTGGTGGGTGGAGCCGATCTGTTGGAAGGATCGGGGAGCATCGACGGCGATCTGGTCCTCGCTGGGGAGAAGCTCTCCGGCTACGCCGTGACCGTCCAGGGCAGCACCACCGAGCACTGCCCCTACACCCCGATCCTGGATCTCGACGCCCTCGAGGGCTTCTTCGAGCAGGCCAGCGTGTCCATCGCGGCCCTGGGCTCCACGTGCACCGCCACGGAGCAGTGGGGCGAGCTGAGCATCGAGGTCGCTTCGGGCGTCAACGTGGTGGAGCTCGCGCCCGAGGACCTCCAGGACTCCTGGGGCGTCACCATCCGCGGCCCGGCGGACGCGGAACTGTACATCAACGCGAGCGGCCCCAGCCTCTCCCTGGACGGCATGGTCTGGAGCTACCTGGACGGCGTGCAGTCCGAGATGGTCCTGCTCGATCTCCCCGAGGTCACCGACCTGGACATCGTACAGGGCGACCACCACGTCAACATGTTGGCCCCCAACGCCGACGTGAGCTTCCCCTCGGGCTTGGTGACCGGCAACCTGGTGGCTGCCTCCCTCTCCGGTGGCGGCCAGATCAACTGCGGCCACTTCCGGGGGAGCGTCTTCCCGTAGTCCTAGCGGTACTCCACCCCATTGGGCAGGAAGAACTTCTTATACTCCCGGGCCAGCCGGGGTAGTTGCAGTCTTTCCCAGGGACCCAGGTGCTCGAGTGCCTGGCCTGCCTCCATCGCCTCCACCGTGGCCTTGACTCTCACCACACGCTGCTCGAGCCGACCGCGGACCTTCCGACGCATGTAGAACACCGGAACCAAGGCCACGCGGGCCGGGCGCACCACCCGCTTGCCCTCGGCGTCGAGGCCCACCTCGAGCTCGAGCTCGGCGATCTGGCTCAAGCGGTGGATGGGGAAGAGGAGGCCGGCTCCGGCGTTGAAGTTGCCCAACGAGTAGAAGGCGACACAGTCCCGGCCGTCCGAAGCACGGTAGTGGCCCGTGGGACAGAGCTCGTGGGGGTGGTGCCCGATGATCACGTCCACTCCCGCCTCGAAGAGGGCTTCAGCCCGCCGTACGATGCGCGCTGGCGGGTAGTACTCGAACTCCACGCCCCAGTGGTTGCAGGCGATGACGAAGTCCGCGCCTCGCTCTCGGGCCAGCGCGACGTGGCGCAAGACCAGGGAAGGATCGTAGTCCTCGTCCCGCAGGGCGTTGAAACGAACCAGGTTGGTCCCGTGCTCGAAGCCCGGCTCGAGGGGGATGTCGTTGGTGGAGAAGGTGTAGGACAGCACCGCGATGCGGGCGCCCCCCAGCTCCAGGATGGGGAAGTCGTCCTGTTCTTCGGGCGTGCGGTTGCCCCCGACATGGGCCATGCCGATGGAATCCAGCCAGTCACAAGTGGAGACGATGCCGGCGGACAGGGAATCGTTGATGTGGTTGTTACCCAGCGTGACCAGATCGAAACGTCCGAAGCGTGGATCCCCCAGCAAGGGCTGAGCGTGGGCCGGGGTCACGGAGAAACGCAAGGTCTCGAGGATGAAGTGATCGGGGTTGACCGCGAACTCCATGTTCCCGATGCACAGGTCCGCATCGAAGACGTACGGACCGGCCTCGTCCCAGAGCATCCGACCGCCGTCTCCGACCAGGTCCTCGCGGACCATCAGGTCGCCGGTGGCCTTGACCACCACCCGCCGGCTGTCCCGCAGCGGCTCGCGGGAAAACGCGAAGTCCATGGCGGCGAACTTCTCCTCGAGCCCCGAGCCCCGCTCGGCCCTGCGGATGGAGCGCAGCCACTTCTTGCCGTAGTAGAGGTGCCACCAGGGCGTAGACCGGTGGCTGTAGTCGCTCTCGGTGAGTAGCGGGTGTCGAAGCGGCCAGACGGCGTACACAGCCAGGGCCGCCAAGGCCAACCCCACGATCCCCAGCAACGTGTGGAGGACGATCATCGCTCCATGCCCTTCGACCGAGCCTTCCGCCCCTCGAGCAGCACGAGCAGGCAGGGGAAGAAGACAGTGGCCGCTACGAAGGTGCTTGCGATTCCCATGATCGCCAGGGAGCCCATGGAGCGTAAGCCAGCCCCGTGGCAGATCAGGGAAGAGCCGAAGCCCACCGCGGTGGTGAGCGAAGCCAGCCCGGCGGCCAACCCCGTGCGCCGGACGACCAGATCCACCGACCCAGGGCCTTCCACCCGATAACGATGGTAGACGTGCACCGCGTTGTCGATGCCGATGCCGATGACCGAGGGCACCACGATGATGTTGAACATGTTGATCTCTGCTCCCCAGGCGTGCATCGCGCCCACGAAGCAGAGCATGCCCACCAGCAGCGGGCTGGACACCAGGGCCACCCGCCACAGGCTGCGGAAGTCCAACAGCAGGAAGCCCAGCACCACGACGGAGGCGAGCAGGAGCAGGGGCGGTCCGTCCGCCTGGATCATGCGGTAGATCCAGGCGATGAACAGTGTCTCGTCCGCCATCTCGTGCTCGACCCCCTGCTCGAGCGCCCAGCCGGACAGCAACGACAGCTCGTCCTCCCAGTTGGCCGCCTGCCAGTCCGCGTGGTTCTGCTCGTCGGGCCAGACATAGACGAGCAGATCGTCCCCGTCGAGGGTCAGAAAACGCTGCCGAAAGGCATCGGGCAGGTCGTCGAGGGTCCACGGCACGGTGCGCACCATGCGGCGAGCCAGCTGGAGCCGGTTTGCGCGAGCGTCGTCGCTGGCTGCGACACGATCGAGCGCCGGGTTGTCCACGAGCCGGGCCAGCATCTCGATCCAGCCCCGGCGTGCCTGGAGATCGTCGGGGACCAGGTTGGCGACAGAGAAGACCGCGCCAACCCGCGAGGGCAGCCCGTCGGGTCGACCGTTGGCCCTCATCCACAGAGCGCGATCGGACAGCGCTCGCGCCGCGTCGATGTCGTCCACCATGAACACGGCCGGGTTGAATCCAAAGCCCAGGTTGGCATCCACGTACTCGAGAAAGTCGGTGGCGGGCGACTCGCCCCTCAGCAACCGGTAGTCGTTGCGGAAGGGGATGTTCCCCACGAACGGCAGGGAGGACAGGGCGAACAGGCCCACCACCACCACCATGGCCCAGGCCAGGCTCCGTCGAACGGGGCGGGGGTGGTACCCAGCGACCGCGGGCAAGCGGCGCGCCAGCCTGGCATCCAGCAACAGCATCAGGGGGGGCATGACCAGGAAGATGCTCACCAGGGTCATGACCACGCCCAGGCCGGCGATGAGCCCAAACTCGGAGAAGCCCCGGAAGTCCGCCCAGGCGAAGGACACGAAGGTGCCCGCCGTGGTCAAAGCCCCGGTCAAGGCTGGCGGCAAGGTACCCACCACTGCCGCTCGAACCGCCCCGGGACCCGTAGCGCCCGTCTTGCCACGCTCCTGCTGGTAGCGCAGCAGCAGGTGGATGCCGAAGTCGATGCCCAGGCCCAGCAGCACCGCTCCGAGAAAACCCGTGATCACGTTGACGTGACCCACCGTCAGCCGCACCACGGCGAAGGTCCAGCCCACCCCGGCCACCAGGGCCCCACCAACCACCAGCGGAGCGACCCACTTGCGGGTGACGACGGCCACCACGAGCACACCGAACAGCAGCGCCACGATGCCAGCGTTGCGCAGGTCCTTGCGGGTGGTCTCCTGGATCTCCTGGAAGACCATCATGTTGCCGGCGTACCGGACGGACACGCCCGAGGCCGCGGGGTCCAAGGACTCCACCGCGGCCACCATGTCGCCCACCATCTGCTCTGCGTGGTTCGACTCGGTGAACTTCACCGCCGGCACGTAGGTGAGGAAGCTGAAGCGGCCGTCCTTGCTGGTGAGCACGTCACCGTGGAAGGGCAGCCGCTCGCGCTGGCTGTCCACCCGCAGCTCCACACGCTTCCACGCCGTGTGGGGATCCACCATGCCGAAAGGGAAGGCGCTGGCCCGTACCGCCGTGTCCACGTCTCGCACCAGGCCCTCGAGCTGCTCGGCGTCCATCAGCCAGATGCCGCGATCGGCGAAGAAGCCTACGGGCAGCTCGAACTCGGCCGAGCGCACGTTCTTCACCTCGCGCAGCAGAGGCAGCAGCCTGCGGCCGAAGTCGAGGCGGGCTTCGGGGTCTTCCCCCTCGATGGCCACCACCACCTGCCGAAACCCCCCCGTGCGATCCCGCACCATCTGGATGTGCTGCACCTCGGGTGCACCCACGGGCAGCAGGGCGTCGTAGCTCGAGTCGAAGCGCAGCCCGATGGTGGCCAACCCGGCCACGATGGTGACCAGCAAGACCCCAATCAGGAAGCGCCAAGGCCGCACCAGCTGGGCGTCGACCAGCCGGCGGGCCCAGCCTTCGGGATCGATGTGGATGCGGGAGGGCATGGAGTTTCGCGAGTGCGGGGGGGGGCGCGCTGCTCTAACCGGGGGATCCCGTGAGGGCCGCCAGGGTGGTGCCGGCTCCTCCCTCGATCCCCACCATCCATCAACTCACCACCCAACCGTGGCCCGAAGACCGGGACGAACGGCCAGTCGCTGCTGGTCGCTCTCCAACAACGGAGCGATCTGGCCCGTCTCGGCGTCGATGTCGGTGACCAACAGCTCAGTGATGGTCGAGCGATACAGACGGACTCGGTCACCATGGGTGCGCATCTCCTGCACGGTCGTGCCAGGCACACCCTCGAAGTCCGGACCGACCACGAAGAAGGGCGCCGGCATGACTTTGACGTCCACGTCCAGGCTGGGGATTTCCAATGGGGTCGACCACCTCGACAAGAGGTCAGGCCCCACCCGCTCGACCCTGGCTTCGTCCCGGCCGAGAGGTCGGTAGAGCACGAAATCCGTGTCGCTCACGGTCACGGCAGCCGCGCCCATCAAGCGGCAGCTGGCCATCGATACGGTGACATCCACAGTGATGGTTCGGGCACTGGCCGTTGGCGCAGCCAGGGCGAGTAGCAGGGTTGTACTGCCCCGCCGTGAACCCGACTCTGGGGTGAGATCGTAATGGAGACACGGG
>CAZVHW010000392.1:0-297 GCA_964626835.1 uncultured Enterobacterales bacterium
GAAGCGGTCGAGCTGGGCCTCGGGCAGGGGGTAGGTGCCTTCCTGCTCGATGGGGTTCTGCGTGGCCAGCACCACGAAGGGCGGCTCCAAGGGCCGAGTGGCGCCCGCCACGGTGATCGACAGCTCCTGCATCGCCTGCAGCAAGGCCGCCTGGGTGCGCGGTGGGGTGCGATTGATCTCGTCGGCGAGCAGCAGGTTGGTGAACACCGGCCCCGGGATGAAGCGCATGGCGCGACGGCCGGTCGCGCGGTCTTCCTCGAGGACCTCCGTGCCCAGGATGTCGGCAGGCATGAGGTC
>CAZVHW010000392.1:307-6137 GCA_964626835.1 uncultured Enterobacterales bacterium
GTGAACTGCACCCGCCCGAACTTCAGACCCAGCGCCTGGGCGGCCGTGCGCACCAGCAGGGTCTTGGCGAGCCCGGGCACGCCAACGAACAGGCAGTGCCCGCCGGCGAGCAGGCTGATGAGCAGCAACTCGACGGCTTCGTGTTGTCCCACGATGACCTTGCCCACCTCGTGGGCGAAGCGGTCCTTGGTCTGGGCGATCTGCTCGAAGAGGGCCAGATCGTCGGTCATCGCTACCTCCTAGTAGGTGGGCCGGCGTTGCTCGCCGATCCAGCGGGCCCCTGCGTGCCGAACACCCTGGGCGTCGTGAATCTTCACCTCTGGACAAACCAGCTCTTCGGCGAGGCGGGGCTTGGCGAGGGAGAGCAAGGGGCTGGGCAGGCTCGAGGCCCGAAACGCCTCGAAGATCTCGACCAGAGCACCCGTGCCGAGTTCCTTGCGTGGCGCCAGCACCACCCGCCACCCCTCGTCCACCTGCAGGTGAGCAGGGTCTCCGTCCCAGGCGATGGGAATGGAGCGCTTCCCGGCTGGAATGCCGATCGCGTTCCCAGCCCCCTCGCAGATCTGAACCAGCTCGCCCTCGAACAGCGCACCACAGTCGACGAGCCGCTCGGTGCCCATGGTCCGCAGGCGCTGGGGCAGCTGGGCGGGGACCCCATCCTCCACACGCGCATGGAAGCTCAGACCTGCACAGGCGTGACCGTCTGCGAGCTCGATCTCGAGAACGGGCTGCAGCCCGCTGATGGACTCGCCCGCCCAGGCGACAGGCTGGACCGTGTCGCCCAGCAGCGGTCCCACCGCCGCCCCATCGGGCAACAGTGCCAGCTCGAAGGGTCCAAACCCGGCCCACGCCGAGGTGGCCAGCAGGGGAAAGAGATCGTCCCATGGGGCCGTGGGCTCGATCAGCACCCGGACCGGCCAGTCCTGCGACAGCAAGGCATGCTCGGGTGGGTCTCTCGAGTCCGGATCCTGCCCGGACCGAAGCTTCAAGGCCTTGGAGAGCTTTCGGTGCCTGGACTTCCGCAGCACGCCCGGTTCTCGAAGCTCACCGACGACCTTGCCATCGAGGGACAAGACCCCCTGCTCGAGCCGCAGCACAGCGGTTCCCTGGGCTGCAGCCCAGTCCACATCGTCGATTGCCGGTGGCGGCTCGGGCTCGCAGCCCACCAACAGCAACATGGAGATCGCACGCAGCACGCCTCACCTCCGAGGCCGGCTACATAGCCACCACGACGCGGCACGGGTAGCACACCGCGCGCATCCCTTCCCGCTGGCCGAAGAGGCACCGCGGAGTCCCGCGCACTCCTAGGCCGCCACCGCCTCGGCCGCAGCCATGATGGCAACCCTCAACTGCTCGAGGGGACCGGACAGTGCGGCGGGGTCTTCGTCGCTGCCGTCCTCGAGCACCTGGGCCTCGAGGCGGATCACCTTCAGGCCGAGCTCGAGGGCTTCGAGGGCGCCCTCGAGCCGACTGCGCTGGGCCTCGAGCTCTTGGTTGGCATCGTCGCTGGCGAGGCCACCGTAGACAGGTGCCAGGCGTTCTGCGACGTGCTCGGCCTGGCTGATGGCACCGCGCAACAGATCGTCCACGTCGACGGGCACGCCACCGACGGCGCCCAGGGCAGCCAGGGCCTGGCCGGCTTCGCGCCGGCAGTCCGCCAACAAGATGCCCGCACGGCCCGCCTTGGAGGGGTCGATGGGTGCAGGCCGAGGAGCACGGGCCGACTCGGGTTCGGTGGCGGGATCCCGAGCAGGGCCGGACCTGCCCACGATGCCGGTGGCCACGAGCACGCCGTGGACCAGCAGCAGCACGCCCCAGCCGATGAGCGGGTAGAGGAACCACAACGGCACGTCGGGGCGGTTCAGGTCGAAGTCCACCGGCGCCAGGTTGAGCACGAAGAGCGCCACGTTGGCGACGACGAACAAGATGAGGTGCTGGGGAAGGCCGAACCGCATGCTCGTGGTTCTTTTACCACAGAAGGGAGGCGAGGTGGGTCGCGGCCGAGCGCCCGCTACAACTCCTCGCCACCGACCAGCAAGACGCGTCCATAGCCACGATGGCGTTCGGCCAGCTCCGGCTCGCCCGCCTTCCCATACAGCTCGGCGAGCCGCTGCTGGACCACGGGATCGAACGGGTAGACGTCAGCGGAGGCCCGGTACGCATGGAGCGCATCCTCGAGCTCGCCTCGCTCATACTCGAGATCGGCCAAGCCCTTCCAGCTCATGGCAAAGGAAGGGTAGTCGGTGGTGGCCTGACGCAGCAGCTCCAGGGCCCGGGCACGGTCTCCCAGGGCGAGGTGGCAGTCGGCGCTGCGGTTGTACAACAACGGGCTGGGAGGCTCGTCTTGCGGCATGGCCTTGCCGTATTCCACCAGAGCGGCGCGAGGTCGCTCGGACAGGCGCAGCAAGTCTCCCAGGCGTGCGAACCCAGCCAGGTCCGCCCGCTCGGCCAACAGAGGATCGTCGGCGAAGTCGTCCCCGCTACCGTCCAGCACCACGGGCAGGGCCGCAAGCTTTCGCTCCACCAGCTCGAGCTCGCGCATGGCCTGAACCGAGGCGCTCATGAGATCGTCGAAGCTGTCGAAGCCAGCCGCCACTGCGAGGGCCTGGTCGGCGTCCCGTCCGGCGTTCACGCCCTCGAGGGTGCGCACCAGGG
This sequence comes from uncultured Enterobacterales bacterium, assembly GCA_964626835.1. GTDB lineage: Bacteria > Myxococcota_A > UBA796 > UBA796 > JAFGLY01 > CALDOK01. The sequence continues at coordinate 2,963 of CAZVHW010000392.1, forward strand.
TGCCTTCGCCGCCCTGGGCCACGGCCGTGGCGACGAGCACCTGAACCTGGGCGTAGGCCACCGCGCCACGCTCGGCGGAGTCGAGGAACGCGAACGAGGGGTGCATCTCCTCGAAGGTCACCAGGTTGTCGGAAGCCAGCGCACGGGCCACCGAAGCCTGAGAGAAGGGATCGAGGGGCGGGTTCAGGACCTGGCGCCAGCAAGCCTCGAGGTAGCGGGCCAGGCCTTCCTGCAGCCACACCGGGGTGCGGTCCTGGGACACGTGGGACACCACCTGGTGGACATACTCGTGCACCAGGGTGTCCTTCCACGTGTAGCCCCGAGCCACGGCCCTGGGGGAGGTCATGAGCAGCCTGGCCCACTTGGAGATGGCCACCACACCGGTCGTGGAGACGGCTTCCTGCCCCAGGCCCGATGCATCCACGAAGCGCTTTCCGGTGGGGAAGATCTCCACCAGCACCGGTTGGGGAGGGAGGGATCCCAGGTGGACTTCGAGGGCGAGCTGTGCGGCCTCGAGGGCCTCGACCGCCTCGTCCACCAGGATCGCGTCCATGCCGTCGGCGTAGCGCAACACCACCTGACCCGCGCGCAGCTCGACCATGCCCTCCGTCGCGTCGCGGGTGGCCTCGAAGAGCTCCAGGCGGATCGCTGTCTGCTCGCGACGGTCCGGGTGCAGCTCCCCAACCTTGTCGAGGTGGGCGATGGCCTCTTCGTAGCGGCCCTCGTGGAACGCGGTCTCGGCTGCGAGTCCCAGCACCACTGCATCTTCACCTCGTTCGTCCAACAGCTGGTCCACCGCCTGCCGCGCGCAGCCGAGGTCGACCGCGTTCAAGCAAGCCACGACCTGTTCCGGCGTGGCGGCTCCCGCTGGGCGCGAGAGCAGGCCGAAGAGCAGCAGCAGGCTACTGGCGCACGAGATCTTCATAGTAGCGCCTCTTGAGAGCCTCGTACTCGGCGGGGACGTCACCCTGCATGCCCTCGAGCAGGGCCTGGCGGTAGGCCTCGGGGGTGCGGAACTCCTCGGGCGCCGGGATCTCCACTCGGACCCGGCCCCGCTGCCGCTTGCCGTCGCGATCGTCACCTCCGCCCTTTCCGCCTCCGGAACCTCCACCACTGCAGTCCTCGCACTCCTGCATCTGGGCCATCTCTCGAGCGTTCTGCATGGCTTCTTCGAGGGCGCGCAAGGCCTCGGCGAGGGCCTGAATGGCGGCCTGCTGTGAACCCTGGGCTTCCTGGGCCTGTCCCCTGGGAAGCGCCCGAGCGGCCCGCTGCATCTCGCTGTCGGCCCGCTGGAGGCCCTCGACGACCACAGTGCCCGTCATGGGGAGCTTCGGCTTCAGCCGCTCCGCTTCGTCGACCGCCGCGTCGGTGCGCTCCCGGTAGGCTTCCTGGGTGGGAGCCAGGGGTGCGGTGCCCACCACGAGCTTCGAGGGCTCGGCCGCGAGCTGGCGCAACAGGGACTCGAGGTCCTTTCGCAGCTGTCCGACCTGCTCGCTGGCCTTGTCGACCTGGCTCCCCACCCGGGCCTGGTGCGGGATCGCCCGGTCCAACAGCTCGGCGTGAGCCGCGTGGCGCTGCACGGTCTCGCCCAGCCGCTGCACACCCCACTCCGCCTCGGCCACACCCTCGAGGGAGCGCCCCAGGTCGCGGGCCTCGAGGGCTCCCGCGAGGCGCCTGATCTGGACCACCGCCTGAAGAGCCATGCGCCACTCGCTCGTCGGACGACCTTCGTGAGCCATCATCTCGTGCCCCAACTCGTCGAGGGCCGCGCCGAGATCATCCGCCCGCCTCGCCAGCGATTCCCACCGTGAGGCCATGGCCTGCGCGGGATCACCCTGCTGCTGCACCGCCTGGAGCAGCTGGTCGAGCAGGCGGCTCTCTCCTGCGTGCAAGGCCTCGATCTCGTCGCGGAGCTTCGCGATGTCCTGCTGGTCTTGGTCCTCCTGGGCGCGCTGGCGCTGCCGCAGCTGCACGAACTGCTCCGAGAAGTCCCGCAACTCACGGACCAAGCGGCCCTGGTAGACCCGCGCCACGTCGGTCTTCCCAGCGCCATGGGCCGCGCGCACCGCCTGGGAGAGGTGGTCGACGTCGCGCACGCGGTAGTGCGTGAAGTGAGCCAGGCGCGAGTCGCCCAGCTCCGCGGCGACGCCGTCGACCCGCACGAGGTGGCGGCCCAAGCGGTCCAGGCGCGTGAACACCTGGGCTGCATCCGCCTCGGACAGGGCATCGAGACGTTGGGCATCGTCGGCCAGCGGCGTGACCTTGTTGGTGAGAGAGGCGACCGCATGGGCCAGGATCACCTTGTCGAGTGTGAGAATGCCCTGCTCGAGATCGGACAGCAGATCGGCCCGCAGCCCCTCGAGGGTGTCCATGTCGGCCTGGGACACGGCCGCACCCGTAGGACCCAGGGCCTGCAGGAACCCGACCAGGGATGCCTGCGATCGCCGCACCGACTCGATGACCGTGCCCTCGAAGCCCTCGGGTTCGTACCCGGCCCAGGCGTCTTCCACGAGCTGATCCACCGCGTCCATGCGGCGGGCCGTGGAGGCCCCCCAAGAGCGCACCTCGGGCCGTCCCGAAGACGGCGGCCACGGATCCTCGAGGTGGTCGGCCAGCACCACCAACAGGGCGTCGCGCAGCTCGCCCACCACCCGCCGGCGGCGGTCACTCTGGCCACGGGGCCCCAACACGCGCACCCGGACGGGCGCCGAGCGACCGGCCTTGGTGCCGCTGACGGCGTCGTTGTCCCAGGCCACCACCCGCACCCGCGCCTCGACACCCGGCATCAGGCCCAGATCGGCCGGCGTGAAGTCCCCTCCGCCCTCGAGCCGGAGGACAGGATCCAGGGGCTCGACAAGGCCGTGGGAACGAGCACCCGACGCGCCGTCGGCCTCGGCCACCACACTGGCCACCCCGTAGTCGTCCCGGGCGGTCCAGCTGATGGGCAGGGGCTCGTCCCAGGCCACCTCCAGGACCTTCCCATCGGCCCCGATGAGCAACACCTCGGGGGCCAGGTCTTCGTCCAAGGCCACGTCACGCGCGCGGGTCGTCTGGGTGCTCTCGGTCGCGGCGAGCTCGAACAGCCAGCTCCCGGGGGCGGTGAGCTCGAAGGACGCGTACAGATCGCGCCCGTCTTCGAGCTGGGCAATGTCGCGCTGGGTGGATGCTGCCGCCC
>CAZVHW010000392.1:6147-7631 GCA_964626835.1 uncultured Enterobacterales bacterium
CAAGGTCTCGCGGCGCTCGAGAACCATCGTGGCGCCCTGCCAGCGCTGCGCCGTCCGGGCACGCAGCTCCACGCGGGTGCCGGGCGGCGCGTGCACGTCACCGGTGGAGTTTGGCACCTCGAGGGGCTCGAGCCCCGTGTAGTCCGGGTAGTGGTACCGGAGAACGATGTCGCCCAGCAGGGCGTGGGCAGGCTCCGCTCCGGGGGGCTGCACGGCGGCCTGAGCGGCCGCAGAAGGCTCTCGCAGGAGCTGGCGAAGCGCCTCGGCCGGAGAGGTGGGCCCCAAGGCTCCGGTGAACGCGCAGGCCGCCAACACCACGAGCAGACCCACCATGGCCCTGCCGACGGGGCGGGCCGAGTGAATCCCCTTGGTGTTCAGATCGCCCAGCAGTCCCCTGGCCCTCCGGGCGGCCAGATCGAGCAGCGACTCGGACTCACCCGGCTGGGGACCGTCCGGGCGCTCCGCCAAGGTGACCAGTCGGCCCCTCAGATCGGGTCGGGACCCCTCGACCAACCGGGCCTGGCGCACGAGGTCGCCGGCCGTACGCCACCCTGGCAACGCCGGCAGCAGAAGCGCCAGCACCGGCAGGACCGCTGCGCTGACCAGCAGGAGCACAAGTCCCGTCGGCCAGGGCAAGCGGGCAGCCGCGAGAGCCACGGCCACGAGCGACACCGCGCCCAAGCCGGCCAGGCCCTGGACCACGCCGCGCATCACCAGCAGCAACCGCTCCCGGCGGACCAGGGCGGCGAGCATGCGGTGCAGCTGTGCGCGTTCGTCGGACATGGTGACCAGAGACCTCCAACCATGACACCTGTAGCGCGACCTCGAATCCTCTCCAACAACGAGCCGTGGTCTCGCTCACCCCGTGACCATCTTGCCGTCGAGGTAGAAGGCCAGGTCGTGGACGTACTTGTCATACTCGGAGTCGTCCACCAGGATGATGACGAGCGTGTTGACCTCGCCCGGGTTCGCGTTGTCCAAGGACCAGGATCCCGACTCGCCCAGCTTGATGCGCCCCAAGATCTCGCCGTTGACCATCACCTGGATGCCGTCGTCCACCACGCCCGAGGAGATCTCGTAGCGAGTCGGATCGGCGCTCGAGTCGAGCCAGAAGTCGCACATGAAGTAGGTGAACGTGGCCCACTCATAGGTCGCCAGGCTGCTCGAGGCGTCGTAGGAGAAAGGCCCGGTGGGCTCGATGGGGGCACCGGCGCGGTCCAGCACGTATTGACGCATCACCGCGAAGTCGGCCTCGGGGTCCGGGCTGTCGATGAGCCCATGGGCTCCCGAAGGCTCGTACCAGTACAGGTCTTCGTCGCCGTGGTGATCGACGACGTGGTCCGAGCTCGACGTGGTCTCGTACGCGATCCCGTCGTCGTAGACGTACCAGCCGGTGCTGAACCCCTCGAAGGTGCGCCCGTTGCCCACCTGGATGGCCTGGGCCTCGGGCTCGTCGGGGTCGTTCGAGGCCAACAGCACCGTGC
>CAZVHW010000393.1:0-7616 GCA_964626835.1 uncultured Enterobacterales bacterium
CATGCAGCCGAGTGCCCCGACCGTGGCGAGCAGGATGATGCCCGTGCGGAAGACCGTGGGCCCGGGGACGGGGATCCAGATGGTGCGCTTTGCTGACATGACGACCTCTCAGGAGTCCTGGGGAGTGGGCTCGAGGTGGGGACGCATCATCGGGGCGACCACGCCGGTGCAGTCCACACCGCGGGTGCGGGACAGCAAGGTGATGTCCATGATGATGCCGTTGGTGGCGGTGTCCACGAGGGAAGGATTGGTGGTCCAGACGGCCTGGTTGTCGGCGTAGGGCTCGGTACCGCCGATGAGGGCCTCGCGGTGGTCCACGACGACCATCGCCTTGTGGGACCAGGCGGCCTTGGCCTCGTCGCCTTCGACCGAGTCGATCCAGCAGGAGAAACCCGGTGGGCAGACGATGCCGCTGGCAGGGGAATAGATGACCCGGTGCAGGTCGCGGTCCTCGACGGCCTCGATGGCCATGAGCAGGCGCCCGAGCTCCCGCGGCCAGATGGACAGGTAGACGGAGTGCTCCGCCGAGCGGATCATGGTGTCGATGCGAGCCATGACGTCTTCGTAGCGGTGCAGGATCCAGACCGGCTCGGGACGGTCGCGCTTGGGCAGCTTGTCCAGGCTGTCCTCGAGGCTGTCGAGCCTGGTCACCAGGTTGCGCCGCATGTTGGCGATGAAGGTGCCAGGGTCGGTAGCGGCGTAGCGGGCTGGGTCCGTGCCAATGCAGAACGTAGCACCCGCTTCTTGGAGCTTGCGTAGGACGGTGTAGACGGCGCTGCGGGGGATGCCCGAGCGGGCGGCGACTTCGTAGCCGGTGAGCCCATCGGTCTCGTGGTCCTCGAGGAGCGTGACGTAGGCCAGCGCTTCGTTGCGCGTCAGGCCCAGCTCCATGAACTTCGCGATGATGATGTCGTGCACTGAAGGCTCCGTGAACCCCATTGAGGGGGGCAAGATGTAGTAACTCTATACAGAGTTACGTGCCCCTGTCAACGTCCGGACCCACGAAGGATGTCGCTATTCTCTCGGATGCTCGGTGTTCAGTACCCGGTCGAGCGGTCCTGGTCACCGTCCAGCAGGGCGGTTGGGAAGCTCATTCCCACCGCTTGGTGGCAGCCCTCGAGATCCCGCAGGAGCCTCTGCACCTCGCCGCTACCCACGTTCCCCGTGGCTGCAGCGCTATTCGTGGCCTGCTCGGAGGGGACGGGTTGGTTCGGGTCACGCGCCAACACTTCGAGTCGAAGGAACTGCAACAGCGGTCTCCGTAGGCTCCCGAGTGGTCCGCGCGCACCGTGTCGAGGGAGAGGAGGACGATGGATGGGCGCGTGGGGCTAGCGCCCTCGTCTTGTCCCGCCGGCCCGCAGCCGGGCATGGCCATGGCCATGGCGAGGAGCGAAACGCTGAGCGGAGCGGAGCGGAGCGGAGCGGAGCGGAGCGAGGGAAGACGACATTGGCGGACCCTGCAACCCCCGCGGACTCCTAGGGTGCGTAGAAGTCCTCGAACGGCAGGATGTTGCCAAACAACGCGCCAGCGGCTCCCTGCAGCTCCCAAGCCACCTCACCCTCGGGGGTGACCTCTCGCACGATGCCTTCGGATGCGAAGCTGACGAGACGGTTGCCGTTGTCGAGATCGCGGGCCATGCCCAGGAAGTATGTGAGCAGGCCCTCACCTTCGCCGTAGGACCAGACCTGGTCGAGCTTGTGGGTGCTGTCGATGATGTCGTACTCGACGATCTGGGTTTCCCCCGCCAGGTGCAGCTGGGCCATGAAGGTGCCGTCGGCGGTGATGGTGGGATCGTGAAGATAGTCGAAGTGGGGGGACGAGGGGGTGGTGCGGTAGACTTCGGCCTGTGGGACCATGGCAGAGCCGTTCATGCCCTCGAGCTGCCGGACAGGGGTGAGCAGGCCGTCGTCTTCGTCCAGGGCGAGCTCGACCACGGTGTCGAGGTTGCGTAGGGACAGCAGCAGGGTTCCCGTTTCCTCTTCGTAGCGGAGGGCGTTGGCGTGGCTCCAGTCCTTGCCCAAGCCGTAGAAGTCGTCGTCCCATTCTTCGGTGATGACGGGCTCGAGCCAGTCCCAGATGGAAAAGGCGGTGTACTGCTCACCAGCGGCGGTCTGGGCCTCGATGGCGTCGCCCACGACGGTGTAGGTGGTGCCGTCGTCTGGATCCGTCCAGTCGCGGACGTCGAGGGTGAGCCACGCCAGGCCGCCGTCCGGGAGCTGGGTGAAGGCGTGGTGGGCGAGCTCGGTGCGGAGCTTGTTCTTGCCGGCACCCGTGAACGACAGGCGCTGGATGCGGCCGTTGTCTTCGGTGTAGTCCGAGGCGAAGGTGTTGTAGTAGAATCCGGGGCCGTTGTTCTCGAGCTCGAGCTCGACCGGCATGTTGCCGCTGTCGACCAGGTGGTACCAGAGCACTCGGCCCTGCCGATCGATGGCGAACAGGCAAGAGACGAGGCCGAAGGCGGTGCCCACCAGGTAGGGTTCCTGGGACTGCAGTCCGCGCTGGTCGACCGTCACCGTCAGGTCTGGGATCTCGGGTGGGATGCCGCCGGTGGTGAGCTCGCCCTCGACCGCCAGCTCACGGCCGCCGACTACGGTCACCGCGCGGTACCAGACGTCCTGGTAGGCCGGAAGGCCCAGCAGGTAGTGCTTGTGGTCGTCGGACTGTTGGTCGCTGACGGGGGTAGTGGTGGTCTCGAGATCGGGACCGCCGTATTCGACCCAGGAAGAGCCGGGTTCGTCCGTGGTCCACGTCACGACGACGCGCGTGGACACCTTCGAGTCGATGTCGGCGTCGACCTCGAAGTCGCCGGGGGCGCAGCCTGCGAGCGCGCTGGGTAGGGTGACAGCGCAGATGATGATGGGCAGGGTCCGCATGGCAGGCGCGAGAATACGAGCCGTCCGATGGTTCGTCAAGCACTTATCGGTAATGGACACGGAAATTACAAAGTCGAAAGATCGAGAAGATCGAGAAGCTGCCGATCATCCGTGTTCAGGAGCCCTGGGGGGAAGGTCGTTCCTACCGCACGGTAGGCCGCGGACAGTTCCTCTGGGATGGTCGGCGTCTCGTGACTTGTCAGGGACGCGCTGGCGTACTCGGGTTCGCTCAGGCCACCACTTCCATCTGCGTCGAGCTGCTGGATGACTGCCGCGAACGTTGGTTCTGGGGGTGACTCCTTGCCACGGGCCAACATCGCCAGGGTAGTCGCGACGACGGAGAATCCGCACTTCATGGTGATGTCTCCGGGGGGACCCAGTAGCCTTCCCTGCGGAGCTGCTCCCGTGCTTCCTCGCTGATCACCGGGGCCGCGGCTTCCCCCAGCTCGAGCCCCTGCCGCCACGTCTCGAGCGCCTGCCGCAGCTCTTCGCGGGCGCGCGGGTCGTCGGTGGACGCCTCTTCGAAGGCGGGGCTTTCCAGGTCCGCGGTGGCCAGGACCAGTGGGAGCAGCCAATCGCCGAGCGTAAACACCCGGTGGAACCTAGGCCTGACCTGGGACCTGGAGCTCTACCTCGCCGCCCATGCGTCGGTTCAGGTCCACGTGCCAGTCCAACAGGGCCTGGGCGCGACCTGGCAGGGCGGTGGTGCCCCAGATCACGGTCAGGGTGTGCCGGGTGTCGTCCACGGTCTTGGCCCTCATCGAGTCCTTGACCGAGTTGGCGCAAGGGCCGGCCGCGTCGTGGAGGCAGAGCAGCCCGGAGAGATCCATCTCCTGCCCGGAGGGATTGAACACGTAGCGCTCCCTCGAGGCGGCGATGCCCACGCGCAAGGGCGGCTCCAGCAGGTCGGGATCGACGGTGGAGACGGGCAGGCAGCCGTGCAAGGCCGCCAGGTTGGTGGCGTCCACCGCGGCGTTGATGAAGGGGAAGTACCCCTTGCCCGTGGCCGCCCGGATGTACTCGGAGCAGGGCTTCGAGCGTCCTGCCGGCTTGAAACCACCGTGGCGCAGCAGGTCGCGTACCGCCTTCTTGATGTCGTCGTCAAAGGGCGAGAAGGGCACGGTGGCGTCGAGATTCGCCATGGCGCGGAGCCAGTCGGGGGACGGCAGGTCTCCCAGGGGGGTAGGCCAGCGCGTGACGAAGGCACGCAGATCCAGCAGCGGATGGGGATCGACGACGAGCATGGAGCCTCCCGAGGTGGCTCGAGGGCAATAACTGCTTGGGGGGCTCCCATGTTCAAGGTGTGAGGGCGGCGGCGGCTCGCACCAGGGGCAGCGGCGCGAAGTCTTCCGCCGTCCAGCTCTGCGCTTCCCACTCCCCTTCGCCCAGGTCCACCAGCGCCCAGAGCTCGTCTCCGTCTACCCTCAGCCGCAGTACGCGCTCGGCATCCGTACCCACGCAGCGGACTTGTTGCTCGGGAAGCCCCGCACAGAGGGTGGTCTCCAGAGTCCCGGTGTCGGCCGTGGCCCAGACGGCGCGGTCGCCTAGCCAGACCGGGGGCAGGTGGGGCATGGGTGCCTGGGGCAAGGCCAGCGTCGTGGCTTGCGACCAGCTGCGACCGGCGTCGTCGGTGACCGCCACCAGAGCCTGGTTGTCGCCATCGGAGCCCAGGCCCGTGGCCGCCAACCAGAGGCGGTCCGCACCGTCTACGTGCAGCGCTGGGTACTCTACGCGCCAGTAGGAATCGTCCGGGGCGAGATCGTCCAGGTCGACCGGGGTCGGTTCGATCCACTCGAAGCCGTCGCCGGTCCAGGTCGCGGAGCCCAACCAGATGGCGCGTGTGTGGCGTATGGTCGAGCCCGCCGCTGGATGCCCGGCGGCGACGGCGATGCGAAAGTGGTCGCCATGGCGAACCATGTCCAGGTCCGTTGGGAAGGAGGGGGCGGTTTCGGCCTTGGTCTCGGTCCAGTCCTGGCCATCCCAGTGCGCCAGTCGCAGGCTGACCGTGCTGCCCGCGTTCTCGTCCCCCCCACCCGAGGTCGAACCGATCGGGCTGTGCACCCAAGCCGCCACCAGTTCTCCCTCGCCATCGGTGGTCAGGACGGGCCGGCCGTAGGGACCGGCCTTGCGCTGGGCGAACGACATCTCCTCCCAGCTGGTACCACCGTCGCTGGTGGTCAGGCAGCGAGCCTTCCACTGGACCTTTTCGGGATCCGGGGCGAGCAACACGTCGCGCCAGCAGAGCCAGGCCCGGTCGTCGCTTGCTGCCATTGTTGGCGCTTCCACCACCAGGGCGTCGGGGTCGGAGGCCCGCAGGCCGTCCACCACCAGCGAAGAGCGGTGCCCTGGATCGTCCTGGTAGTGCAGCACCGCCCGGTGGCTCCCCGCCAGGGCCAGGTCCGCCAGCCCCGATCGGGACCGGGCGTTCGTGGGTACCGAGAGCAGGTCGTCTCGCACCAGTCCGTCGGCCCAAGGCATGCCCACGCCCATGAGCGCGCCGATGGTCGGGGCCACGTCCGTCAACAGCACGGGGCTGTCCAGGTCGCAGCCCTGGCTCACACCCGGTCCGAGCAGCAGGAAGGGGACGTGCCTGCAGCCTGCACAGGAGCAGCCGTGATGGCGCCAGGGCGGATCGGAGCCGGAGGAAGCGTGGCGCCCGTGGTCGGAGAGCAGCAAGAGCCAGGTCCTGTCTCGGTATGTGTCTTGTTCCTGCAGCCAGCTCCAGAAGCCGGCGATGGGCCGGTCGATGGCGCGTACGGCGTCCGGATAGGCCTGTTCGTCGCCGTAGTGCCCCGAGCGGTCCACCTGGTGCAGGTTCACCAGCGCGAGGCGGAGGTCGGAGCTCAGCATGTACTCCTTCAGCACCTCGAGCACGCGGCCGTCGTCGTTGGAGAGGCTCTCCTCGTCCGCGGGGTCGGTGACGACGAGGTAGCTGTCGTCCTGACCGAGGCCGTCCCCGTGCCACAGGCTGTGGGTCAGGGTGCGGAGAAGCTCGGTGTTGGCCGCGGTGATCACCTGCATGCTGGAAAGTTCTGGGCGTGCAGCCCGCAGCTCTTCCGCGAGCAAGGGCAGCGTCGGCCGGTAGGCGCCGGGCTCGCCGGTCGCGGGGTAGTTCGCCACGGGCAGGCGGCGGCCGGTCACGATGGCGGCGTGGGAAGGAACGGTGGTGGAGGAGGAGAGGGTCCAGGCGCTGGTGGCGCGGACGCCAAGAGGCATCAGGTCGGACCACACGGAGGGCATCATGGCACTGGGCAGCAGGCCTGTGGCCGATGACGCGCTGTCCCCAAGGGATTCTTCCACCCGTGCGCCGTCCATCACCAGGATGATCACCGTGGGATCTTCGGGCAGGGCGAGCGCTTCCGAGGGCAGGGAACCCTCCGGGCAGCCTGCCGCAAGGACCAAGGACCCTGCCAGGGGCACCCACCTCAACGAGGCGTCCAGCGAGCGGTCGCAGAGCTCGAGAAGTCGGTGCCCTGCCAGCTGCGAGCCTCCCATTCACCCGTGCCGACATCCACGATGGCGGTGACTTCGTCCTCGACCACCCGCAGCTGCAGGATGCGCTCCGTCCCGGCATCGACGCAGTCGGGCTGCTGCCAGAGCTGTCCCGCGCAGAGAGAGGCTGCCTGGGAGTCGGCGGCTACCGTAGCCCAGACGGGCCTCCCTTCGAGCCAGACCGGCCCCAGGTGGGGCATGATGCGCCCCGGGAGCTCCGCGATACCGCGGGTCGGCCAGGTCTCGCCTCCGTCGTCGCTGGCGGCGAGGACGGCCATTCCTTCCTGGGCGGTGAAGCCCGAAGCTGCCAGCCAGAGGCGCCCCCCTTCCTCGAGGAAGAGGGCGGGGTATTCCAAGCGCCACCAGGGATCGTCGGCGCCAAGGTCGCGCAGGTCCACCGGGACCGGCTCCGTCCACGTGAAGCCGTCGGCCAAGGCGTCCACCCGGGCCACGTGGGCCGTTCGGGTGTTCCGCTCGACCCCGGCAGCATCGGGTTGACCGGCCCCCACCGCCAGGTACCAGCCACCATCGCGAGACAGCACGGAGGCGTCTGTCGGGAAGGAGAGATCCGTCTCGGCGCTCGCGTGGATCCATGCCTCTCCGTCGAAGCGCGCGATCTCCACGGCCACCACCCCCCCTTCGACGGCCGTGCCCTCGTTGGCGAGGCCGTGTGGGTTGTATCCGTAGGCCGCCACCAGACCACCGAGCTCATCGGGTAGCAGCGACAGACGCCAGTACGGGCCCGCGGTTTCGTGGGCGAAGCCGATATCGGTCCAGCTGGCACCCGCATCGTCCGAGGCGAGACAGCGGGGGATCCAGGATGTCTCGTCGCCTTCCGGGTGCAGCGTGAGCTCTCTGAAGCACAGCCAAGCGTCCTGGCCCGAGGCCGCTAGCACCGGGGCCTCCGCGGCGATGGCGTCGGGGCTGGACAGGCGCTGCCCCCCCAACACCAGCTCGCTGCGATGGGCTGGATCCTGGAGGTAGCGCAGCTCGGCTCGCAGGCTTCGGGCCAGCGCCAGGTCCGCCAGCCCCGAACGGGAGGGGAAGCCGGTGGGTTGATCGAGCAGATCGTCCCGGACCATGCCGTCCGCCCAGGGCATGGAGACCCCCATCAGGGCACCGAGGGTGGGCGCCACGTCTACCAGCAGCACGGGATCGTCGATGTCCTGATTGGCCTTCACTCCGGGGCCCAGCAGGAGCAACGGGATGTGGCGGCAGCCGTTGCACGAGCAGCCGTGGTGGCGCCACGG
>CAZVHW010000394.1:0-7604 GCA_964626835.1 uncultured Enterobacterales bacterium
GCCCGCTGGTAGAAGCGCTCGAAGTCCTTGCCGTAGGAGCGGATGTCGTTGTGGAAGATGGTGCAGACCGCGTCGGCGTGGTGGTCCTTGGCCAGGATGACCTGCTTCTGGATGTAGGAGCAGCAGACCGAGGAGCAGTAGCTGTTGCCACCCTCGCGCACCTGGCGGGAGCCGACACAGTGGATCCAGGCGATGCGGTGGGGGTGCTTCTTGTCGGACGGGCGCAGGATCTCGCCTTCGTGGGGACCGGTGGCGCAGAGCAGGCGCTCGAAGTCCATGCTGGTGACCACGTTGGCGATGGTGCCGTAGCCGTAGTCGCCCCGCGGGCCCGGGTCGAAGGTCCCGTAGCCGGGAGCCAGGACGATGGCACCGACCTTGATGCGCTCGGTCTTGGGCTGCTGGTGCAGGTCGATGGCGTTGGTCTTGCAGACACCGACGCAGATGCTGCAGGTGCCGTCTTTCAGGTACAGGCACTCCTGGTCGATGTAGGGGACCAGGGGGACGGCCTGGGAGAAGTAGATGTGGACGGCCTTGTTGCCGCAGAGGTCCTGGTTGAACGCATCGGGGACCTGGACGGGGCAGTACTCGACGCAGACGGTGCAGCCCGTGCAGAGCTCTTCGCGGACATACCTGGGCTTGCGGGTGAGCGTGACGGTGAAGTCGCCCGCCTGGCCCTCGACCCTGTCCACCTCGGTGTAGGTCATGATCTCGATGTTGGGGTGTCGGTCGCACTCGATGAACTTGGGAGACTCGATGCACATCGAGCAGTCGTTGGTGGGGAAGGTCTTGTCGAGCTGGGCCATCTTCCCACCGATGGTGGGCGACTTCTCGACCAGGAAGACTCGAAATCCCGCGGTGGCGAGGTCGAGCGCGGCTTGGATGCCGCTGATCCCACCGCCGACGACCATGACATCGCCAAGCTCGTCTTCACCGCGCCGCTCGAGCTGCTGTCCGGCTTCAACCTGCATGGTCGCCTCCCTGACAGACGGCCTGAATGACCTCGGTGATGTCCTTGACCTCGATGTGCTCGTTGTCGGGGCTCAAGCAGCTCTCCTCGAAGTTGGTGATGCAGTAGGGGCAGGCCGTGACCAGCACCTCGGCACCCACCGCGCGGGCCTGCTCGAGGCGGAGGTCGGAGAACCTCTCGCCCTTGGGTGTGTCCATCCAGACCCGCCCGCCACCACCCCCGCAGCACAGGCTGTCTTGTCGGCTGTCGGACATCTCCACCAGTGACACACCCGGCACGCTCTGAAGCACCTCGCGCGGCGCGTCGTAGACGTCGTTGTGTCGCCCCAGGTAGCAGGGATCGTGATACGTCAGCTTCTTCCGGTATTCACCGGAGATCTCGAGCCTGCCCTGGTCGATGAGCTCGAGCAGGTACTGCGACACGTGCACCACCTCGAAGTTCACCATGAACTCGGGGTATTCGTTCTTCAAGGTGTGGTAGCAGTGGGGCGAGGACACCAGGATCTTCTTGACCCCGGCGTCGATGAAGGTCTTGATGTTTGACTTGGCCAGGCTCTTGAACAGGTCCTCGCCGCCGGTCTTGCGGATGCTCTCCCCGCAGCAGCTCTCTCGCTCTCCCAGGATTCCGAAGCTCACGCCCGCCTTGTTCAGGATCTCCGCGGTGGCGACCGCCACCTTCTTCAGCCGGGGATCGTAGCTCGAGTAGCAGCAGACGAAGAACAGGATCTCGGTGCCTTCCTCGAAGGTCTCGACCGGCAGGCCCGCGGCCCAGCCGGTGCGGTCCTTGCGCTCGCCCTGCAGGGGGTTTCCGTCCTCGACGATGTTGGCTCGCACCGAACGCAGCGATCGCACCTCGCCGGGGAAGACGTCGTATTCCGCGCCGATCCGACGCAGCGACACACCCAGCTCGATCTGATCCACACCCCTGGGGCAGGCTTGGACGCAGGTGCCACAGGTCGTGCAGCGCCACATCTCCTCGCTCTCGATCTCGATCAGGCCGAAGGCGGCCTGCCGGACGATCTTGCGCATGGAGAAGTCGCGGACCCTGTTCCACGGACAGACGACATCGCAGAGCCCACACTGGTAGCAGAGCCTGAAGGCCTCACCGCCGGCGAGCTTGATCTCGTCTACGATCTCTTTGAAGGGAGCTGCTGTTTCCACGGGTTCAGCCCATCTTCGCCATGCGGGCCACCATGTCGATGACCTGCTGCAGCCCGTACTTGTTGGTGAGCGACTCGATGCCGATCTCGAGCTCTTCGCGGGGCGGTTCCTGCGGTGGCTTGTCCTTCCGCTGCTCTTCGTAGGTCAGGGCGTCCACGCGGCAGACCTGGACGCACATGGGCTCGGACAGGGGGGGGGCGTCCTCGCACATGTCGCACTTGAGCGGCAGGCCCGAGTCGGGCTCCATGAAGTAGTCGCGGGAGGGGCAGGCGACGCCACAGAAGCTGCACTCTTGGTACTCCTTGCCCTCGATGGTGTAGGTGTGGCGGCCCGTGCACTCCGCCGGGGTGTAGTCGCCGGCGCGAACGGGCACGTAGATGTCGGCGATGTCGTCGACCATCACCCGGATGCGGGACCGCGCGGGGTTGGTGCTGCTGTAGCGGGGCTTTGCGTGGAAGGCCGAGCAGGCCAGCTCGCAGGCCCGGCAGCCGATACACTTGTCGACATCGACCTTGATGACCTTGACGATCTTGGTCGCCGTGGTGGGGTTCGCCATGATCACTCGCCTCCCAGGGCTTGGCCGGAGGGGCCACCCGACTGGGGGGCCGGGCCCTCGCAGAGCGCGATCCCCCGGGCGACGAAGTCGTCGGCGACGTAGCCTAGTCCCAGGCGCTCGAGGGTGGCCCGGGTGGGGATGCCGTCGTTGTCCCAGCCCTTGAACTCGTAGTAGGCATCGAGCATCTTCTGCTCCATGTCGTGGTCGCGGATCTTCCAGTGGTCCTCTGGGGGCTTCTCGTCGCACCTGCGCATGCCCCGGCGGATGTTGAGCGCACGCACCAGGTTGCGGTTGCGCGAGGCGATCTCCCACAGGCCCTCGGGATCGAGGTCCATGCCCGCTGCGTGGGAGACGAGCGGGGGCAGGTTGTAGATGTGGTAGGGCGGACGGCCGCCGAACTGGCCGCGGAACGACGACAGGAACGCGCAGGTCCCCACGGCGTCGTCCACGTAGTGCATGATCTCGTTCCAGTCGCAGATGTTGACCGAGGCTTCCATGGACGGGTGGGTGCGGGGCTCCCACTCCATGAACCAGTTCTTGAAGCGCTCGGGCGCGGCGTCCCAGCGCTCGACGAACTCCTTGCGCTTCTCGAGGTCTCGCTCGGGGATCTGTGGGTACGAACCTTCGATCTGGGTGATGTTCAACTTGGCGCCGGTCGCGTACATCAGGAAGTAGGGGTAGTTGATCATCTTGAGCTTGAGCGGCACCTGCTCGAACTGCTTCATGGAGTTGTGGTCGTACTCCTCGGCCCCGTTGCCGATCTCGCGCGCAGCGTGGAAGATGCCGTTGGCCAGGGCGTCCCCGACCCCTTCGCGCCGCACGATCTTTTCGACCAGGTAGAAGAAGCGGCTCGCGCTGTCGGGGGGGAAGTCGGGCAGCTCTTCGTCGGTCAGGATGCCTGCTTCGTACAGCTCGATCGCAAAGGCTAGCACCTGGGGCGTGGAGAATCCATCCAGCCCGTATTCCTGGGTCAGCCCGATGATGTCGTAGTTGAAGTCCAGCTCTTCGAACGCGGCCATGGCGTAGGTGAGCTTGCTGTAGCACTTCTGGAAGTAGGTCTGCCGCCCAGGGTACTTGATGGCCTGGTGGCAGTCTTTTGGGCAGTTGTAGCAGCCGGTCCAGCGCAGGCGCACGCGGTCGGAAAGGGCCTTCCACTTCACCTCGCGTTCCTTGGTCCAGAAGCCGCGGACCCGCTTGCGGGCGTTGCCCCAGGCGAAGTTGTCGACGTGGAATTCCTCGTCGTCTTCGTGGGCCATGGTGTCGCCACAGTCCTCGTTGTCGTGGATGGCCTGGTACATGGGGTGGGCGATGGCGAACAGCTCGGCGGGCCGGGCGATCTCGACGTCCTGGGTGCCACGGACGACGATGGCCTTGACCCGCTTGTCTCCCATGATGACGCCCACGCCCCGGGAAGCGCTCGAGCAGGCGTGCTCGATGGTGGCCATGAAGACGCGGTTCTCGCCAGCCAAGCCGATGGCGGCGATCTGGGCTTCGGGTTGGTTCAGCTCTTCCTTGATGAGCTTGGCGGTCTCGAGGGCGCCCTTGCCCCGCAGATGGCTTGCGTCGCGCAGCTCCACGTCGCCGTTGTGGATCCACAGGTAGACGAGGTCTTCCGCCTTGCCGCGCAGCACGATCTTGTCGTAGCCGGCGTGCTTGAGCTCGGGCCCGAAGAATCCGCCGAACACCGAGTGGGAGTACAGGCCGGTCTGGGGGGAGAAGGTGTCGACGCAGGTGCGGTTGGCGCCCGGCACCATGGTGGAGTGCAGCAGCCCCGAGCTGAAGACCAGGAGGTTGTCGGGGGAGAAGGGATCGACCTCGGGCCCGACACGGTCCCAGAGGATCTTCGCTGCCGTCCCCTGGCCGCCCAGGTGGGCTGCGGTCAGGGCTGGATCCGTCGCCACTCGTTCGATGTTTCCTCTGGAGAGATCGACCTCCAGGATTGTCCCCGTCTCGGCGAACCTCATGTTCCTATCTCCTTTTCCAGGGGAATCATGTTGAGCATGTCGAAACCCAACGACTTAAAATAAGAGATGAGACCCCCTTCGTACCAGTCCACGAGGGTCCGCACCTTCCGAACGCCCAGGCGCTCGAAGTGGTTCATCAGGGTGCCCCCCAGCTTTCGGCCGATGCCACGACTCTGGAACTGGGGGTCCACGCCCAGGACCTTGATCCATCCGGTGCGCTCGCCCCGCCCGAACTCCCAGAACCGGGTCTCGGCCAGCACGAAGCCCCGCAGCACACCCTCGACCTCGACACCGAGGTTGATCAGGGGCTCACCCTTCTCGAGGTGGTACCGGACCGTGTGGCTCAAGAACTCGATGCGATCGGGATCGTCCAGACCGTGCTCCCGCTCGATGCTCGTCTGGATCCGGAGGATGTCGTCCAGGTCGTCGAGCGTGAGCAGCCGGACCGTGGACGCGGTGGACATCCGCTTCCAGATCTTGGCGCGACCCGCCTTCTGGAAGTGCAGCCTGCCTTCAGCGTGCATGATCTCGAGGTACTTGGCGACGGTGTGGCGGGTCATGCCGAGCTCCGCCGCGACCTCCTCCACCTGACGGCCGGTCTGGTCCGCCGCGAGGATGCTGAGGATTCGTTCTCTGACGCTCGCTTCCATGGTCACCTTTATTGGTGACCATTAGAACCAGATCGGGGCCGATTGTCAACACGTTCGCGGTCCTGCAGATCCGCCTGTCCGCCCACAAAGACGCAATTGTAGTAGGTTTCGACGAACAGGGACGGGTCGGCGCGCGACGGCATTGATGGTAACCAATGGGCGCGAGGAGACGGGGTGTTGTCAACGCCAACAGCCCGTTCACAGCGCCACCACCACCCGGCCTGGGTAGCGCCAGACCAGGTCGTCCCCGACCCGCGCCACCGACACCATCCCCGTGTGAACCAACCTGAGATGACAGGGCTTGCAGAGGCAGACCAGGTTCTCGTCTTCGTCCCCGCCGCCCATGCTGCGCCAGTGGACGTGGTGGACCTGCACCCGCAGGTTCCTGCACCCGCACTCTGGGTTGCGACACGTGTAATCGGCCCTCTCCTTCACCTTCCCGAGGCCCCTGCAGCGGCCGATCTGGACGTTGTCGAGGAACCAGGCCGCCGCCCGGGGCAGTTCGGCGTGTACGCGACCGTGCCTGGGGGCTGCGGGCGGGGCCCAGGCCGCGTTCAGGCTGACGAAGACCCGCAGCGCGCCCATGCCCACCGCGCCAGCATTTGTCGTATCGGCCAAGCCGGGATCCCGGACCACGAGGGCCTGGGCTACCAGCCGGTCGGCGATATCGATGGCGCGCCGATATTCGGCAAGCACCCTGCGCCCAACCTTCTTGGAGGTGGTTCGGGTGGCAAGCCGCACGGCCCGCCGAAGCTCACCGTGGCCCGTGCGGCGGGCGACCTCGATCCAGCCGACGACGGTGTCCTGTCGAGCCACCGATGCGACCAGCTGGGCCCGTGCCAGGTCCAGGCCTTCGTCGACAGCGGTGACCAGGGCGGGGAGCGCGAGGTGGTCGCGAGCGTCCCGGCGGTAGCGCTCCAGGTTTCGGATGCCGATGTCGAGCCCCCGCTCGGCCATGTCTCGAAGGCTCGAGAAGCCCAGCTCGTGGTGCAGGGCCCGCGATGCCACGACGTCGAAGGCCTGACCAAGCAACAGCACCCGGCTGTCGCGGGCGATCCGGGCCTGCTCGAGCATGCGGAGCGCGTCGGCGAGGTCGTGGGGCTCGCGCCATGGGCCAAGGACCCGCGTTGCGGGATCGGGGCCGTCGCACCACAGAGGCGGCGAGCTCTTGGGCGGAGGAGGCGGCGACTGGCGACCCTTTCGGACCAGGCCCGCGCCGTCAGCCTGGCGCCCGAAGTCGTCGAGGATTCGCCGGTCGGCCTGGGCGTTGGAAAGGGGCAGGCCGTACACCAGGCGGGAGAGCTGCCGGGCATCGTGGATCACGCGCATCTTCTCCCGGCCCAGGTCCACCCAGCGTACCGTCCGGGCTTCAGTCCGGTCGGTCTTCCCACGCGGCCCGGGCAGCGAGGCCCGTTCACCCCGCTGCACCCGCTCTAGCCACCAGTCCTGCTGATCGGCGTCGATGGAGCCGGGGGCCTTGGCGGCGACCGTGATGGGTATCGAGCCCAAGCAGGCGGCGGCCTTGACCTCGGACAGGTCGCTCTGGACCAGGCGGATCAGCGCCCGAAGCCAGGAGTCGGCCCAGGGGCAGTGCTCACGGAAGATGGAGCGGTGGGAGCCGTAGCCCAGCTCGGCCGGATCCCGAGTTTTCACCCAGGCGCACAGGCGCGCGAGGCGGAGATCGATGGCGTTGCCGGACGTGGCCAGCCCCCGCATGGTGTCGAGCAGGCGAACGGCGTCTTCCTGTCTGTGCAGGGGATCTGCCCCAAGACCCTCGCAGCGGATCTCGGCCTTGCCGCCGCCACCCCGCGCCTCGTCCGCCACGCGGCGCCCATCGAGCCCGGGCACGAGGCCTGGGTGATCGGTCGCGACCCCGCAGCGCAGGCGTCGTCGACGCGCGGCGAGAGCTCGCTTGGCTGACTGGCGGTTGGCCATGGATTCCTCATGGGAAACCTATCCTCCACGGCCCCTCGTGCAAGCCTCTTGCGGACAGATTCTGTCCGTTCTACCAAGACTATTGCGGACAGTTTCTGGCATGGTCGCATGTCAGGGGTCGGTGGGTTTGTGTGCGCTGGTCAGGTGCCCGGAGTCGGGGCGGGTTGGCGGCGACTCGCTCTGCGCACCACCGCCTCCCTCCCGCGCGAAGCCGCTGACCACGGCGGATAGGGAGGGGTAGGGGTCAGGGTAGGGGTCGGGTAGATACTATTATGATTTGTTCCGAGGGTAGGGGTAGGAGGGGTAGGGGTCAAGATGTAGGGGTCAGGGGTAGGGGTCAGGGGTAGGGGTCAGGGGTAGGGGTCAGGGGTA
>CAZVHW010000395.1:0-7559 GCA_964626835.1 uncultured Enterobacterales bacterium
CTTGATCGGAGCGACCTTTGGTCGCACGACACTCAACGGCGAGGGGCTCCAGCACCGCCTGGGCGAGATCATCGCGGCCTGCGGCCGCGCAGGCCTGGCCACCCTCTACGCCACCACCACCCGCTTGCTGAAAGGCCTGGCAAGCCCGGGCCAACTTGCCGGAGGTGAAGAACAGTCGCCCCGCTTCCTCGATCTGCTGGGGAGTGGAGCCGGGTGCGGCCAGGAGGCTGTCGAGGCTGCGCTCGACGACCACGGGGTTGTCCTCGGCCATGGCCGATGCCGCCAAGCCGAGCATGGCCGCGGGATCCTGGGGGGCGGCCACCAGCGCCTCGCTGCACACGGAGGCGTCGGGCGTGCCAGCCGCAAGCAAGGAACCGCAGTGGTTGACCCGCAGCGCGGCGTCTCCGCCCAACTCCACCCCGGTCGCGAAGGCCTGGGCAGCCGCCGTGGGATCGCCGCTCGCGATCAGCACCAGTCCCCATGCCATCCAACCGTCCGGGGTCCAGGCTTCCTGCGGCACGGCCTCGAGCTCCACCAGCGCCGCATCGAGCTGCTCCGTGCCCGCGAGCGCCCGGGCGAGGCGCAAACGTCGCGACAGCTCGAGCTCGCCCGCGTCGCGGTAAAGAGCGATGGAAGCCTCGAACTCGCCCGCTTCCCAAGCTCGGTCAGCGGCAGCGCCCGGTCCGCAGCCATTCAGAACGAGGATGCCGAGTCCCATGGCCAAGAAATTGCGAATGTTCACGGAACTCCTCGTGATAGCCGAACTAGGGCCTATCCCGCCCTAGGAACGGCTGCCTCCTTGTGAAAGCGGGGAATAGCCATTACGACGGGCGCCCGCGGGGCGCGCACGGACATGAAGGCGCCGCCCCCGCCATCCCCCCCCCCCGGTCTTCCTCCAGACAAGACCCATCCCGAGGAGCTCACGTGGAGCAAAACCTCGCCGTCCTCATCGACTTCGAAAACATCGCCGCCGGTGCCGACAAAGAAAACCTCGGTCGCGTGGACATCGCCGCCATCTTCAGCCGACTCAAGGTCCGCGGCCGCATCGTCGTGGCACGTTCGTACGCCGACTGGGGGCGCTTCGCGCGCTTCAAGCAGACCCTGCTCGAGCAGGGCGTCACCATGGTCGAGCTCACCTCCCACGGCAAGAACGACAAGAACCGAGCCGACATCGCGCTCGTGGTCGACGCCATGGAGCTGGCGTTCACCCGCGACTACGTGGACACCTTCGTCATCATCTCGGGAGACTCCGACTTCACGCCCTTGGCGCTCCGCTTGAAGGAGCTCAACAAGCGCGTCATGGGCGTAGGTACGCGCAGCTCCACCTCCAAGCTGCTGGTCCAGGCCACCGACGAGTTCATCTTCTACGACAGCATCATCAAGAAGAAGCGCGAGGCGGCTTCAACCCCAGCCCGGCGGGGTCGAGGCGACAGGGACAGGTCCGAACGGTCCGAGGCGTCTGCCGGCGATGGCCTCGACCGCCACCAGGCCTTCGTGCTGTTGGGTGAAGCGGTCGACGGCGTACTGTCCCACACCGATGGTTGGGTGCTGGCGTCGGTGGTCAAGTCGGCGCTCACCCGCCGCGAGCCCTCGTTCAGCGAAGGCGACCTGGGATTCTCCAGCTTCGGCCGTTTCCTCGAGGCCGCCCAAAAGCAGGGCGTCGTCTCCATCCGGCGCGATGACCGCTCGGGAGGGTACAGGGTTGACAGCGCCTCGGATCAGCCACGCGAACAGACCGAATCCCGTTCACGCTCTGAGTCCCGGCAGCCAGAGATCGAGCTCCCGCAGCTGTCTCCGGAAGCCGCTGAGCTGCGCTCTCTGCTGGCCGAGGAGGGTCTCGATCCGCTCAACCGCGAACTCCGGGGGCGGCTCGTAGAGCTGGCCATCGGAATCTGGGCCGAGCGCAAGGACCGTCGGCGCCGCACCAACCTCCACATCCTGCGCTCCGAGCTGGTACGGCTGGTGAAGCAGTCTCGCGACGGCGTGCTCACCGCCAACCGCGCCCGCTCCGCGCTGCGTGCCCTGCGGGAGGCGGGCGTCTTCGTCCATGCAGACGGCAACCCCGTGCGCTCCGATGGCGCACACTTCACTCTGAAGCCTTCCAGTGTCGACGACATCCTCGAGGCCATGGACACGACCTACCTGAGGGTGCTGTCCACCCTGGGTCTGGACGAAAGCCCCCCGACCACCGCCCTCGCGGAACTCCTGCGCGGGGATCCCGAGGCGTCCCAGGTGATCGAGGAGAGGCTCGCCTGGATCAGCCTCGAGACCAACGTACCCGATGACGCGGAGGTTCCGAGCACGGACCGAGAGCAGCCTGGCGCCGAGGAATAGCAGCCAGGCCGACGAGGCCGGCTGTCTACGCGGACTCTGGCGGGCGGGCCGTGGTCGGCAGCAGGATGTAGCCTTCGTACAGATCGCCAAGGAAGGCGCAGTCCTCGGGACCTCGCATGTCGAGGTACGCGGACACATAGGCGCACATTGCTGCTTCAACCTTGTCTTCGAGCTCCCCGAGCCGTGTGCCGTTGAGCTGGCCGAGATCGCGCTCGAGGATGCTACGCAGGGCCGGGCTGGGCTGTAGGGCCGGGTAGGCATCGGGCAGGTGGAGCGCCAACAGCTCGCGGTAGCGGGCCACGGCATCCTTGCGAGCACCGATGGGGCCGTGCTTGAGCCGGATGGGCCGCTCGAGATCGAAGAGCATCACCTGGGCGGGCTGGGTGAAGGTCTCGATGACGCGGTCACCCTCGGCCTGCGGATCTGGATCGAAACCCATACGCATCATGGCTCTCCCCATGGTGCGAGGATGGCCAGCAGCCACGATGTTGACCTGGTGATCGTCGATCTGGTACCGGGAGAAGTGCTGGTTGAGCAGGTCGTCGCAGCTGCGGCGACCGGAGCTGTTTTCAACGATGATAGGGGCGTTGACGGACATGATGGCGCCGTGGCGGCCCCGGTTGCGGGCTATCCATCCGAGAACGTCCTCGTGCGTACGAAGGTGGGAGGTGGAGACGAGACGGACGGTGCCACCGTCCACGGGCTCCATGACCGCACCCCCAGAGCTGTTGCGGGGGGCCCATGCGAGGTCGAGCCCCATGTAGCGGATCTTCTTCAAGCTAAGTTCCCTTTTACAAGCATCGAGGCGCCCATCGGACGCCTCTGGAGGAGACTTGGGGTGGCCGCCTGGCGGCGGGTCTCGCCCCCTAACCCATTTCCAAGGGCAGCGTGGAACTGCCCCCGCGGCTCAGCGCCTCTCCGCCTCGAGGGCCCAGCGCAGGGCCGGCATCGCCGAGACATGGCGGTAGAGCAGCGACCCCGCACGGTCCCGGAACTCCATGGCGATGACCACGGCCTCGGCCCAGGCTTCCTGTCCCCCCTGCACGTGGAGTGCGCGCAGCAAGACCGGCTTGTCACCTGCCTGGCGGGCGACCTTGACCGCGGCGCTGACCGCCGCCGCGTCGCCCACGATTTCGGCACCGGCCAACAGAAGCCGCGCCATGTACTGCCTGGCACCTACCTTCTCGAGGACATCCAGAGCGTCTTCGAGGGGATGGGCCGATGCGGTAAGGACCCCGGTCATGCCCTCACCGTAGGCGGCGATGACCGAGTGACCGAGCTTCCGCGCGAGGTCCGTGGCTTGGTCGAAGGAGGCCAGAGCCGCCTGCCGGTCACCGGAGAGGAAGCGCAGCTCTCCCGCGGTCACGTGGTGTCCCAGGCGGGTGAAGACGTCCGCGGCTCGCGAGCCGCGCGATAGCGCCGCAAGAGCCTTCTCGCACCGGCCAGATCTCCCGCCGCCAGGTGAACCTGGGCCCTGCCGACTCCGACGCGGGCCTCGAGATAGGGATGCGCGAGCTTCCTCGCCAAGACCGAGGCGCGCTGCAGCAGGTTGGTGGATTCCCCGAGGTTGCCCTCGGCGCATCGAATCGACGCTAGCTGCAACAACACGCAGCAGGCGGCGGGACAGGGATGGTTCTCGTCCAGCCGTTGGCTGTCGGTCTGCAAGAGGTGGCGAGCGTGGTCCGACCTACCACAAGTCGAGTGGACCGAGGCGATGGCGCAGCGAATGCGACGAGCGAGCTCCGGATCGCCCACCACCGAGCTCTCGCGGCTGGCCTGCTGTAGCCTGTCCAGCGCGGCCCGTTCGCTGCCTCGCAAGTGGGAGCAGAAGCCCTTGAGATAGAGCAGCCAACAGGACGCCAGACGATCGGCCGGCCCATCGGCGAGGATCTTCTCGGCCTCGAGGGTCAACGCCTCGCAGCGGATACCCGAGCCCGACTGAAGCTGGACTCTGGCCAAGCCCATGGTCGCCCACCCCACCTGCCGCGCCTGCCGCACTTCGCGTGCCAGCTGCCGAGCAGCGACGAATGCCACCCGGGCCTCCTCGAGCCGCCCCTCCCTGAGCATCAGATGTCCACGCAGCAGCGCCACATCGGCATTGAGGGTTGGATCTTCGGGCGGTTGCTCGGCCAGGTGCCGAATGATGATCCGGGCACGCTGGTGGACCCCACGCCGCAACGAGGCGCGGCCTAGCTCGAGCATCTCCAGGACTCTGTCCTCGCCGGAGGCGGCGAGGACCGCATGCAGCGCGGACGCTTCGTCCCTCCACGGCCCGGAAGGGAGGCCTTCGAGGGCCGAAGCCAGCGCGCGGTGGATGGCCTGCTGTCGATCGGTCGGGAGGGATTCCTGGACGAGGGAGACGAGCGCTGGCCGACGGATGCTGATCCAGTCACCGTCCGGTCGGCGCTGCAGGGAAGCCAGTCCCAGACGCAGTAGGTTGTGAACATCGAGGCCGGCCTTGTCGACTCCGGCGGCCTCGATGGCGCTCTCTACCGGAAGAGGATCGGCGGAAACCGCGAGCAGCTCGAGCACCTGACGAGATCCGCGCGGGAGATCGCTCAGCGCTTGGCGGAACAGCGGGCGAAGACCGTAGGATCCGATCCTGACGACACCCGCATCCAGCTGCCACTGGGGTTCACCGTCATCGTCCAGCCCCTCGCAGCGGAGGGCACCGCGCGCGTGCAGTTCGCGAACGGCCTGCACCACCAGGGCTGGGAGCCCGCCGGTCTCCCGGTGAAGAAGACCAGCCAGATCTCCTGGCGCGGACGACGTGCCCAGCATGCGGGCCACCAACGTGGACACCTCCTCACGTGCCAGACTGCGCAAGGCCAGCTCACGACCTGGAAGCCCGTCGAGGGGAAAGAGGGCGGTGGAGACGACGGTTATCCCCGGCACGGCACCGAGCAGCCCCGGAAGCTTGACGAGATCCTGTACCGTCGCGAGGTGCAGATCCTCGAGCATCAAGAGGAAAGGCCCTTCCCCCGCGAGCAGCTGCAGAGCTCGCCTGACAGGCTCCTCGGAGGGCTCGATCTCGTCCTGGAGAATCAGAGAGAGCCCGTTGGCGAGCTGAGTGAAGAGGTGTCGCTGTGTGCCCCAGGGCCGGAATCGCAAGGCCAGGCTCTCCAAGCCCGCCTCGTGGGCCAGGGTCAAGGCCATCCTGGCCACCCGACCCGTGCCCGCTCCGATCTCGCCAACGAGATGCACGACCCCGCCCCCATCGATGATGGCCTCGATGGCACCGCGTGCGGCCCAGCGGCCTATGAGGGGGGGAGCACGCAGCTCGTTGTGGCCGCCCTCTCGTCCGGTCAGCAAGGCCAAGGCGATCCCTGCGGACGACGGGCGCGCCAAGGGATCGCGCGCCATGAGCTGGTGGATGAAGTCCATCAGGCGGATGGGAGCGTCCTTGACTCGCTCGGCGAGGTGCTGGGCGCCACCCGCTCGGTGGGCCCGAAGGTAGCCGGCCGTACCCCTCGCGGAGTAGGGGCGCCGGCCGCAGAGCGCTTCGTAGAGGGTGATACCCAGGGAGTAGAGATCGCTCCTGGGATCTACCTCGGCGCCGGCGATCTGCTCGGGCGCCATGTAGGCGTAGGTGCCCATCACGTCACCGAGCGTGGTGGTGAAGGGGTCCTCCGGGTCCATGGCGAGGCCCAGATCCATCAACAACACGCTCCCGTCGGCGCGGAGGTAGATGTTCGAGCTCTTGACGTCGCGATGGACCACACCGCGATGGTGAAGGAATCCCAGCACGCGGAGCACGTCCTGGGCTACCCGGAAGACCTCGTCCGAGGTCAGCGACCCGGCCTGGGCCAGCCGCTCGCTCAGCGTGGCGCCCTCCAGCAACTCCAAGGCGAGGCATGGACGAGGTTCCTCGATCACCTCGAAACACCCCGGAAGCCCCGGGTGCGCCAGCCGCTGAAGCAGGTAGCCCTCGCGCAGGAAGCGGCGCACGTTGGCACGGGACCGCTCGGGCTCCCGAAGAATCTTGAGGGCCACGACCTTCCCGTCGCGCAGCGTGGTCGCCTTGTAGACATCGGCGATCCCGCCCGAGCCGAGAAACTCATCTACATCGAAGCCGGCGACCTGGATGGACACGCGGTCCCGTATCCCGGGTTCGACCCGGGCGCTCTGCGCTACAGGCCGCGACCCACGCCTACCAGTCCCCGGTGTCGGTGGGCTCGTACCCGTCCTGGGCGGTTCCAACACACTCGCCATCGCCGTCGACGTCCGTGCAGCCGCTGCCCGATAGCCGCCGAGCGATCTCCACCCGGCTGCCGTTCACGGTGGCCAGGAACACGACGCGGCCGTTGTACTGGTCCGCGTTGGTCGGGCGGAAGCGGAGCTCGACGGGGGTCTCGTCGTCGTCCTCCAGCAAGCAGGGCGTCGGATCGGTGACCAGCGTAAAGACGCCGTGGTCGTCTTGGTCCATCACGATCTCCTCCACGACCACCGTCCCGATCCCAGCTGAGCGCAGCCATGCTTCCTGGGTGACCGGGGCCCCGTTGGGGCTGACCAATCCGAACGAGACCTCTTGCTCGGGCTTGATCTCGAACACCGAGTCTCCATCGAGGTTGGTCGGCTCCAGGAACATGGCGCCGCACCCGCTCACCGCGATCAGCGACAGCGATAGGATCAGTCTGGGCAGCGCTCCCATGATCGAAACTCCCTGGACACCATCATCAGGGATCGAGACCGCAAGATTCGTGCCATCGGCCAGGTGGCGCCGACCGGACGGCAAACCGTGAAAGATGGGCAACAAGCGGCAGACAGCGGCGACGCCAAGGTCCCACTGGGACGCTTGTGCCGCAGCGAACTCGGACATCGAGATCCCAACGATCAGAAGGCACCCATCACGCCGGGAACCCCCAGATCCAGGCCGAGCATGAAGGTCCAGCCTTCGTCCTCCCACGCCCCGAGAAAACGAAGGCTGCTGCCCCCCATGCCCACCGCCCCGACCAAGGCAGGGAGGACGGCCGTGGGGATGGACCAGAGGTGGACCACGTCATCCGCAATCTCCGACTCCAGCCCCTCGCGCACAACGCAGCCACCGCCCAGATCGAAGGTGGTGCTGAAGCGACCGCGGCCGGCCCGCAGCCGGGCCGTGGCTCCGGCTTCTCCCACCACCCAACGGGTCTCACCGAGCGACAAGGCGGCCCAACGCTGCCCCAGAGGCAGGTAGAAGGCGGCCCGGACGAGCGCGCGATCGCGCAGAGCGACCTCGGCCGCGA
>CAZVHW010000396.1:0-6302 GCA_964626835.1 uncultured Enterobacterales bacterium
CAGCTCGAGGTTGCCGGTGTCCGCCGGCTGCCAGGTGCCATCGAGCACGGGCGGCAGGGGGATGGAGCCGCGGTCCTTCACCGCCTCGACGTAGTCGCTGATGCTGACGATGTGCCCGCCCGCATCGGCCAACGCCTGCACCTCTGCCTCCCATGCGGCCACGGCTTCGGGATCGTGCACGAAGTAGGGGCCCATGTAGGGATTCTGGTCGTCGGTGGCCAACAACTCGCCGTCGTCGAAGAAGCTCCAGCGGACCTGGTAGCTGCCGTCCACGCCCGTGACCCCGCGGGTGGGGATGACCCAGACGTCCCCGTACTCGAACAGGGAGTCTTCGGGATCGGCGCCCCAGAAAAGCTCCCCCAGGTTGTGGGGCAGACAGGCGATCTCGTAGCCGTAGTCGGGCATGCGCTCGAGCTGTCCCTGGCTGAACTGGCCCTCTTGGGAAAACACCACCGAGGACAGGGGCAGGTCGTGTTGGTCGAAGACGGCCTGGGTGAGCTCGATGCTGCGCTGCTGATCCAGCCATGGGTAGGCGGTCCACAGCTGCGCGCTGTAGTGCCAGCTCACCAGTTCCACCTGCCCTCCGTGGGCCAGGGTGTGGAGCTTTTCGAGCACGCCTGGGTGCCGGTCGGCCATCACCTCGACCATGTAGCCCTGCAATTCGAGGTCGATGGCCCAGTCTTCGTGCTCGAGCATGAGCTCCAGGATGGGCTCGAAGCTCTCGACGATGATCTGGTCCTCGATGCTGGCCTCGTCGCAGGGCCAGTCCTCGAAGGTCCCCTCCATGCCCCGGCCACGTATTGGAGGTTGAAGTGCAGGAGTGCGACGACGTAGAGGTCCATGGGATGCTCCGCCGGGGGGGTAGGCTCTCGACTATCATGTCAGCCCCACCGAGACGGATCACTCCACGTACAGGCTCTCCACCGGCGTGGTGTAGCCGAACACACCCCCCATGCTGGCGCTGAGCACCCACACTGGCTCGCCCTCCGGCGTGACCTCCTGCATCTGCCCCGAGTATGAGTAGGTGATCAGGGTGTTGCCGCCGTCGAAGCGGTGTACGTCGCCCAGCGTCACGCAGGTCAGCGAGGGATCGGACCAGTATTCCCAGATGGACTCCACCTCGAGGGCGGCTTCGTCCACGGCGTATTCGATGGCGTAGGACACGCCCCCGGACTGCGCGCCGTTGACGAAGACGAGCACACTGTCGTCCAGCCAGTGCATCTGGTGGGTGCGCTCGAACAGGTCGGTGCCCCCATCGGGCAGCGTGAAGTCGCTGTGCGAGCCGCCCATGACCCAGTCCATCGCGCCGGTGGTGCGATCGATGCGGGCGATGGCGTTGAGGTAGAGGAACGAGACGAGGTAGGCGTCCTCGTCGGGCAGGTAGTCCAGGGCGTTGGCGTGGGGCCACTCGCCCCCTGGGCCGATCATCATGTTGTTGTAGGGGAGCTTGTCCTCGGTGTCCCAGCAGCTCCAGATCATTTGGGTGGTGCCGTCCGGGAGCAGCTCCACGATGCTGTCGCCGGTGACCTCGCTGCCGTCTATCTCCAGCGGGTCGTGGGCCAGGTAGGCGATCCTGCCGTCTTCGTGCTCGTACAGATCGTGGTGGGCTTGGGGGATGGAGGTGTTCTCGACCTGGCTGCCATCGAGGGAGACGCGGACCAGGGTGTTTTCCTCGTTGCCGTGGCTGTTGAGATCCATGGTCAGCACGGCCTCGCCGTCCCTCGACATCGCGGTGCGCCCGCCCGAAATGAAGCCATCGGGCTGGTACCACCAGACGTACGCGCCGTCCTCGTCCAGCACGACGCTGGCGGAGTCTGCGAGCACCGAGGTGAACAGGAAGCCCCCGAAGCTCTCCCCGTCGCCGCGCTCCAGCCCGAGATCAGGGAACTCCGATGGCACCAAGCCCGTGCTCGCGAGGTGTTCGCGGCCACTGTAGACCTCCCCGTCGATCTCCACCGCGGTCCGCACGCTGTACTCGGCCCCCGGCTTCATGCCCAACAAGGTGGCGTTCCAGGGAAGGTCTGCCTCGACGTCCATGGGTGCCTGGTGGTCGAACGCTCCATCCTGCCCGTACTCGATCCAGGCGGCGTCCAGGCCCGAGGCTTCTCCGGAGAGGGTGGCCGTGAAGACCGTGGGGATCACCTCGCTCTGGGCCAGCTCGAGGTCCAGGTCGGCGGTGGGGCCGCAGGCGGCGATGAGCAGGATGGCGGGGGCGAGCGTGCGCACGGGTGACCTCCGGGAGAGGGGAGACACGCGAGGTCCGTGGACGGTTTACCGCTGGAGGGGCGACGGGGCTCGCTGGTGTTCCGGGGCGCTGGCCCATAGAATTCAGCGTGAGGCCCATTGTTGCTGGCCAAGCCGCTCCGGGAGTCCCATGCGCCTGCCATCTCTGTCTGCTCTCTTCCTCGCTTCCTTCCTGGCGTTGCCGGCCGTGGCCGAGGAGCCCGTCGACGCCGCAGCGGCTGAACCAGAGGCCGCCCCGGAAGAACCCGTGGCCGAGCCCACCGCAGCCGAAAAGGCGCTGGCCGCGGTGCCCGGGCTGTACCGGCAGCGGGACCGAGCGGGCAAGGCCCAGCAGGCCATCGACCTGCTCGAGGCGGCCCTGGCCGAAGAGCCCGACAACGTCGAGCTGCACGTGCAGGTGGCCCGCTTCTACTTCTGGATCGGGGACACGGCTTCGTCCGACGCGCAGAAGGTGCAGCTGAGCAAGACTTGCTGGGATCACGCCGAGCGCGTCAAGGTGCTGGCGCCCAGCAGGGTCGAGGGCCCCTACTGGTCCATGGCCTGCATCGGCACCCACTCCGAAGGCGTCGGCATCCTCACGGCCGTGCGCCAGGGCCTCGCGGGCAAGTTCGAGGACAACGGCAAGAAGGCCGCCAGCATCAGCCCCAATCACGACTCCGGCGGTCCCCTGCGTGGCTTGGGGCGCTACTACTTCATGCTCCCGTGGCCCTTGCAGGACCTGGACGACTCCCGCAGCTACCTCGAGCGCGCCTACGCGGCGGGGCCGGACCATCCCCGGAACCTGGCCTACTTGGCGGATCTCGAGCTGGACCAGGACAACACCGAAGCTGCCCGTGGCTACCTCGACAAGATCATGGCCATGTCCGAGTCCTCGAACGCCAACCCCCCCGAGGTGCGGCGGCAGCAGGCGTGGGCCAGGGGCAAGCTGGCGGAGTTGGACTGACGGCACATCGTCGAGGAGAGCCACCTCGCCACGTGCAGCATGAGAAGCGGCCTTTTTGCACGGTCATCGCAATAGAACCGTGGTTTGTGCAAGACTTCGGGCCCAGCGAGGCCGTTTGGGGCCAGAATCGACGTGGTTTCAGCCAGGATCCCGCCTCGGGCCCGCTGCAATCGTGCACTCGCCGTAGTTCTGTTGTCACGACCTTGCATTCGAGGCCGTTCTCTTGCGGTTGGGGCCCTTGGGTGGCTTCAGCCCCTCTCCATCCCCCCGGGCATCTCGATCACGACGGCCCTACCCACCACGCAGACCTGGCCACTAGCCGACAGGGTGGAGGACACCACCACCTTGCGTCCCTTCACCTCGTCGATGGTGCCGCGGATTTCGAGCTCGGGCCCCAGGGGTGTCGGAGCGGTGTAGCGCAGCTCGAGGCTGCCGGTGACGCAGCGGGGGGCGCCATCGCGCTCCATGTCCAGGCCCCGGGTGCGGGCCAGGGCGGCGGCCCCCGAGCCCGTGCTGTGGCAGTCGATGAGCGAGGCCAGCAGCCCGCCGTAGACGTAGCCGGGCATGGCGGTGTGCTCGGGGGACGGGGTGAAGCGGGTGATGGTCTGCTCGTCGTCCCAGAAGGTCCGGATCCGGTGGCCGAGGGGGTTGTTGGTGCCGCAACCGTAGCAGTGGGCGAGGTCGTCGGGGTAGTGGTCCTGGAAGGCCTTGGGGGGCATGATCCGCTCCGGGGTGCCTAGGTCGTAACCAACCCGCACGTGCGTCGTGCCACTCGACGGTGTTACCCACGCGGGATTCGTTCGTAGAGAGGGTTCATGAGCATCCACATCAGTGCGGCACCCGGCGACATCGCTCCCTTCGTGTTGCTACCCGGCGATCCCCTGCGCGCCCGTCACGTGGCCGAGACCTACTTCGAAGACGCCACGTGTATCAACCAGGTGCGCGGCATGGTGGGCTTCACTGGCACATACGGCGGCAAGCCCGTCAGCATCCAGGGCACGGGCATGGGGGTGCCCTCCATCGCCATCTACGCCACCGAGCTGGTGCGTGAGTACGGCGTGCGCACGCTGATCCGCGTGGGCACCTGCGGCGCCTTCCAGCCCGACATGGCCGTCGGCGACGTCATCCTGGCCCAGGCGGCCTGCACCGACTCGAACGTCAACCAGATCCGCTTCGGGGGGCGCGACTTCGCCCCTTGCGCCGACTTTGGGCTGCTCCACGGCGCCTGGCAGGCTGCCAAGGACCGCGGCATGATCGTTCGGGTGGGGCCGGTGCTCACCTCCGACAGCTTCTACCAGGACGCAGAGGATCCCTGGGGCATCTGGCGACGGCACGGCGTGCTGGCCATCGAGATGGAGAGCACCGCCCTGTACACCATCGCTGCCGCCCACGGCGCGCGTGCGCTGTCCATCCTCACGGTCAGCGACCAACTGATCACGAACGAGAGGGCCAGCGCCGAGCAGCGCCAGACCCAGTTCATGCGGATGGTCGAGATAGCGTTGTCGCTGAACGACTAGTCGTCCCAGTCGCCCTCGGGCCCCTTGTCGCTGTCGATGAGCTTGGCGCGTTCGCGGATGAGGGCGGGGGTCCATTTCGCGGGATCTTCGGTGCGTGTGGCCACCGGGCCCACGTCGTGACCGCCGGCGTCCAGGATGGCCTGGATGGCCAGGGTGGCGGTGTCCTGGGCGTTGAACACATCGACCAGCAGGCCGTAGACGAAGTCTTCGACGGCCTTGGCCATGCGCTGCCGGACCTCGGCCGGCTGGCGGAGGATCTTGTTCTCGAAGGGGCGGTTGGCCTTCTTGACGTTGCCGCCCTTCCAGCCGTTGGCCGCGGCGTAGGCCATCATCTCGTCCCACAGAGCTTCGGTGACGCCGCTGCCTGGGACCTTGGCGAAGCTGCCGTCGTCTTCGAGCATGGCGTTGCCGTAGTCGTTGACGCGGACACCCCAGGAGATCATCTGCAGGGCCGTGGCGACGTTTGCCTTGGTGGTGGCGGTGGTGGCGGCGATGGTGCGGAGGCGGTCGGAGCTGTTGCCCGAGGTGCCGTGCTGGGCACCGGAGACATGGTAGGGCGCCAGGGCGGCGTGGATCTCCTGAGTGAGGTCCACCTGGATGCCGTGGTCGGAGGTCTGGATGCCGTGGGCCGTGCCATTGTTGAGCGCTATCCAGTCGGGGAAGACGCCGTGGGCGTTGAGGCCCCGGATGAGGAACAGGGCCTCTTCGGCCGTGGACATGCCCTGCTTGCCCTTGATCTCGCCCACTTCCGTCTCGAGGCCCGCCCATGCCGGGACGTATTGAGCCAGCTCGAGGCTGGCGAGCAGGTTGGCGTCGTCGGGAAGATGGGAGGCGTCGATGGCGATGGAGGTGACGCCTGCGTCGAAGAGCGACGGGATCTCCGTGCGCGCCTGTTCGATGTCCGCGTCACCCTTCACGCCGTAGTGGTCGGCGTGGATGGCGATGGGGACGGTGACTTCCAACTCGTTGGCCAGCGCGTCTACGCGGCGGGCGAGGTTCCAGAAGTCGGTGGCGCAGTAGGCCGTGGCTCCGCCTTCGGACTTGGCGATCTCGACGATGATGGCTGCGTTGGCCCGCTGGGCCGCTTGCAGGACACCACGGATGACCAGCAGGTTTCGGCCATTGGCCGCGATGGTCATGGCCTTGCCCTTGGCCCTGAGGCCGCGGTCGATGACCTTGCCGCTGACCAGCAGCGCACGACTGTTGGGGAACAGGCGCTGGATATTGGGTGGACGACCGATCTGGAGTGCCTTGTCGAACTCGGCGTTGGCCGACATGGGAACCTCTCGAGGTGTACGGAGACGGGCCCTGGGTGGGCGAGGGAGCGGATGGAAGGCCGGTAAGGATACGCATCCTTCAGCGACTGTCAACGGGGTTCATCAGCCATTCGAGACGCATCGTACGTAGTGAGCCTCGGTGATGATGTCGTGGGAGATGGACGCGTCCTGGAAGTGGAGCACCCAGGCTGCCTCGTCCCCTTGGGCTGACGCGCTCCACAGGGGGTCGTCGCAGGTGGTGCCCAGCTGGTTGGACCAGTAGCAGCCGATGTCTCCCGACGCATCGCCGCAGCCCTCGCAGGCCGCGATGTAGCAGCCCAC
>CAZVHW010000396.1:6312-7539 GCA_964626835.1 uncultured Enterobacterales bacterium
CCGTTGACCAGGCAGCGCAGCTCGCCGAT
The DNA here is from genome assembly GCA_964626835.1 of uncultured Enterobacterales bacterium. GTDB lineage: Bacteria > Myxococcota_A > UBA796 > UBA796 > JAFGLY01 > CALDOK01. Next base: position 6,342 of record CAZVHW010000396.1, read on the forward strand.
GCCGGGGAGGCGCCAGGCGAGGTCGCCCAGGTCGAGGGTGTCGCAGTAGTCGGCGGCTTCCACCCAGTGGGCCGTGGTGCCCAGCTCCTGCTGCCAGAGCAGCCCGCATGCGCTGTCCTGCCAGGTGCCCTCGGGGACGTCGGGAGGTTGGCCGCTGTCGTCCTTGCCGCCACAGGCCAGCGCGAGACCCAGCAGCAGCAGCGCCACGGGTACGGGGAGGGGCGGGCGAAGTGTTGGACTCATGGGGACTCCTACTCGTAGTCCAGCAGGGCCAAGTTCAGGAGGAAGCGCTGGTTGTCGTGGCCTGCGGCCGCGAAGGCTTCGTGGTCGGACAGGACGTTGCCGTCGGCCAGGAGGACCAGCCAGCCCGGCCCCGAGTCGGCGGCGACGGCCACGCAGTCGTCGTCCACCTGGAGCAGGCAGTCGTCGTCGTTGCGCTCCACCGAGGTGGAGAGGTCGAGCCCGATCGAGCCGAGGCCAGCGGTGAGTTCGTGTTCGACGACGGTGGCGCTGACGTCTCCGACCTCGAGCCCTGTGGTGTGCATGCTGCCGCCCAGGTCCCAGACCAGGTCGTTGAGGATGTCGTCGTTGAGCACGGTGCCGGGCTCGGCTTCGACCACCACTACGCCGCCCGCGCTCATGACGCCGATGAGATCGGCCCGCTCGAGCGTGCTGAATTCTGCGGTGATGTCGCTGGTCCCCGGGGCGGGGAGGATGGCCAGGCGGATGGTCTCGAAGCTCTCGGGCCAGACCGACGAGTGGTTGACCGCCAGCCCTCGGGACTCGAGAAGCTCCGTGGTGGCTTCGTGGGTCATGGAGCCATCGAGCCCGCTGGGGCCGACACCGCCGTGGCCGTAGTGGATGAGTACGCCGCTGCGTGCGTGGATTCCGGTGTCTCCGTGGGGCGTGGTGTCTGGACCGGTGTCGTCGGAGGGCTTCCTGCTGCCCACCACGCCGCACGTCAGGAGGGCCAGGACAAGGGCGCTGAGCGGAGTGCGTCTCATGGTGCCACCGGAACGCGAGAGAACCCAACATAGTGGATCTCCTCGGTGTTCGCCGACCGCCTGGCTCGGATCTTGCGGTAAACTGCGGAGTACCCGCCCTGTCCCCCTCGCGGCTCACGCTTCGGGGAAGGGGCGTACACCGTCCTAGGCCCGGGAAACACCATGACAAGCAGCCTCCACGTCGATCGCGGTCG
>CAZVHW010000397.1:0-924 GCA_964626835.1 uncultured Enterobacterales bacterium
GCAGAAACGCCGAGGGTGACGGTCACCCTGGGCCTACGCGGGACGCCGAGGCCCCTGAGCGTCGAAAAGCGTCGAAATGTGACGAACTCAGTTCGACACTTCGACGATCGAGGCGGCGATAATGGGCGTTTGTCGGTTCTGTGGGGCTGGCACGAGTCGTGCTCCATGGGGGCGGAAAGGAGAAACCATGGAAGCCATCGGCTATCACCTCATGTTCCGACTCATCGACGACCGTGTCCTTGCCCCCAGTCAGGGGCGTCGCCGGGTGCTCGCGCGGACCACCTACCGGCTGGGGGAGAAACGTGGGCTGATCGTCTTTGGCGTGGCGGACAGCCACTTGCATGTGGGGCTTCGCTGCTCGCGTCGCGCGGCAGGCCAGTTTGCCCACGACCTGTGCTGCGCGCTCCACTTCGCCATCGAACCGAAGCAGCACTTCAACCCGACCCGGTTCCGAACCATCGAGAATCAGCGTCATCTGGAGACGGTGGTGGGCTACGCGTTCCGTCAGAAGCGGCACCACGGCATCCTCGTGGATGCGCTGCGGGATGGCACGAGCTTGCCGGAGCTGCTGGGGCTGCGGGTGCTGGCGCGGCGCAGCGTGACCACCGTGCGGGAGCTGCTCCCGAGACTTCGGCGCCGGGATCTCATGGAGTACTTGGGGCCGGGCGCGCTGGAGCCGGTCGCTGAGTTGGACCTATCCCTCGACCCACTGGAAGACGTGCTCGATGCGGCGGCGGGTGCCCTGGGGCTGGCCAGCCTCGTGGGGGGCGATCGCCGCACTCGCCTCGGCAGGGCGACGTTACTGCAAGTGCCGTCTTCCAAGGATCTGGAGTCCGGTGTGAGACATGCGTTGGCGCTCACCGCTTCCACCACGACCCGGCTGCGCAGGATGGTCGTTCCCACTTCGCTCGCTCGTGCCGTGAG
>CAZVHW010000397.1:934-7536 GCA_964626835.1 uncultured Enterobacterales bacterium
GCCGCTGGCTTCGCGAGCATGGACGCCGTGACGAGGACTCGCTGGGCTGACGCGCGGCGGGTGCGGCCGAAGCTGCCGGCGTGCTGCTATACCCCGACGATCTGCCGCCCTTCGGTGTGCATGGCGATTTCCTCGACCACCCACTGGACGGCTTCCTCGTCGCGGGAGAAGTCCATCTCGCCGGTCTTGACCACCAGCACCGGCGCCTTGTCGTACAGCTGGAACTCGCGGCGATACCTCATGACCAGGTCTTCGAGGTACTTCGCGTCGAAGTCGCGCTCGTAGGAGCGACCACGCTTTTCGATGCGGGCCAGCAGCGTGTCGAGGGGCGCGTCGAGCACGACGACGAGGTCGGGTGTCGTGACCCGTGTGGCCAGCGCCTCGAACACGTCGATGTACAGCTGCCACTCGGCATCGATGAGGGTGAGGCCGGAGAAGATGAGGTTCTTGTGGAACAGGTAGTCCGACAGCGTGACGTCGGTGAAGAGGGACTGCTGGGTGACGTTCTGCTGCTGGCGGAAGCGGGAGAGGAGGAAGAACAGCTCGGTCTGGAAGGCGTACTTTCCACGGTCCTGGTAGAAGTCGGCCAGGAAGGGGTTCTCCTCGAAGATCTCGAGCACCAGACGGGCGCGAGCTTGCTGGGCCAGCCTGTGAACAAGGGTAGTCTTGCCCACTCCGATGGGCCCTTCGACGACGATGTAGCGGTGGGGCCCGAACGGGTAGGCTCGCTCCATGCGCTCCTCCTGGCGAGGAGTTCCCTAACCGACCTCGAGGCTGCTGTGTGGGCTTCGGAGGGTGTAGTTGTCCACCCGCGAAAAGGCGGTCCATTCTTGTCTGAGTACCAGCAGCTTGTTGCCGTTGTCGATGACGCGCAGCATCCCGCTGGCAGCGGATCCTCGTCAGCCTCCCAGGCAGGAGCGGCCGACCCAGGCCAGGATGCCCATCAACAACAAACCGACCAGCGCCAGGGCGACCCGCTCCATCAACTGCATGGACGAGCCATCGTGATCGGTGATCTCGTCTTCCTCGTCCAGCGGTGCCAGGGGTTCGCGCTCTGGGGACGGCTCGGGTTCGTCAGCTGGTTTTGGTACGGCAACGGGCGGGGGCTTTGCTGGCGGGGCAGGCTGCGGAACCGGTCTGTCGTCGGGTTTGGGTGACGGTTCGGGGCTCGGGGAAACCGACGGAGGGTTCGCCTGGGGTCGCGGTGGCACGGGTCGGGGCAGCGTTCCGGACGGCGCGGGCGTGGGTTCTCGAGCTGGAGCCTGCTTCTTGGGCGGCGGCGTGGTGGCGCTCTTGAGCGGCTTCGTGCTGGCGGGCGGGCTCTGGGGCGGCGGCTTGGGGGGTGGGACGATCGCGGGGATGGGAGCGACGGGGGCGGCGGGTTCGAGGGATGCCGCCTGCATGGCTCGGGCCGTGATTCCGCTGCGACGGAACGAGGCGCAACGCTCGGCCAACTCGCCCACGCGCGCGACGCCGCCCTTGTGGCGGGCGAGGGCCAGGATCTCGTGGATCACCGGTCCCAGATCGGGGAAGCGGCCTGCCGGGTCGGAGGCGAGGAGCTGCTCGAGGAGCCGGCCCGCGGCCGGCCAGTTCATCGTGGTGCGGTGGCAGGCGGCCCCGAGGCCCTGCTCGTGGGCCAGCTTGGGTTCGAGCATCGTGGCCAGCACGGCCCCCAGGGCGTACATGTCGGCCCAGGGCGTGGGGGGCTGGCCCTTGAGTACCTCGGGTGCGATCCCGGGGGACCAGACCTGTGGGCTCCAGCCTCCCCAGCCCATCAGGGTGATGGAGCTGTCGCCGCCCAGCAGGATGTCGCTGGGGCCCAGGCGTCCGTGGACCAAGCCGTCGGGCAGCTGGTGGGCGTGGCGGAGCACCCGCGCCGTGCCCAGCGCCACCTCGAGGGCCGTGGTCGGGTCGAGGGCCAGGGTGGCGGCGAGCATGGCGTCGAGCAGCGAGCGGAGCGTGGCGCCACGCTTCTGCTCCATGGCCAGGGCGCCAAAGCCTGCGTACAGTGCGACGGCGTGGGGTGCGCCTGCTCCATCGATGGCCTTCAGGCGCTTGTATTCGAGCTCCATGCGCGCCGTTGCCCGCGTGTCGCCGGGATCGTCCAGCAGGCGAATCACCACCCTGGATGGGCCCCGCGCCTTGCCGTCTGCGCGCACGGCGTGCCAGATGCTACAGCCCGCGGTTCGGCCCACCTGGACCTCCAGGGCATACGGGCCAATGCGGGTGCCCTGTTGTGTCATGGCTCCTCCTGTCGCACCGACCGCTCTGCAGCTCGAGCGGGGTTCCGGGTCAGGGAAGGTAGCACGGGGTTGGGATCCGGCCTACGCCCAGACACCTGCACCGACCGAAGCGGTCCCGGCCTGCGGCGGGAGGGAGTGTGGATTAGGGCATGGTTCATGCGCCCTCCCACCACCATTCGGGACTCCTACCGCCGCCGGCTGCGGACCCAGGTGCTCGCCTGCCGGTCGAGAGGCGACGGCTATATCGCCATCACGCCCGACACCATCGTCTATCCAGGCGGCGGAGGCCAACCCGCCGACCACGCCATGATGGGCGGTCAGCCGGTGCTGGGTGTCGAAAACGACGGCGACCGCGGATGGATCCATGTGCTGGCGGCGCCGATCCCCAGTGGCCCTGTCGTGATCGAGCTGGACTGGGAACGCCGCTTCGACCACATGCAGCAGCACAGCGCGCAGCATCTGGTCACCGCCCTCGCGCAGGACCAATACGGGATGGCCACCGTGGCCTTCCACCTGGGCGCCGAGCGGTCGAGCATCGACCTGGACACGACGGAGCTCGGAGCCGATGTGCTGGCCGAGCTCGAGGCCTTGGTGGACGCCGAGATCAGGGCTGCGCTTCCCGTCGCGGTTACCTGGCTCGAGCGGGACGCCATCGATGAACGGATGGTGCGCAGCCGCGGGCTTCCCGACGACCATCGCGGCCAGGTTCGCGTGGTGACCATCGAGGGTGTGGATCGAAACACCTGCGGCGGAACGCACGTAGCCAACACCGCCGAGCTGCAGGTTGTCAGGTTCCTGGGGCTCGAGAGTGTCCACGGCGGCCAGACACGGCTGCACTACGTGGCAGGCCAGCGCGCGCTCACACTCTTTGGCAGCACCCTCGCCCGTGAGCGCGGACTCACCAGCTTGTTGGCCGCCGCACCCGATGAGCACGCCGATGCGGTGAAGAGGCTCCTCGGCCGCCAGCGCACCCAAACCAAAGAGCTGCGACAGCTGCGCGACGAACTCGCCGAGATGCTTGGGCGCGGTCTGGCCCTGGCGGGCGAAGGCGGGCTGGCCACCCTCCATCGGGAGCAGGCCGACTTGGCCTTCCTGCACGCCGTGGCGGCCAGTGCGAGGGCCGCGGCTCCGCAGATCTTGTTCTTTCTGACCTGTGGGGAGCTGAGTGGCAGCTTCCTGCTCGCGGGTCCCGCCAAGACGGTGGCGGGTGCCGGCCCGGAGCTGGCGGCTTTGCTGGACGGGCGCGGTGGCGGCGTGGGGGGGCGCTATCAGGGCCGAGCCGACCGGATAGACCTGCGCGAGGAGGCAGTACGGCAGCTGCGCGCTTCACTGGCTGACGAATCACCTTGACCCGAGCCTCGGGCGAACGTCGATAACCTAGGGTTCCTGGGTCAACTGGCGCCTTGTTGGGCTGCCTGTTCTTCGGCGGCCCTGGCCATGGCCGTCAGGATGCTGTCCATGCTGCCCGCCTCGACCATTCCCTTGCGCAGGTTCTTGCGGGTGGTCTTGTTGCCCTTGGCGTGGATCTTGGCCACGGCTACGTACTTGGGGCCGGACGAGCACTTGGCGCAGCTTCGGATTCCCAGCGCAATGAAGGGCTTCTTGGGATCGATGGGTGCGAGGAGGCGGGCCACGAGGCCGGCGTTGACGTGCTCCATGGCGCCGACCACCTGGTCGCCGATGGCGGAGGGCCCCACCACCACCACCCGCTCTTTTTTGTCGAACCAAGTCTTGCATCGCTCGCAGAAGGGCTGACGGGCTTGCTCCCAGGTCACGAAGCCCGCTGCACCTACCGCGAGCAGCAGCTCGAGCAGCCACAGGAGGTAGGTGCCGACGGCGCCGATGTTGTCTCCGTCGCTGCGGCCCGCGCTGGAGATGGTCATGCCTTCGTCGGCTACCGAGCGCAAGTGGCCTGCGAAGGCCTGCAGGGGGCTGGGATCGGGTTCGGGTTCGAAGGTGGTGCCCGCCTCGTCCGCGAAGGGCTCGTTCAGCAGGTTGGCCACCACCTGGGTGGGGCTCATCTCGCGCCCTTCGCCCCAGTGAACCAGGGTTATGTCCACGCAGCGCTCGATGGCGTCGTCGTCGGGTTGGCCGAGGCCCTGGAACTCGACATCTTGCGCGAAGCCTTCGATCTGGTGGCGCACGGCCGCCCGCGCGCGGAGGTAGTCGAAGCCGAAGTCCGAGCTCCAGCACAGCAGGCCGGCGGCCAGCCCGAGCCCTACGACCAGCGCAGGCATGCGGACCTTGCGCATGTCGGACACTCGCGCCACGGCCAGGCCCGTCAGCAGGCCCATGACCATGGGGAAGACGATGAGCAACCTGAAGTACTGGCCGATGAGGTTGGCCACCCCGCCGACGGCAAGCGCGGTGACCACGGCGGTCAGGAGGAGGAGGCTCAGGGCGCCGTCTTCGGCCTTGCCGCTTGGAACATAGGGCTTCATGGGGCGGCTCCTTTCCTGCGTTGCCGATCGCCTATCCGGGTGGTGCGCCTTGGCAAAACCGTCGGACGTCCCCCGTCTCCACCGTGATAGGCCTACCGCCGGACAACCCGCTCCTCCCCACGAGGTCCGCCCCATGGAATGCAAGCAGAAGGTGAACGACGAGCGCTGTACCTGCACCTACCCCGGGTGCCCGCGCCACGGGATCTGCTGCGATTGCCTGCACTACCACAAGGCCAAGCGGCAGCTCCCTGGCTGCTACTTCCCCCCCCGACGTCGAGCGTACCTGGGAGCGCAGCTACGAGGCCTTCGCCCGTCTGGTGCAGGCGGGGAGGGTCTAGAACAAGTACTGCGCCAGGTTGGCTGCGGCGGCATCCGCCGGCGCGGTCACGCTGAAGCGTAGGTCGATGACCTGCTCCTGGCCGGGCGCGAGGTCCAGGGACCAGCGCAGCAGGCCGGGGCCGTCGCTGTCCTCGGGGGGCTCGGTGGGGGTGGACTCCTCCAGCTTCACCTTGACGTCGTCCACCTCGCTGACGGGGAGCTGGTCGGTGATGCGCACGGTGCGGGTGTCGTCGCCGTAGTTGGCCACGTTGATGCGGAAGTGGAAGGTCCAGCGGATGGTCCTCTTGCCCATGCCCAGGTGCTCCTGCTCGCGGGAGACCAGCTGGCGGCGGACCTTGAGGGTCTCGTCCGTGCCGAAGGAGAGGCGCAGCTCCTCGCCGGGCAGGACCGAGTCCACCGTGCCCGATCCCAGGAAGTCACCGCCGGTGTAGGTGGCGACGGCCCCCGGGAGCAGGGGTACCTGGCCCTCGTACTTCAAGCGGGCCTGACGGTAGACCTCGGGGACCATCTTTGGAACCGAGGCCAGCTCCATGGTGGCGGCGAAGGTCTGGCTGCCAACGGGCAGGCGTTGTTGGCTGCCGTCGCCGGCGACGGTGCGCTGGCCGGGGATGGCGAACACCACGGCACCCGAGCCGCGCACTGCGGCGGTCATCTGGGAATCCACCATGCCCTCGGAGGGGGGGGCGGTAGGCTCCATGGAGGCACCCGTGGTTGGATCCTGGTAGTGGCCGCGACCCACCATGAGGTTGTCCACCACGCTGTAGTCGCCGTAGTAGGCGTCTCGGCCCAGGTACCAGGTGGTCAGCTGGGGCATGGCGCCCGAGGTGGAGGGATTCGCCGTGCTCAGCTGCAGCTCCACGTCGGTCCAGTCCTCGCCGGTCGTCTGGGAAACGATGCCGTAGTACTCGAGGGCGACGTGGCCCGCGGTCTCGTCCAGGCGAGCGTTGTAGGAGGGCCACCAAGCGGCGCCGCTGACTTGGTAGCGGAGGCCCACCTCGAAGCTGCCAGCTCGCTCCGTGTCCAGGTCCACCCGAACCTGCATGCCGGTGGCCAGGGGATTGTCGAGCTTGATGAGAAGGGGCTGGAGATCCTCGCCCAGGTCCTCGGCCTTGTCTTCCTCGGCCCGCAGATGGGCAGCGATCTCCCGCTCGGCGTCGCCCACGTAGCTCAGGGTGCCCTTGACCGTGTCCAGGGAGGGCGCGGGCCGGTCGCCGCCGGTGTTCTCGAGCAAGGTGTGGCGCAGATAGGCTCGCTGCATGAGCAGGGACTCGATGCGATCCCGCACCTGGCCAAGCTGCTCGGTCAGGTCCTTGGCTTCCTCCTGGATCTTCTCGATGCGCTCGGTCTCCTCGACCTCGCCGCGTCCGGAGATCAGCTCCACACCCACGATGCGCGTGTCGGCACCCTCGAACAGCGAGGCCTCGAGGCTGTCGGGATTCAGGCCCAGGGGGAGCCCCTCGAAGGTGACCGAACCGGAGCCCTGGCCGAGCTTGGCCTCGAGTGAACGGGTGACCAGCGCGCGGTCGCGGAACACGGTGACGGCGCGCATCTCGGAGTTGGGCTCGAGGGGCAGGGTGGG
>CAZVHW010000398.1:0-7518 GCA_964626835.1 uncultured Enterobacterales bacterium
ACCCGGTGGAGGGCTTGGGCGTAGCTAGGGTGCTGGGGCAGGAGGGTGCCACGTGAATCGTCGTGCTGTTGGGCAGCGTCTCGCAGGGACTACCGGACCGGGGTTGGTGGTGTTCCCGTGAGGTGGTGGTAGGGCGGGCGGTGCGTGGGTCGTCGTGCGGAGGGCGATGTCTCGCAGGGAGGGTCAAGTCGTCACGATTACGCGGGTGGTTCCAAATGTTCCAGGGGCCGGTGTGTGCGTAATCATGACGCCATTACCCAGCGTCGGTGGGGTCGGTGCTACCCTGATCGCCGCGGTGCCTCGGGGAGGCACCCTGATCGCCGCGGTGCTTCGGGGAGGCACCCTGATCGCCGCGGTGCTTCGGGGAGGCACCACTTCAGCCAACCCCTCAGAACCCATACTCCGGATTGTCGGGATCGAAGTCCAGGTCCGTCAGCTCGGGATTTACCACCACCCCTTCGAACCCGTAGTCCTCCACCTGGCGCAGCCCCCCGTCCGCCCTCTCCCATGCCGCGAAGCGGGTGGGCAGGCCGTTGTCCAGGCTCATGCAGACCAGCACGCGGGGCGCGTATTGGGATGGATCTCGGTCCACCGGCAGGTCGGCCTGGTAGCAGTGGGACGGCTGGCCGTGGACCAGCACGGTGCCCAGGTCCACGTAGGCGGCGTTCAGCTCGGCGCTGGCCGTCAGCCTGTCGGCACCGCCCAGGATCTGCTCGGCGCTGCGCACCACCGAACCCATCCATACCGGCTGCCTCGATCCCCGCATTGCGGCGGAGCCGGTGGGATCCAGGTCGAGGGTTGGCACCAGCGCCCCTGCGTTCACCTTGAGCCGCCCCTCGTTTTCGTCGCGGCGGTAGAGCACCTCGCGGCCTTCGTGCACGTCCCCCATCCAGCGCATGTAGATGTCTTCGGGCCGGCGGTACTTGGCCGCCATGGTCTGCGCCTGGCCGGCCTCGCCGTCGAACCATTCTTGTTTGTGCAGGGTGTAGGTGGCGTCCTGCAAGCCGGCCACCGCGGTCCGCATCCGCTCCAGGCTGGCCTGGATGGCGGCGGGTGCGTCGGGATCGGGCTCGCTGGTGTGGGCGGCGAGTGTCAGGAGGAGCAGCGAGGAGGGGAGCACGGATCGCATGCGGGGCATCTAACGTTCGGCTGGTGTCGGGCTCCAGGTGGGACTACGGGGTTACGAGGAGGCAACATGAAACGCTGGTTCCAGCTCACATTCGTGATCTGCGGATGTCCCGGCTCCGCGGACACCGGCGATGCTCCCGAGCCCGTGCCCGACTGGGTGCAGCCCGACCAGTGGGGACCGTACGGTGTGGGGGTGGAGACCCTCGAGTTCACCGACTCGCGGGGCAAGGAGCTGGTGGCCGAGGTCTGGTATCCGGCGGTGGTCGAAGATGGCGCCGAGCCCGATCCCTACCAGGAGATCCAGGTAGCCATGGATGGCCACAGGGAAGTTCCGCCCGACCTGCGAGGCGCGCCCTACCCCCTGCTCGCCTTCTCCCACGGCTTCGCCGCCATCCGCTACCAGAGCGCCTTTCTGACTGAGTGGCTCGCGTCCCACGGCTACGTGGTGGTGGCCCCCGACCACCCGGACAACACCCTGCTGGACATCGACTTCGACCTGGTGTGGAAGGTCATGCTCGAGAGACCCGACGACGTGCGAAACAGTGTGGATGAGCTGATCGCCCAGGCGGCGGGCGGCCACGAGAACCTCGCCGGCATGGTCGAGGAGGGGAGCTACGGCGTCCTGGGCCACAGCTTCGGCGCGGTGACAAGCCTCGTCATGGGCGGCGGCGAGCCCGACTGGCAGGGCGTGCTCGACTACTGTAGCGCCAACGACGCCTATGCCTGCCAGTACATGGGCGAGGGCCTCGAGGCCGGCATGGCAGAGGGCCACGGCACGGTCGACGACCGCATCGCCGTCACCGTGCCCATGTCCCCCGGTGTCTGGTACGCCTTCGGCCAGGATGGCGCCAACCTGGCGGACGTGCGTCAGCCGTTGGTGCTCGGCGGGGACCGCGACACGGTCTTGGACTACGAGACCGAGATCCGCCCGGTCTACGAGCGCCTCGAATCCCCCAAGCGCTTCGGGACCCTGGCCAACGCCGGCCACTACGCCTTCTCGAACATCTGCGATCTCGCTCCTTTTTGGGCCGACGACTGCGACGAGGACGGTGACTGGATCGACATGGAGTTGGCCCAGCACGTCACCCGGGTGGTGGTGACGGCGCACCTCGACCTGCAGCTGTTGGGCATCGAGCAGGCCAGCGCGTACCTCGAGCCCGATTACCTGGCCCAGTGGGAGGAACTGAGCTGGGAAGCGGATTGAGCGCTACTCGAGCAGCCCGGCCACCTGCGTCTCGAGCTCCTCGTACTGTTCGTCGGTGAAGCCGTAGTGCACCGCGGCGATGGTGCCTTCGCGGTCCACGAGCACGGAGGTGGGCATCTTCTGTACCTGGTAGGACGCCACGGTGACCTGCTCCGAGTCGTCCAGGATGGTGAGCTCGAGGGGATGCTTCACCAGGTACTTGTCCCTGTCCTTGGGGCGCTCGTCCACGTTGATGGCCAGCACCACCAGGCCCTGTTCGGCGTGGTGTTTCTGCAGCTCCACCAGCTTGGGGAGTTCTGCGCGGCAGGGCACGCACCAGGTAGCCCAGAAGTCCACCAGTACCACCTTGCCTTTCAGGCCCTCGAGGGAGACGGGCTGGCCCTGCAGGTCGTTCAGCTGCACGGGGGGCGGGGATTCGCCCACGACCAGGGGGGAGTCACCAGCGAGCGCAGCGCCCGTCGCGAGGAAGACGGCCAGGAAAAGAGTGCGGGCGAAAGCGTGAACCAAGGGACCTCCGATTCGTGCGCGTGGGGCGCGCTACGATGCTGCCACGATTTGTTGTACGGTCCTCGGATGAAACGTGCACGTCACCAAACAGCTCTGGTCCTCGGCTTGTTCCTTTCCCTCGGCGGCTGCGGGCTCGACGGCTACCACGCCGATCTCACCGCGGTGCATCAGGGCACCCCCGGCTGCCTGGACGCATCCTGCCACCCTGGCTTCACCGCCGCCGGAACGGTGTTCTGGGATCTCGAGGGCCTCGAACCCGCCGAGGGCGTGGACATCGTGCTGATCGACATCGCGGGGGGTGAAACCCGGGTCGCCACCACCGGGCCTTCGGGCCTGTTCTGGGCCGAGCACGCTCTTACCATGGGCGAGGTGACCTTCCGGGTGGGCGACCAGCTCTCCCTGGCCCACGAGATGCCGGGTCACGCCGAATGCAACCTCTGCCACCAGCCCGGGGGCGTCGATGCTTCCGAGGGCACGCTTGCGGCGCAGGACGTGTTCCCGCCCACGCTGAAAAGCAGCAGCCCCGCGGGTGGTTCCGAGGGTGTGGACCTCGAGTCGGAGATCGCGCTTCTCTTCAGCGAGCCCCTGGATCCCGTCTCCGTCTCCACGGCAACCATCCGGTTGCAGGGGCCCGACGGAGACCACGCCGTGGAGTTGGTCTTCACGGACGGGGCCGACACCGTCCTCCTACGTCCCGTAGAGCCTCTGATGGAGGCGAGTGTCTACGTGGTCGTCGCAGAGTCCAGCGTGACCGACCTCGCGGGCAATCGCCTCGAGGCCCAGCAGCAGGTCGAGCTGTTCACCGCCTCCGACGGTGTGCTTCGAGTCACCGATAGCCAACCGGCGGCGGGGGCCAGCGACGTCGATCCTTCCGACTCCATCATCCTCTGGGTGGAGCCCAGCCTGGACGCCAGCAGCGTCGGGAACGACACGGTGTGGCTGTCGGAGGGCTGCGACCCACAGGGTGCCGAGGTGTCGTGGAGCGCCGAGGACGCAGCCATCGTGCTGCGCCCGTTGGTCGATCTGCCCGGTGGCACCAACTGCACCCTCACCACCAGCGGCCTGGTGAGCGAAGACGGCGGCGCGCAGGAAGGCAGCTGGACCCTGGCCTTCACCACCTGGGCCGACGGCACGGCGCCGCGGTCCGTGGCCGGGGTGCCTTCTCCGGGGAGCGTGGCGATCTCGCCCGATGTCTCGGTGGAGCTGGGCTGGAGCGAAGCCTTGCTGGAAGGCTCCGTCTCGAGCGATTCCCTTCGCGTGACCACCGTGGACGGCGAAGAGCTGGCGGGCAACACCGCGCTCGAAGGCCAGGTCATGCGCTGGACCGCGGAGTCCGATCTGCCGGCGGGGAGCACCGTGGTGGTCGAGCTGGCGTCTATTCCCACCGACAGTGCGGGTAACTCGGGGGTGCAGCCAGCGCCCTGGTCCTTCCGGGTTGGCGCCTCCTACGATCGGTCCGGCCCCACGGTCCAGGGTCTCTCACCCGCCGAGGGTGCGGTGGATGTCCTCACGGACGTGGTCCTCGAGCTCCTCCTCAACGAGGATCCCGATCTCACCACCATCGAGGCTGGTGTGAGCGTGGTCTCCGACAGCGGGGAGGTACCCTGCGTCCATTCCTGGGACGGCGAAGCCAGCATGCTCGTGATCGAGCCCTTGGTAGAGCTCCAGGCGACGACCCCGTACGAGGTCCAGGTGAGCTCCGCTCTGCTCGACTTGAGCGGCAACTCAGCCGGGGAACGCGGCCTGCGCTTCACCACCACCTCGACCGGCGACGCCGGTGCGCCGACGTTCGACGGCCTCCAGAGCGTCGAGGGTGTGGACACCTCCACGGTCCGGTTGGTCTGGAACGCGGCCACGGACTTCGAGACGCCCGCCAGCGATCTGCTCTACCACGCCTACCTCGCCACCGAGAGCGGCGGCCAGGACTACGACGACCCCACCCTCACCAGCGATCCCGGCGCCACCGAGCTCGAGGTGGGCGGGCTCTCGCTGGGCAGCGACTACTGGGCCGTGGTTCGGGTCGAGGACGGCGACGGCAACATGGACGCCAACACGGTCGAGCTGTCGGCCATGCCGGTGGTGGGCTTCGCCGAGGTGGCGCACCCCATCATCCTCGAAGACTGCGGTGACTGTCACGGCGTGAACCGCACCGCCGGTGGCCTCGACGTGACGACCTACGACCTGTTGATGGAGTCGGGCACCGTCATCCCCGGCGACGCTTCCAGCTCCTCCTTCGCGAACTACGGCAACCACCACGGAAGCGGTTGGTTCACCACCGAAGACGAGGGAATGGTCGACGCCTGGATCGACCAGGGCGCATTGGACAATTAACAAGTGGAGATCCAAATGATCCGCCTGGCAAGGGCCCTCCCCCTCTTGGTCGTCGCACTGTTGGCCAGCTCCTGCGTCACCGTGCATCCGTGGGAGCGTGCCATCCTCTCCGACCCAGTCATGCAGGGCGAGCTCATCCCCGAGACGGTCTTCCTCGAGCAGCACTTCCTGGGCACCCGGGAAGCCAGCGCCGGTGGCTACGCCATCGCGGGCGGGGGCTGCGGGTGCAACTAACTCCCTTCTTCCTACGGCTCGCGCTCCTGGCGCCACTGCTGTTGCTCGCGCCGCGGGCCGAGGCGGATGGCCGCGCCATGATCAGCGGCCACCTGTACACCGACAGCCTGGGCGTGCTCGTCGGCACCCCCGTGGGCTCGGTCACCACCTCGGTCTCCGAAGAGGTGAAGCTCACTGGGCGCTTCTTCGTGGATGGCATCTCCTCCGCATCCCGCCGGGTGGACGGGGTCAGCAGCGCCAGCCCCGAGGTCTCCGAAGAGGTGCGCAAGGCCGGCTCGGCCAGCCTGGCCTGGGAGCGCGGCCTGCAGCGCGTCTCGGGTCTGGTGGAGCGAAGCGTGGAGGACGACTACGACTCGACCACGCTCGCGTTCACGACGTCCAGGGACTTCGCTGGGCGTTGCACCACGGTGGAGCTGGCCTATTCGCGCACCCACGACTCCATCTCCCCGGAACGCATCGGGTTGGTGGACGGCGAGTGGCCCAAGGTCAAGGACACCGACTCGTGGCGAGTCAGCCTGGTCCAGGTGTTGAGCAAGAAGGCGTTGCTCACCCTGACCTACAACGCCATGTGGGTCCGAGGCTACCAGCGAAACGGCTACTACGCGGACATCATCGCCTACTACGACGACACCACGGCTGCCATCGCCGACGCCATGCCCGACCGGCGCCTGCGGCATGTCGCCTCCGCGCGGCTCGATCGATGGGTGCCCATCCGAGGGGCCTTCCACCCCTTCGTCCGGGTCTACCAGGACAGCTGGGGGGTGCGCTCGCTCACCGGCGAGATGGCGTACGCCCAGCACCTGGGCGAGCCGCTCATGTTCGGTCTTCGATATCGACACTACCTGCAAGGTCCAGCGGACTGGTACAGCGACAGCTACGATCTGGCCTGGGTCCAGGAGAACGAGTTCCACAGCCTGGACTACAAGTTCGACACCATGATCTCCCAGCTCTGGGGTGCACAGCTGGTGCTCGACCTCGAGCCTCTACGACGCAAGCTTGGGCTGGAAAGCCTCGAGTCCATCAGCGTACACGCCGCCTATGACTATTACCGCCAGTACCACGACGACTGGGCCTTCGTGGCCCACGTCGGGCGCCTTGGCCTATTCACCGAGTTCTGAGATGCACAACCGTCGTTCTTCCATTCTCCGTGCTCTGGGTGCCTCCACCCTGCTCCTGCCCGCCTGCATACCGCTGGGCGACGACACCGGCGCCGACACCGCCGCCGAGGCGGAGCCCTGGCTCACCGTCGAGCTGCTCCCAGCCGAACCCGTCACGGGCGATGCGCTGCAGGTCAGCGTGGAGCACGACGAGGCCGTGGACTCCCTCTCCTACGCCTGGTATCGGGACAACCTCCTGGTCTCGAGCCTGGATGGCGCCCTCGTTGCGTCGGAAAACACCACTCGGGACGAGGTGTGGCGGGTGGTGGTCACCCCCGAGAGGGCCATGGCTTCGGACCAGCCGGTCTCGGCCAAGGTCACCATCCTCAACTCGCCTCCCGAGGTCGTCTCCATCACCCTGACCAGCTCGCCAGACGTCAACACCGACATCTCCGCCGATGTCGAAGTCGACGACGCCGACGGCGACTCCGTCAGCCATGCCTGGGCCTGGTCGGTTGACGGCTCGGCCCTCGAGGGTAGCTGGGGGGGCAGCCTTCCCGCCGGTCTGTTCGAGCGCGACCAGGTGGTGAGCGTGCAGGTCACTCCCAACGACGGCACGGTCGATGGCGAGCCCTCCACGGCCGAAGTCACCGTGAGCAACAGCCCTCCGTCGGTGGCCCTCGCCAGCTTGGGTGTCAGCAGCGCGGCCGTGGGTGACACCCTCGAGGTCACCACCTCGGGCTGGTACGATGCCGACGGCGACGCGGAGGACTACAACTACGCCTGGTACGTGGACGATGTCGAGGCCGCCGCCGACTCAGCGAGCTTCGCGCTGGACGATGTGAGCTCGGGCTCGGTCTGCTGGTGTCAGGTCACCCCTTGGGACGGCACCGACGAAGGCGAGTCGGTGCTCACCGAGCTGGTGGTGGTGGAGGACGAGGGATGATGCGCTTCCCGCTTGTGGTGGTCGTCAGCGCGCTCGTCGCCTGCGATCCCGACGGTAACTGGCGACCCGCG
>CAZVHW010000399.1:0-5593 GCA_964626835.1 uncultured Enterobacterales bacterium
GGCAGGGTCGAAGGACGCCAGCTGGCGCTGGTCGAACCCCTGTGGGAGCGAGAAGACGACGAGGACTGGAACGATCTGTCACGCCACGACCAGATCGAGACCATGGACGGCTATGGCGCCTACCAGGAGATGCCGAGCTACTCCCCCGATGGCCGCTACATGGCCTGGTTCGACCGCGGCCTGAACATTCGCGAGATCCGGCCCGAGGAGTGGGGTGCCATTGGCGGCAGCTACGTGGACGAAAAGGACAGAAAGAAGCTGAAGCACTTCTCGAAGCGCAGCTGGCGCAACGAGTGGTTCGAGTACTACCGGGCAGCCTGGTCGCCGGACTCCACGCGCTTTGTCGCCACGGGCCCGGAAGACCTGGCCCCGATCTGGATGATGGACCAGGGGTTGACCTTCAACGCCGATGGCTACAACTGGTCCCAGCTGCTCCTCTGCACGATCCAGGACGAGGGCAGGAAGCTCGACGTGGAGTGGGAGCCCATCCCAGGCACGCTCCGCGCGCGCGAAGCAGCCTGGTCGCCCGATGGAGACACCATCATCTTCTCCCGCTACGGCGACGGCACGCACAACCTCTGGAGGGTCTCGCCCGACGGCTCCAACCTGCGCAAGCTCACAGACTTCGCCGACGGCACACAGGTTCAGGGCATCAGCTTCCTACCCGACGCGCAGTGGGTGCTCGTGTCATTGTTCCGCGACTACCAGCAGGACCTGTGGATGGTGGACGTGGTCAACGGCATGCTGGTGCGCATCACCGACTCGAAGGCGGACGAGACGGATCCCGTGGTGGGCCCCGACGGGTTGGTTTGGTTCAGCTCGGACATGGATGGGATCCTCAACGTGTATTCGTTGGACCTCGAGACCCGCCAGGTGCACAGGCAGACCAACATCACCGGGGGGGCCTACGGTCCCTTCGTGGCCGACGGTGGGCACCTGTTCTACACCGACGTGACGGGTCACGGCTTCCGCATCAAGGGTCTGCCGGCCTCGAAGCTGAAGCAAGAACCGGTCCTGTACGACGGTCTGTACGCATACCAACCAACCTACAGCCACAGCTCCGAGATGAGCACCGCCTGGGTGGCCAGCAAGGGCATCGACGCGGCGACCGACTCCCGGCAGTTCAAGGCGCGCAAGGCACTATTCCCCATCTCGGGGTGGCCGGTTGTCCGCAGCACCGATCGCAACGTAGAGGCGGGCAGCGCTTTCTTCATCGGTGACTACACCGAAGGACACTGGTTCGAAGGCGAGGCCACCTTCGGCAAGGACAACTTCCTCTGGCTGTCCTACTGGCTGGACACCGGCTGGCCCTCCGTCCTCGCTGGCTACATGCGGTACACCTACAAGGGTACCTACGGCTACGGTGTGGACGAAGACGGCGTGGCCGCAACCACCGAGGACATCACGGTCGTCGACCTCAAGTTCGAGCAAGCCAGCGACGACATCTGGACCTACATCACCTACTATCCCTCGGACGCCATCTGGATGGGGATCGGCGCCGACGCCTCGCGCTACTCCTTCCGCGACGCGGGTGACGGCCGCAACTTCGTGCCCTACACCGGCCACGCCGGCTTCGGTGCGTTCTTCGAGTGGAACCCCAGTGGAGGGTGGTACTGGGGCGACCAGTGGATCAACCCCCGTGGTCACCGCAGGCTGTACGTAGACTACCAATACCGCCTGACCAAGCTGCTCGATCCCGAGGTGGCCGGGGGTGTCTACGACGACGGCGAGTTGCTCGAGGGCTACGGCTACCATCAGCTCATGGCGAGCTATACCGAGTTCGTGCCCATCGGTTGGTTCGGCCTGTCCGAACACCACACGCTTCAGCTCGACTTCGAGGTGGGCTGGATCGACCGCAACGTGATGAGCTGGGACGAGTTCATCGCCGGTGGGCGGCATCCCTATCACTGGGGCAGCGGCACCATCGGCAACAACATTCAGTTCTCTGGCTACGAAGGCTGGTCGCTCACCGGCGAGACCATGGCCATGCTCAACGCCAGCTACCGCTTCCCCCTGTGGCGCGACATCAACCGCAAGGTGGGGCCCATCTACACCGAAGCCATCTACTTCCAGATCTTCGGCACGGTCGGCAACCTGTGGTCCTATCGCATCCCAGAGAACAACCACGTCGAAGGCTGGTCCCTGGTGGCCGACGATCCCGACGACATTCGGCGCGAGGTACCGGGCAAGGACTACGCGTACAAGAACAGCCCGACAGGCCATCCCAACTATTGGCTCACGGATGCTGGGGTCGAGCTGCGCGTCCGAAGCTTCATCTTCAACGACTGGGACTGGGATTCCTTCCTCCGCGTCGCCTACGGCTTCCAGCCCACGGCTGGCTACGGCGACGTCAACGCGGACCTCGTCCAGAGCTCGGTGGCCCGAGACGCTGCGAGCGAGCTGTCCGACGAAGTCGAACCAGCGACGCTGCGGGTCTACCTTGGCATCGGAACAGGGTGGTAGCCATGAAACACACAATCCTCCTCCTCCCCCTGCTCGCCACGGCCTGCTACAGACCGTCGGACGACTACCACGTGCACATCTATGGCGCGGGCACGGATCTCGACTCGATCCTACCGGAGCCCCAGCCCATGGGTGGCATGATCGAATACGCCAGGTTCCGCTTCCACGGCACCAACCTGGGCCTCGGACTCACGGGGCTGTATGGCGACTCGCCCAGGGCTGACGGGACCTCGGTGGCGGTGGGCTACGCCTACTTGGGCTACCCCGCCGACACTGGATTCGACCGCAACTCCACCTTCCTCTCCCCTGGCCCTCCCATCGAGCCGGGCGAGGACGCTTGCACCACTCGGCTCACGATCACCGGGTATTTCAGCTTCATGGAGTACGTCGACGTGGGGGATCACATCGCGCTGACCGATGGTGACGGCGGACAGATCGTGCTCGAGCGTGATCCCTCCGCCCACAATCGCCCCGCAGGGGAGAGCTGGTATGCGGGATACGGCGGGCGTTTGTTGCCCATCATCCAGGATCACGAGCATCTTCCGGACACCTGGAGGAGCGGTGCTTCCTACACCTTGAGCTTCCCCGGTACCATCGCACCCCCCGATTCCACCATAGGCACCATTCCCTACCCACTTCAGGGCCACCAACTGAAGTTCCCCCCCGACCTCGAGGAGCTCGCACTGGACGGCGAGAGCATCAAGGCTCCGACCGGCAACGAGCTGCGTTTCGACGGTCCGTTCGACAAGCCGGTGGAGCTCACGTGGACTCCCTCCCAAGGGCAGGAACCTGTCACGGTGGTCATCCGCTACCTCGGTTGGGGTGACGAAGGCTCCTGTGACTGCAACCTGGGCTGCGGCTCGGGCTTCACCTGCCGCGATGGGCTCTGCATCGGTGACGAAGGCGCCGGCTGGCGCGTGTTGGGTGAACTGGCGTGCACGGTCACCGACGATGGCAGCTTCACCATGGCACCCGAGCTGCTCGAAACCCTGAACTACTACGTGGACGAAGACGACCTGGCGGGCAGGCTGATGGCGGTGGCGCGCATGTCCGAGGACACCGTGGAGGTGCAGGACGCGCTCACCTACAACGGCAAGCGGGTGTCTGTTACTCCCGTTCGAACGCGCATTGCAGACATCGTCTGGACCAGGTTGAGGACGCCATGATGTACGTCACGCTACTTCTGTTGTCCTGCGCGCAGGAGCCATACCCCGAGTACTGGGACGCGAATGCCGGCCCGAGCGTGGCCTCGGTCTCCCCTGACAGCGTCGACAGCCTCGCGGGAGGCGACACCGTGCGCATCCAGGGTTCCGGCCTGTCGGGCACCCGCACGGTGGTCGTGGGCACCCGAAACGCCAGCATCGTCGAAGCCACGGACGGCTATGTGGACGTGCTGCTCCCCGCAGGCGCTCCCGGCGGGGGCGCGGTGGATGTCGCCGTGGTCACCGACGCCGGCGTCGGCCAGCTAGAAGGAGGCTTCACCTACGCCATTCGAGGTCAGGAGTTTTGGACCGACGAGGTCGCCAGCGCCACCCTGTACAAGGTGGACTGTCCGGTCGAAGTGTGGTCTCAGGCCAGCCCCCAGGCCGAGTGGGAATACAGCTACTGGTGTGGCGTGGAGTTCGGCTACGCGGGCGCCTATGCCTTCGACGGTTCGGGGCCCCAGCCCGGATTCTCCGGCGACCAAGCCGACTTCGTGGAGCTGTCCACCCTGCCCGCCGTGGGCGAGGTGGAGGTCTGGGAGCCGGGCGCCCGCCGCCCACCCGCCGTACCCTATCTCTACGGCGTTCACGCTGATGGCGAGTACATCTCCATCACCACGCCCCGAGACTTTGGTCGCGATCTGGACATCATCGCAGAGCGCGAGGAGATGTTGCGCTCGTACTACTACTGGTACCAGGAATACCCCGAAGCCTTCACCTGGAACGGCCCCGTCGTGGGGGTGTACGGTCCCGACGGCTGCTACGAGCAGGACCTGTACGTCACGGACGGGTATGACGAGGTGCTCGAGGTCGACGGCGCACCGGGCCAAGCCAGCGGTGTCATCTTGGGCTACCACGTCACGGAAGACTATGGCCACGGACCGGACCACGTCTGGGAGTCCATCGGCTACACCGGCACGGCCACCGCGTCGGTCGAAGGCGGTGACATCATCGGCGACGCCACGGGCGTCGAGCTGGTCTATGATGGCTACTCCGGCTGGTACTTCAGCGAAGGTGTGGCCTGGGCCATGGGTCCTTCCGACCTGCCTGCCGGCGCCGCGTGGGACGTGGCCTGGACCCGGCCCTCCTTGGACGATCACTTCGAGCTCGGCCGTGTGGTGGCTCTCGAGGATCTCGCCGGTGTTCGGCTTCGAGAGGATGGCGCAGGCGTGGGCTCCACCACCGATCTCCTGGCCGGAGACGTGGCCATCATGCGCGGCAGCGACCTCATCGTGAGCTGGGAGCCAGGCGCGGACGTCAGTGACGACGCGATGAACTTCGTGATGATCGAGATCCGCGTCTACGACGCCGATCTCGACGATCCATACTG
The DNA here is from genome assembly GCA_964626835.1 of uncultured Enterobacterales bacterium. Classification (GTDB taxonomy): domain Bacteria; phylum Myxococcota_A; class UBA796; order UBA796; family JAFGLY01; genus CALDOK01. Next base: position 4,996 of record CAZVHW010000399.1, read on the forward strand.
GATGACCGAGGTCGCGCGCTTGGTTGCGCAGGGCAGCGACGAGAGCGGCAGCATCACCATCTCGTCCGACGAACTCCAGAAGCTCCCCGAGGCCGTGAACGACGTGCTGCCGTCCTGGAACCTAGCTGGCTACTGGGCCGAGATGTCCGTTGCACGCCACCAGTTGCGCAAGGTCTCCCTCGAGGAATCCGAGCTGGGTGACGGTGACCTCGTGATCGACTTCATCCACGTGGTCAACTCACCGGTGATGCTGCGCGATCGTTAGCTACCCAACGCCGTAGCCAGGAACCGGACCTCCACGACCTTGCCCTCGATGCCCCTGCGTTTCAGACCCTGGACGGCTTTTCGGGCGGCATCGACGATGTCCCCGCCCACCACAACGAAGCTGCTCTCGCCAGTGGACGAGACCACCTTGATGGCGTAGCCTTCCAAGCTTCCGAGCTGTAGCGGCGCGGGCAGATCGTCGGGTTCTGGGGGTAGGTCTTCCACCACCGGTGCTGCCGTGGCGCCGGACCCGTCGAGCCCCGCCTCGAGGGCGAGGATGGCCCGTTCGTTTGGGAGGGCCTGCCCTTCGCCACGCCAGCGGGCTGGGATGCCG
>CAZVHW010000399.1:5603-7518 GCA_964626835.1 uncultured Enterobacterales bacterium
TGCGGAACGCCCGCACGTTGCCAGGCGTGGTACCCGCGAGGTCGGAGATTCGGGCGTCGGTGAGGATCCCGATCTGCTCTGCGTGTGCGGAGAGCTTGCCGCGACGTGCAGGTCCAGAGGATGCGAAGCGGGATGCTTCGGCCGTGCTACCCGTGCTACCTTCACCGCGCCATCCGGCAGGTATGCCGCGACGTTTTCGGAACGCTCTGACATTTTCTGGGGTCACCCCTGCAAGCACGGCTCCCTGCTTGTCGGGTAGAATCCCGACCTGCTCCATGAACGGATCGAGCTTGCTCCTGCGGACCTTCTTGGCCCCCTTGGAGGCAGGGGAACCAGCCCTGGAGGGCTTGCGCTTGCGGGCTTTTCTTGGCGGAGGAGCAGGGATCCCCAGCTCGCGTCTGACCCTGTCCTCGTGGGCTAGGGAGACGCCTTCGCCCCTCCAACGGGCGGGAATGCCTCGACGGTTGCGGAAGGCCCTTACGTTCTCGGGTGTGACGCCTGCCAACGCAGCGATTTCCTTGTCAGGGAGGATTCCGATGCGTTCGTGATACGGATCGAGCTTGCTGGGACGCTGTTTGCGAACCGCCATGAGCGCTCCTCGGCCCGAGTTGGACCGGTATTTCAGTTGCCGAGCATTGAAAGGTAACACGACGATTACCTGGGTTGGGCCAATATCGGTCCAAACCGGCCCCAGCTGTGCGGTTGTAGTGGGAACTACTGCGGACGGGCTGCGCCTATCGTTCACCGGTCCAGGCGTATCTGCGCAGCCCTTCGGCCCCCAGCTTGTCCAGGCCCATGCTCTCGAGCGTGCGTGCGCCTTCGGCGAAGTCGCGCTCGAACACGATGTTCCAGAGCGTGATGAGGGCGTCGCAAGCTGGTGTTGGGACCCCGACGGCCTTGCCGAGTGAGGAGTAGGGCACGATGCCGGTGGGCATGTCTTCGAGGATCAGCCGCGTGTCGAGGCGCTTGGGAGCGAAGATCTCGGCGTAGGGGAGGTTGCTCTTCATTTTTTCCCAGAGCTCCTCGCCCTGGACGTCGTAGGCGTTGTCGTAGAATTGGTTGAGGGTCATCACGTCGATGCCCAGCTTGCGGCCGATCGTCCAGCGCTCGGTATCGACCGCGACGATGAGCTTGGAGACCGCGGGGCTGACGCCGTCCCAGTAGAAGAGGAAGTCGTCTCCCTGGTCGATGCGCGCCATGTTTGCGAGCACCACCACCGGGTGAACGGGAGCATTGAGGTTGTCGAGACTGGTCTTGAGGGTGTCGTGGGCCTTGACGCTGTCGGGGTAGGCGTCAAACAGCCAATCGATGCAGTCAAAACCGCGCATGGCGGGGAAGACCGAGATGGGTAGGGCCATCTTGATGGCGGATGCGAGGACCCGAGCCGGACCCGTGCGGCGGCAGGTGATGAGTGATGTTTGGATCTCGCAGTAGGTGAGGTCCGCGCCGACACCCAGACGCTCGAGCTCGTGTCGGCATGCGAAGGCGCCAAAGGTGTGGCCAGGATGGAGGGCGTAGACTTGACCGTCTTCGAAGTAGGGGGCCGCCGCGCGGGTGACGTCGCAGTGACTCGAAGCCGGTACGGTGACGATGATGGCGTCGGCGCCGGGCACGACGTCCGCGAGGTCCTTGGACGCGACCGCCATGGGGGCCAGGCCTTCGATCACTCCGTGGATCTCGATCCCTCCGCGCTCGTTGATCTCGTCGATGCGAGCACCGGTGCGGTTCCAGATGCGAACTTCGTGCCCTAGCAGCGCCAGGTGGGCGGCTTGGGCCTGGCCGAGGTTGCCGGCACCGATGATGGCGATCTTTTTGGGCATTCTGGCTTCTCCGAGTAGGCGGGGTGACAAGACAGGTGGCAAGTGTACAGAAACAGCTGCCCCCCCTAAAGGTGCTCCCTGTACCTGAGGGCTTC
>CAZVHW010000400.1:0-7512 GCA_964626835.1 uncultured Enterobacterales bacterium
ACGTAGTCTCCGTCGTAGAGGTTGCCGCTAGCGTCGTCGTAGCGCCCCTCGAGGAAGACGTCGTCGTAAGGCTCCCCCAGGCTGTACAGCCCAAAGTCGGTGCCGTTGACCCGCACCCAGGCGTAGCCGATGCGGGGGGCGGGCACGCCCGCCAGGCGCCAGACCTCGTAGGACAGCAGCTCGTGGACCTGCGCGCTGTCCTGGACCATGCTGTTGAGGTTGAGCTTCTCGAGGGCGTGAAAGGTCTGGCCTTCCACGAAACGATTGATGTCCACCTTGAACGCCGACTTCTGGTATAGCTCCCGATACGATCCGAGCCGCCCCTTGATGCGCACCCCCACGTCCGGCACGGTCTCGCCGTCGATGACGACGTCCGCGACGACATAGGTGAAGGGATCGGCCTGGAGGCTCGCGTAGGATTCCGTGCTCAGGGCGATGTCCACGCTGTGAACCATGTCGAGCTGGAACAGGTGGTCGCTCTGTTCGTAGGCCGAGCTCCCGGGGAGCTGCTCCACGGCGGTGTCCCCCAGAGCCGTGTCGCTGTCTACCACCGGTGGCGCCTGGCCCGTGTCCACGGTCGTGTCGTCCGGCTCCAACAGCATGTTGGGTACGGAGCAAGCCGCCAGGAGCGCCGTTGGCAGGGCGATGCGCATGGCGCCCATGGTAGCAGCTGGCAGCACCGGCGATCCTCACTCGGCCCAGCGCAACTCCTTCGAGGGTGCATCGCCCATCATGTCCCGCATCACGCGTCCCATGAGCGTGTCGTTGGGAGGAAGCGCCGCGGGGACCTGCAGGTATCGGTTCTCGCCTTCCTGCCAGCTGACGCTGCCATCCGCGTGGCGGACCACCAGCTTGACCTCCACCACGGTCTCGCTGGGGACCGCCAGATCCAGCACGAGCCGGTCGCCTACGAGCTGGAACACACCGGCAGGATTCGCGGGATTCCAGTTGCCCAGAGCGCGCCCCGAGCCGGTGAGCAACAGCTGGTCACCCTCGCTCAACGGGACGCCGGTGGCGAGGATCGAGAGATCCGTCATCTGTTCACCGGGCAGCTGGTAGCCCAACCGGGACACGATGGTCTCTTCGGGAGCCAGCCCTTGGTCGGAGCCCCGGACGATCACCGCCAGGGCTCCGGGAGCCAGCACCGTCGGGAGACCACCCGTGCCTTCGCTCAGGTCGTACAGACCGATCTCGCCATCGACGATCAGGGCCTCGAGCGGGTGCTGCCACTCGACTCGCTGCGGGTCCTCGGCGATGGGCACGGGCTCGTCACCCCCGTTGTAGACGACGAGGGCCTGCTCGCGCTCGGCCACGCGAGCGTAGAAGAAGAGACGCTTGCCGGTGACCACCGGCTGGTAGGTGGCGCCGCGGGTGAGGGACGGGTGCCTCTTCCGGAATTCCAGCAGCGCGCGGAGGTCCGCATCCAGCGGGTGCCCGGCGTCGAAGACCATGTCGGCCCGATTCTCGGGCTCACCCTGCCCCTCGAGCCCCGCCTCGAGACCCCAGGTGACGGCCGGGATGCCTCGGGTGGTGAGCTGGAAGGCCAGGGCCGTGCGAACCCGCGACAGATCCCCGTGGCAGCGAGAGGCGATCCGCGGAAGGTCGTGGTTGTCCAGAAAGGTGACCAGACGCTGGGCGTCCGGGTAGGCACCGTCCCTCGAGAGCATGGCCGCAAGACGCCCCGGGTGGCGGTCATCACAGAACACGTCCAGCATCGCGTAGTGCATGGGGAAGTCGAACATGGAGCCGAACCCGCCCCGATCGAAGGTCTCTCCCAGCGCCACGGGATCGCCCTGGAAGTCTTCCCCCAGCAGCAGGAAGCCCGGCCCGGCCTCGGCCGCCAGGTCACCGCTGATGCGAGCGAGGAAGTCGGAGGGCATGTGCCGCACCGCGTCGACCCTGAAGCCGTCGGGTCGCAGGTCTCGGAGCCACCGCAGGGAGGTGTCCCGGAGGAACTCGTGGACCTCGGGCCGCTCCTGGGCGAAGTCCGGCAGGCCGTGGACCTCGTGGTTCACCAGTTGGTAAGCGTCGTCCCAGTCCTCGATGCCCCCGTGATGGTGGAACCAGTCCGGGTGCTCCTCCAACAGCGGCGCGTCGAAGCTCACGTGGTTCCAGACGACGTCCAGCAGCAAGCGCATGTCGCGAAGGTGAAGCTGATCGGACAGCTCCCGCAGCAACACCTCATCGCCGAAGCGGGGCTCGACTCGCTCCGGATCCTGCACCCAGTAGCCGTGAAAGGCCCCCCACTCGAAGAACTTGTCGGTGCGCATCTGGAAGACGGGCGACAACCACACCGTGCGCACGCCCAGCCCCTGCAGGTAGTCCAGCTTGTCGATGACACCTTGGATGTCCCCGCCGTGAAATGCGGCGGGATCCGCGAGATCGATGGTGCCATCGTTCGCCGGATCGCCGTTTTCGAACCGGTCCACCATCACGAAGTAGATGACGTCGTCCTCGGGAGGAGGTGCAGGCTGCCAGGCCTCGACCGGCTCGGGCGTGGACTCCACCTCCACCTCGCCCCCCTTGGGACAGGCGACCAGGAAGAGCAGAGAAACCAATGCAGGGGCGGGTCTTGCACCCGCCCGCGAACACGAAATCATCGCCTACAGCCCGCCCAGGTACGCATCCAACAGGGCTCCCAGGCGGCGCTCGAGCAGCGGAATGCCTGCATCGAGGGCCGCAGCTTCCTTCTCGCGGAAGTGTTCGAGGAACACCGGCACCTGGAAGTGGGCCGAAAACGCCTGCGAGAGGTCGTTGCGGGGGCTGATCGTGGCGTCGACGTCGATCGTCCAGCGGTAGCGGCCGTTCATCTGGGAGTAGTAGGCCACCGTCGTCTCCACCAGGAAGAGCAGGTCCGTGTCGGTGGAGACATCGGAGATCAGCGCCAGCCGGTGCTGGGTGGTGCGCTTGGCGGCGAAGGCGTCGCTGAAGGAGGCCGGCGGCACCGCCTTGGGCAGGAGGTTGCGCTCGGCGCATAGATCCACCAGGCCGGTGGCGAGGTCTTCGGGTACGCCGGTGACCTCGGTGGAGTCGAGCACGGCCATGGAGCCGGCCACGCTGACCGCCATGTTGCCGGGGGCCTGCACCGCCTGGTGCTTGGAGACGCAGCCGGACAGGAGCAGGAACAAGGGAACGACGAGAGAGATGATGCGAGACATCAGAACCAGACCTCCGTCTCGAGGGCCACCAGGTGGTGCAGGTGGGCGTCCTCTTCGGGTAGCTCGAAGTCGTTGAACTGATCCAGGGACTGCACGAAGCTGTTGCCGAAGGCGGCGTGCTGGTTCGAGTACTGCACGCCGTAGAGCAGGCGCAGCGACGGGCGCGTGTAGACACCCGGCCCCAGGGGGTTGAGCACGATGCCCACCTTGCCCTGCCAGGTGGTGCGGGTGTCGGTGTCACCGTACTCGAGACCGCGGGTGTCCGAGACCCCCCCGCTGTTCTCGAAGATGGAGTCCCAGTGCTCCCGATAGGCGTTTCCGTTCTCGGAGACCTCCTGCGCGATGCTGGATTCTCCCAGGAGGTGCACCGTGTCGGTCATGAAGGCCTGCAGCCTCAACACCGTGGAGTAGAAGGTGCGATCGTGGTCCGAGGGCGAGATGCCGTTGTCGTCGTCCCAGTACCTGCCGTACAGGATGCCCCAGACCGCCTCGAGCTTGTGGGGCCACAGGATGAGCTGCATCTCGTTGCCCACGTTGATCTGGTACCGCTGATCGGTGAAGTCGTGGACATAGATGTCGAAGTCCTGCCCCTGGTAGGTCTCCGTGGTGTAGGTCTCGGGGTGCAGGCGCTGGTAGTTGGCGAACAGGTTGTTCCAGCGCAGCGGCCCAAGCCCACCGAAGCCCAGGTAGCCGATGGCCTTGTAGCTGTGGGCATCGCGCCCCTCGGGATCCGGGAAGTAGTCGAGCAGATCGGGATTCTCCTCGACATAGCTCTCCACCACTTCGCCACGAATCCAGTCCTCGTACTCCACACCGGGCGTGTGGTAGGACGCATTGGTGTTGCCCGGGACATAGGGCTGGTGCCTATACTCGCCGCCGAGCCCCAGCTCGAGGTGGCTGCCGAGGGAGAACCGGACCGCGCCGCCCGGGGTGATGATGGTGTCGTACTCACCGCCCCGCAGCCCGTAGCCAGAGTCGCCCACGCCCAACATCAGGTCCACCACGTCGGTCTGGTAGTTAGCCGAGACACCGATGGTCTCGTAGAACAACCGGGTCGGCCACCTGTCGTACAGGCCGAGCTGGCCGAACCAGGTGTCCAAGGTGCCAACCCGCCAGGTGACGCGGTCGATGAGCACGTTGCCAGCCTTGACGTAGACCTGGGACATGCGGAGGTTGTCCAGCGTGCCGTTGCCACCGTCGGCGTTCATGATGGAGCCACCCTCGACCTTGGCGTGCAGGCTGGTCCAGACCGCCCGGGTAGCGGGATCGCGCTCGAGGATGTCCCACTTCATCTCGACGGCCGCGTAGGGGCCTTCGTTGAGCAGGCGCCCGTAGAGGTTCCAGTAGCCCAGCGACCCATTGCCACCCTGCAGGTCGGGCCGGGCCGCGATGCGGAAGTAGCCGCCCACGTCGGCGCGGCCAGCCCGTGCCGTGGCGGGGAGAAGAAGCAGCGCGAGGCTGCCAGCCGCGAGGAGGTGCTTCGTGGTGTTCATGACGGCCTCCCCTACATGCCTTCGAGGACGACGATGGAGTAGGCCGCCACCGAGTACTCGTTGTTCGTCAAGGCCAAGGGCCCATCCACCATGGCGTTGGCCGAGACGGTCTTGTCGGCCTCGGCACCGTCGCTGGTGGAGAAGTAGCCATCGCTCGAGTCCCACCAGCTGCCCGTGTCGATGACCCGCGCCCAGGAGCCCGAGGGCAGATCGAAGGTGATGTCCCAGCCTTCTCCGTTGATGAGCACCAGGACGGGCGCCTCACCGGCTGCCTGGCCATCGTGGTAGTGCATGGTCAGGTGGCGATCGGTCCAGTCGGACTTGCTGCCGCCGAGCTCGTTCAGCCAGTCCAGGTCCATGCCCCCGCCGAAGTCCTTGGGGGCAAACGCCGCCTTGTGCTGCTTGCGGAAGGCGATGGCCTGGCGAACGAAGTCGTGCATGCGAGAACGCTGGCTGTCGCTCGAGTTGACCCACTCTCCCCACCGGAACCAGTTGGCGGAGTTGTCGGCATCGAGGGAGTAGGCGTTGTTGTTGCCGTACTGAGTGCGCATCCACTCGTCCCCGCCCAATAGCAGGGGCGAGCCCTGCGAGACCAGCAGCAGCGTGAACATGTTGCGCATCAGCTGGCGCTTCGTGGGTTCGTCACCCCAGTCCGCCTCGACCTGCGCCCAGGGCTGCTCCAGATCGCACCAGACCGAGTAGGGATCGTTGCAGCAGACCGGGTTCAACGGGCCGCACATGTTGCGGGCCTCGTCGAAGCTGAACAGGTCGTACATGGTGTAGCCGTCGTGGACCGTGACGAAGTTCACGCCGTGGTAGGGGTTCTTGTCCCCGTAGAAAGCGCTCGAGCCCGTGAGCGTGCCGCCCCCGTCCACCGTGTCCCAGTACAGGCCGGAGTTGATGGGGTAGTCGTAGCCGAGCATCGGTGCGTTGGTGAAGTGCCGCCAGAAGTCGCGGAAGGCGTCATTCCACTCACCCCAGGCGTAGCCTTCCTTGTCGGTGGCGCTGGGATAGGCGCCGTTGAGGAAGTTGTAGCCGTTGTAGCTGCCCATGCTCCAGGGCTCGGCGATGATGCGCGTGTTGTTGGCCTGCAGCACCGGATCGTCGACGATGTCCTTCAGGACCGTGGTGTTCGGGTTCCAGCTCGACGAGTCGCCGTCCACTTGTCCCAGCACGGCACCCAGATCGAAGCGAAAGCCATCGACATGCAGCTCTTCGACGTAGAAACGCAGCGAGTCGAGGATCAGCCGCCGGGTGGCGTCGTGGTTGCAGCGCACGTCGTGGCCCACGCCCGTGTGGTCCTCGAAGCCCTGGCCGCCGTCGGCCACCAGGTAGAAGGTGGAGTTGTCCAGCCCGCGCATGCCGAAGATGCTGGCGACCTCGTTCCACGCGATGTTGTAGTACTCGTCGGGGTTTGGGCCGTAGTAGACCTTCTCTTCCCACAGGCCGCCCTCGCCGGTGTGGTTGTAGACCACGTCCACGATGACCTCGACCCCGGCCTGGTGGAGTTGCTCCACCATGTACTTGAACTCGTCGAGCACGGCCTCGGGGTCGCCCGAGGTGGCGTAGTCGGCGCTGTAGCCGATCTCCGGCGCGAAGTACGACAGGTTCGAGTAGCCCCAGTACCCGCCCAGGCTGTATTCCTTCTGGTGGATCGGCAGCAGCTCGACCGCAGTGATGCCGAGATCGCCCAGGTAGTCGGCCTTTTCGCCCATTCCGCGGTAGGTGCCCGGGTGCTCCACCCCAGACGCGGTGTTGGCGGTGAAGCCCTTGAGATGAACCTCGTAGAAGATGAGGTCGTTCCAGTCGTGGCCGGCCAGCTCACCGCTGGCGCGCTGCGCTCGCCACATCGTCTCCGCGTCCGACCACTGGTACTCGGACTGGACGACCACGGACTTCGAGGCCGCGGCGTAGGTGGACTCGGTGCGCCACGGCCCCGACGCCACCGAACCCTTGCCCCAGTCGTGACCGCGGTGGTAAGCCTTGGCCCAGGGGTCGGTCAGCAGCTTGTTGGGGTTGAAGCGGTTGCCGCTCTTGTCGACATCCGCCTGGAAGCCGAGCTCCGAGGTGGGGAAGAAGCCCTCCTCGTACTCCCAGTTCGGGCCCCAGGCGATGTAGCCAAAGTGCTGACCCTCGCCGACACCTTCGACATAGATGCTCCAGAACTCACCGTACTGGGTGAGCTCGTACTGCTGCGTGGGCTGGGTGGACTCGGGATCGTCGAACAGCGCCAGCTCGATGCGCGTGGCGTTTTCGGAGTAGACGCAGAAGTTCACGCCCTCGTCCACCAGGACCGGACCCATGTGGTCGAAGGTGGTGAGGTCCTCGAGCTGCCAGCTCGGCGCAACCGGCTGGTTGTAGTAGAGCTGGACGTAGTCCTCCGACGCACAGCCGATGGTGGCCGAGGCCGCGAGGAGGATGGCCGTGCAGGTTCGGGATCGTGCTGCCATGCGGGCCTCTGGCGAAATGAGAGAGGGTGTATGTCACGGGGTTCTTGAGCGTAACGCAGTCTTGAGTTACGCTCAAGGGCCCAGCCGCAAACACACCTCTCCAACCGGAGTGCCGCCATGCCCCGCCCCCCCTCGCCGACCTCGGCCCGCGCTGTCGTGCCAGTCCTGCTCATGTTGGCGATCACGGGCTGCTGCCGCTGGAACGACGACCCGATGTGGACGGTCTTCGGCCCCCTGTACGTGGGGGATGAAGAGACCCAGGTGGATCTGACCGAGTACATCGTGGACGACGGCGGCAAGCTCGTCTTCGAGGCCAGCTCTCGAGACGAGGGCCTCATCGCATGGGCCGACGGCGACCTCCTCAAGTTGCAGGCTCAACCCGACTGGGAAGAGGGCGCCACGACCGAGGTG
>CAZVHW010000401.1:0-4169 GCA_964626835.1 uncultured Enterobacterales bacterium
GCTCGGGTGGTCCACTGTCGCTGTCGCTGTCGTCGTCGCACAGGCTCAGGTATACTGTCCGCATCTCGTTCGTCGCAACTTCACCTGCTTGCCACACTTTGCCTGCGTCGCCCATCAGAGCCTTGATGCTCCGATCGCAAGTGTGGGCCCTAGTCACACGAACTCCACGCTGCTTCTGCCTGCACGCTTCGCACCTTCGCGCTTCCTTCCTGCTCAGCTCGACTTCATCTTCCGTCGGCTTGTCCAGTGGCATCTCGAGCACTGGTTCTTCCAGCTTCGCTTCGACTTCTTGCATCACACTTTGCCGAATCTTCTCCACTTCACCTTCAGCTTCTTCGCTTAAGGGGTCCACCTTCTCGCCTGCTTCCTGCAGCTGCTTCTTCGTCTTCTGGATCTCCTCGAGGCTCTTCTGACTCAACGACTCGCTCGCCAACTCAACGTCCGACCAATGTACTCGATACAGAGCTCCAGCCACGTCCACATGCGCATAGTATTCCGTCAGCCCACTGAGAACTCCAGGTCCCGTCCATCTCGCGCCTCGACCCTTCGTCTGCTCGCGCAAAATAAACACAGTGTCGCCCAACTCGTACTCGCGCCAAGTCCTCGTGCTGCGTCTGATTTTCTGATTCAACATCGATCTCAACTTCCGGTCATTCGTCACCTCACGATATGCCGTCATCGCACGTTCCTTGAGCTGACAAAGCTTCGACGTCGTCGTCTGTGCCGTAGTCCTCGTGTCCGTGAGCAAGTTCCTGTGCATCGTCACATTGCGTCCCGTCGCGCGTTCGCTCGAGCTGTGCTGTCCCGGCGTGAGCTCCGAACGCATCCCATTCTCAAGCGTCCCGCAAATCACGCGCCACTGATCCACAGTCCAATGACATACAGATTCATCAAACTCCGAACCCTGTCCAGCAACTCGATCAATCGACCAACGCAACGTTCGAATCTGACGCTCAACTTTGCCGTGACTTTCACTGCTCATCCCCGCCGTCAAACGTCGGAAGATCCCGGCCTGCTCACATTCCTCCACGAAGCTCTTCGCTGCAAGTTCTCCGCCACCGTCGCTCACCAACTCGCGATGTGGCCCTCGCTGACATACCCATCTCAAATAATATGCCTTCCACGCCATCTCAGCAGTCGCCGGTCTACAAATCGGCTCAACAGCAACCTCGCCAGTCGCCTCATCAACCACAACCAACGCGTCCACCGTCTCACTGAGCTTCATCGTATCCAACCAACCACGATCATTGAAATTCAACGGCGTCGGCACAACTGTTCCCCTGTTCCGTCTCATCTCAAACTTCGGACACGTCGTACAACTCCGCACGGCCACCTTCACCTTCTGCCTGAGCTTCTGCATCTCCGAAGTCACCGCTCTCCACGACTTAGGGATCATCGTCACCAAGAACTTCGTCAGGCGCTCGACTCCTGCGTGGTTCGTCTTGTGCAACTTCGCAATCTGCTTCACGCTCAGCCTCAGCGGCTTAGGCTTCTTCTTCTCTGGCAGCCTGCTTAGCTTCTCCACCGCGTCCTGCTTCTGCTTCCTTCGCGCGTTCACCTCTTCCTTCCGCGCTTGCGCTTTTCTGCCTGCGACCGTCTTCAGCCTTTTCTTCGAGTGCTCACCTTTGGCTCCACCTCGGTCAACAACCTCGTCAAGATCGCCAACCCCACTGCCATCACACTGGTCAGCAACATCGTCAAGATCGGCAACCTCAATGCCATCACACTGGTCAGCAACATCGTCAACACGCAACTTGCGCACTGCCTGCTTCTTCTTCCGCTTCGGCTCCTTCGCTGCGCGCTGCGCACGCTCCGGGACTCGGCTCACGATCTCGTCGTCGCTCTCCTCAAGCTCAGTCTCGAACTCATCGTCAGAGTCAACCAACAACGCGAACCCACCTCGAACACGCGCGCTTCGAGTATTCACCTTTGGCTTCAACTCCTTCGCTGTGCGCTTCCTTCCTGGCGTCATCCATCCTTCTGGCTCCGCCTTCGCTGCGTGCGACGCTTCCTGCTCTTCGATCTTCTGCACTTCCTTTTTCACCAGTCCTACGACTTCTTGGACCTTGCTTGCTTCCGCGACTTCCTGGGTCTTGCTTGCTTCCGCGACTTCTTCTTGCTTGCTGGCTTCGCTCTTCGCTTGCTTGCTGGCTTCGCACTTCGCTTGCTTTTCAACCATGCTTCGCACACTGGCTGAAATCTTCGGCAACTTGCTCGCTGCGGTCATGAAGACCGCTCCGCTCGCAGTCGTGCTCTGGCGCTCCGGAATCTGGATCTCCACCATCGGCATGCACCCCTCCTCCCACATCGCCAAAATCTGCCCGTCCTGGACCACCCTGCGTGCGCCCATATCAAGCACGATCTCGAACTCAGCCAGCCCCGTCTCGCCAATCAACAGCGGCATGGCACCTGCGATGATAGAAAGATGCATCCGTCGTCGGTGTTCACCTACCTGCACCTCACAGACCAAGACCTTCTGAACGACAGCCGTTCCCCCACCGAAGCGAATCTTCGCCCCGCCTGGCTGGACGCTAATCGTATCAAGCTGCACACCCCGCATGCGATCGGCTCCCGCCAACAATTCTCCTGTGAAGCAACTGTCGCAGTAAGCTCCCGACCGTCCCTGAAGAGTCGTCAGCTCCGTCAGTGCCTTCGCTCCCGAGCGAAGCACCCAAGTGACCAAACCGCATTCAGCCACACCTGCGTCGTCCGCGTCTGCACCTGCCGCGCTCGCGTCACGCTTCGTCTTGGCCCCTTCCTTGGCCGGCTCTCCTCCCCCCTTCCTGCCCCTGGGGGAGGGGCCGCGCTGTCCCTACGACTGCTGCGCCCCTTCCGGGGCCGCGCCTTCCTTCTTCTCGTCCTTCACGCTGCTCCAACAGTCCTTCGCGAAGTGTCCAGCCTTCCCGCAGTTCCAGCACTCACCTTGCTTCTGCGTGTTCAAGCTTCCTTTGCCAGCCTTGCCCTTGCCTTTGCCTTTGCCTTTGCCCTTGCCTTGGCCACCCTTGTCGCCCTTCTTCGCCCAGCACTGTGGCGACAAGTGACCCTTCTTCCCGCAGCTGAAGCACTTCACTTCTGAACCGCCCTTGCTGGCGCCCTTGCTGGCATTCTTGCCTTTCCCTTTGCGTTCACCCTTCGAGAACAGCACGCATTCTTGCTTGCTCCACTTCCCCTTCTGCGCTGCTTCGCCTTCGCCCCCGCTCGCGCGCGCGCTCGCGCCTTGGCCCTCGAGCGCCTCGAACGACCGCGCGAGCTCCTGCAGCAGCACGACCAGCGCCTCGTACTTCTCAGCCTCGGTCTTCTCGGGAAGACCCATCTCCTTCCTAAGCGCTGCGCGGCTGCTCATCTCGTGCAAAAGCGAAGCGTGCTGTGTGGGGGAGAGAGCGCAGGCGTTCAGCAGGTCCCAAAGATCCTGCTGCGAGGGAGAGCTGGGGATCACCCCCATCTCTGTGCACTGTGCCCGGAGTCGCATCCACTCAGGGAGAAACAGAGCCAGAGCGCGCGAGCCCCGCGTGCAGCGCCGGTACTCGAGCAGCTTCCGCTGGTGCTCGAGGAACTCGTCGCCCGCGTAGCTCAGCGCCAGCGTCTCGACGATCTTCGCGGCCGTCAGGTCCTTGCTGTGCGCGCCGAAGATCATCGTCTTCTCCTTCTCCGCCAGGCTCGTCAGCAGCATCGAGACGAGGCTCTCGTCGGTGTGGCTCTTGTGCGTGCTGAGCCAGATCGCGACCTCGCGCGACCACATCCGCCACGTCGCACGACTCGGACTCGTCGACAGCTGGCTCGGCGCGGTGATCTTGGTCAGCGGCTGCTGCTGACGCGGCGCTCCCGACACTGGTCCGGCGCTGCCATCATCGTGCACACCCACGACCTGCACTACACCCCCGACCCCGACTCCCGCGCCGGCGTCGCCATGCTGCTCCACGTCCATATCATCGTCCACGACCTTGACCTTGAGCAGCGACTCGATGATGTCGACTGTCGACCTCGACAGGCTGCCTACATCATGTCCTGCCTCGCGCTGTACACGAGCTAGACCTTGTACGTCGCTCCTGGTCAGCTTGTCGAGCACGTCTCTGGTGAACTTGCACTTCATCTTCTTTTTCGGCGCCATTGCGATTGCGATGTGAACAGGCAGTCCTTGCGATGCTTGTGCGTGACTCGACGGTCACACG
>CAZVHW010000401.1:4179-6403 GCA_964626835.1 uncultured Enterobacterales bacterium
GAGGCACCTTTCCTTTCGCGCGTCGTGTGCGTTTAGGCCCACCAGCCCGGGCAATGGGGCGCCGAGAAGTGACCTTTTATTTTTGTCCCCGACTGTAGACCTTGTATGTCGCTCCTGGTCAGCTTGTCGAGCATATCTCTGGTGAACTTGCACTTCTTTTTCTTCGGCGCCATTGCGTCTGCGATGTGAACAGAAAGTCCGCGGTGTTCTTGTGTGTGACTCGACGGTCACACGCCTCGCGTGTAGTACACGTACGAGTAGCAGGCACGGAACTCAGCCGCGCTCTGCTACCATCTAAGGTGGTAGATCCCCTTGTAGTGTAGTAGCTCACGAACTGGTAGCGGATTCGTGACCACGGTCCTACAGTGGTATATCTCCCGGACCGACCGAACTTCCGTCCCGGTACTCGTACGCGACCTTGTGCGTTCCCGTACTCAAATAGAGCGCTATATGAGAGCACCGCACTTCTTACGCGTTCATCGCGGCCCCCGTTCCCGCAGGGCTTGAGTCACGTCCGTTCGTCCCAGCGCGCACCGCCACCTCCGCGGTGCCCAGGGGGGAAAGGCTCCGCCAGGCCCGGGCTCGCTGCGCCTCCGCGCGCGTGCCCACGCCCCCGAGAGTGCGCCTCCGCGCGCACCCACCTTGCGGCCAGCCACGGGCGCCCCTCGTGCCGCCCGAGCCCCCCGAGATGCCAAGCCACGGACATCCCCAAGACCGAAAGGCTTGCCCCAGAGCTCGCACTCCGCGTGCCGTGCATGGAATGGGTCACTTCATTCCCAGACAGGGCTTGGGCCATCCCCCACCCGGCGTGGGGCAAAATGGCTTAACCTGTGACCCAGCTTACACATCCGGCCCTCGCGAAAACCATGGAGTGCACAGACCCAAGGCCGCCTTATATGCACTGTTAGCCCGCCCGTGCCAAATGACCCCCGGGCTCAAGAGAAAAGGAGTGCGCACTCACGGTGCGCTAGCACGCTGGGGTCCTCGCGTGCCAATTATAGGACGGCGGAACGCACGTTCTCCATCCATGGAGGAGGGGGCAACCTCCGCCACAGATCGAGGCCTGGCTCTCCCCAGGTCCCCCGCAGGTGCATGCCCCAGGAGAAGACGAGCTCTCCGGGAGGGGGGCGCACCTGAAAGGGTCCTCGTGCACCTGCCTGTCCTAGTGCGGTGCAAAGCACCTACTCGTCTCCTTACTGCCACTGCTCGGTTCTGCCTTTGCGCGCTTGCGCATCTTCCTTGCTTCTTACTGCTGCGCTCTTCGGTACGTACGAGCATGCCTTCTCAGCTCCGCATGCTCAAGTACCCTTCCTTCGTCGTCACCTTCCGTCGCGTTCGCGTCCTCTCCTGCACCCAGGCCGCCAGCGCCGTCTTTTCACCACCCAACACCGGTTCGTACCAACCAGTCGTCAAGATGTCAACAAGTCGCTGCGAAGTCGCCTGTGTCCGGTCCTTGCACTTCGTAAGACAATCTGGTGGCATCAAAAGTCCATTGCAATGCAACATCTCAGTCAAATCACCAAGCTCAAGACATTCCTGAAGATCACCAATATCCTGCTTGCGCCTCTTTGCAAGCTTTGGTTCGATCCTTTTAGCGTAAACTTTAGTCACCAACGAATTGCTGTCCGTATGCACTGCCGTCGGCCATGGCTTTATGTCCTTCGCCACGCCTCCAAACAACTTTTCCTCAATACATTGCCGCCTGGACATTCGTCTCCCGAACTTGAACTCAGAACACAACAAGCCCATGCTGATTCCCAAATCCACCGCTGTGATCGCACTCACGGTCTCCGCGTCGAAAGAAGTGTGTGTCACACGTCTCGCACTCTGAGAAATCCAGCCAATCGCTGCCGCGTTCCCTGGCTCCGCACTCGTCGTCGAATCCGTCAACAAAATTAGTGCACCAGTCTGAGCCTTTTCCCATCTCAAGTCCACAGTCTCGCTTTCACCCGCATCAACCAAAATCGTCATGCTCGCAACATTGTCCATCGCCGGCAACCACACTGTAACACTCGTAGCTCGAAGATACCGCACAACTTTGTTCAGCCGCATCATGTCATGAACACGAAGATCTTTGGATCCAACTCGACTCGCCGCAAACGACGCCTCATAGGCCGACTCAGCACGTGTGTGCCCAGTGACCCACAAAACCGTTCCCAAAGTTCCACGAAAGAATCGTTCCTCCTCCGCGGTCACCTTGTCGTCCCGTCGTTTCTCCCTGGCT
>CAZVHW010000401.1:6413-7498 GCA_964626835.1 uncultured Enterobacterales bacterium
CCGAAATGTACTTCTCCTGCGAAATTCGAGTCCCCTCGGCCGACATCGTCCAATCCTCACCCAAGAACGACCAAGTCGTCGGTTCATCTGTCAAAGGATTGAAAGTCTTCCAAGTGTCACCAGTCTCGTATTTTTCATCGATGCGCATGCCAAACCATTCCACGAACTCAGCTGTGCCTCTACCCCTGAAGTCGTCCACGTGAAGCGCCAAGTACCCCATCCACGAATCCTCGTCGTCGTCGTCGTCGTCAGTCGGCATGTAATAGACGCACGGATCAAGCTTCGACCGTTCAAAGCCTAACTCATCAACCAGAAACTCCGTGAACGTCCGCCACCACACGACCGGGGCTTGCCTGGTGCCCGGAACCTCACGCAACAACCTCCGGCACATCCTCTGACCTTTGCTATTCCAAGCCAACTCTGTCTCAGCCTCTGGTACGTCAACCCACAGCTCTTTTCCAACTGCCGTCTGGTGATCACCCCGCTCAGACGCTCGCATGTTCTCCTCGGCTGCAATCTCGTCGAAAGTCTTTCCATGAAAGAATGCTGAACTGATATCACCAACATAAGCAATCCAACGCTTCGCCATCGCCAAAGTCTCCAGCGTCCGATGCGAAACCTTCGAAGCCGTCGGCGACTCCCTCTCGTTCTCCGGCAAGTTCTCGCCGAACCCCTTCGGCGTGTATCTCCATTTCCCAATCAACTTGCCCCCAGAGATCTTCGCTCGCTCGACCGCCCTGCCAGTCAGCACCACTGCCCCTGCTGCTCGAAGCTCGTCTCTTGGCCTATCTGAGGTCCTATCCCAGCTCCCAGTCTTGTCGTAGTCGTCCAGCCCGCGCTCAATCGCCTGCATTCGAACATCGTCTGGAAGGTCCGACCACTCGTACTTGTGCACGTCAGTAGGTAGTAGTCCTGCTGCAGTCATGGCTTCATCGTCCGCTGCCAACAGCACGTAACACGAACGACTCACTCGTCTCCTGTACTCACCTGAGTCCTCATCGTCGCTACTGTCATCGTCGCTGTCGCTGTCGCTGTCGCTGTCTGGAACCAGCTCGGGTGGCCCACTGTCGCTGTCGCTGTCGTCG
>CAZVHW010000402.1:0-7493 GCA_964626835.1 uncultured Enterobacterales bacterium
GATCGGGCGCTGCCACCTACGCCTGCGACATGACCACCGACGGTGGAGGCTGGACCCTGGTGCTGTCCTGGGACCGCAGCGACGATGGCGACAGCCAGGCGGACTTCGAGACCCTGATGACCAGGGTGTACGACAACATGACCGACTGGTCCGAGGGCGACACCTACATCCAGTGGTCCGACGTCGACGCCACCGCCGACGTGATGTCCTACGACCACGAGATCGAGGTGCCCAACGACGGCGAGGTCCTGCTCGACACCTACCTCTACGGCTACAGCTACGACGACTCCTCCGTCTTCCTCTCGGCGGAAGTGGACGGCGCCCTCGAGGAAGTCGTCTGCGAGTCCTACACGGGCTGGAACAGCTCCGGTCTGGCGGCCTGGTCCTCCGCCGAGCAAGCCTACTGGCCCTACACCTGCTCCGACACCACCGACGGCACCCTGGAAAACGACGTCACGCTCAGGGGCCCCTACCAGACGGCCCACAGCGGCGAGGTCAGCACCTTCAACCTCACCTCGTTCCACTACGACAGCTCGTATGGCGACTACAGCCAGCTCTACTGGCTGGAGGTCTGGGTGCGCTAGGGGCTCGGTCCAACGGGGGATGCGCCGTTCGGAAGGGGGTCTTCCTGTCCAGTGAGTCTGTTGGCTCTACCGGGAGCACTCCTATCAGCGCCCTGCGCGTACTTCGTCCGGGTAGAACGTGTGCCCCTTCTCGAGGGCGCGGCCGCCGAGACGGACCTGCAGGGCGGCGTGTCCCCCGATGGTCATGGAGCTGGGGAAGGTCAGCGGATCGAGGTCGACGAAGGAGGGCTGTCCGGAGACCTGTGCCGAGCTCGAGAGACGCGGAGGGGTGGTCCGGAGAGGGATGTACAGCGGCGCTGCAACCACCAGGTCGATGGCCGATGAGAGGGCAAGCTCCACGCCCAGCAATCCTCGCGCCGCCAGCGCGCCCGGTCCCAGAATGGTGTCCATGTAGACCAGTGGGAGGGCATCGGCCTTCAGACGCCCGCCGGTCAGGCGGGCGATGCCCAACCCGGCGACGGGGCGAACCTGGCGCGCGGGCAGAGGAACCAGGCGGACCCCGGCCCACAGCCGGAGCAGCAGTATCAGGCCATTGGAGGCGCCGTTGTCCACGAACTGCCCCATGAGATCGAGCTCGCGCGCCTCGGCCTGGAAGCTCCCGGCCACTCCCCATGCGCCGACCTCGACCTCGGCGAACGGGCAGATGCCGAAGCCCATCGACGTCCCCCCACCGCCCCCGACCGCTGGCGTGAGCTGGTAACGGAAGGTGGTGAGATCCGGATCGATGTTGTCCTCGTCGAACCAGACGTCCCCATCGTAGGTCTGGAACAGCGGGCCACGCTCGATGCCCCCTTCGAGACGCCAGACGAACTGCAGGGTGCGTCCCGAGCGTCGCCGCATCCAGCTGCGGTAGTCCCAGCCCGAGTTGTACCAGGCCAGATACTGCCGGGGTCCCATCCCGAGCTCTTCCCACGGGATGCTGCTCCTTCGGAGCTCGCCCGCGAGGTCCTGCATGGTGACGTGGCTGCGCTCGATTCGCCCAGTCTGGCCTGCGTAGGAATCGGACAGCTCGCCATCCTCGACATCACCCAGCTCCCGCGACAGGGACTCGATGTCCGCCCGGGCGTCGTCGAGCGCCTTCTCGTTCAGCATCTCGTCGAACTCTGCGTTGATGTCGAAGCGGATGTCCACCTTCTCGCCGAACCTGCCTTCCAAGGCATCCCGGAGCATGAGCGGGACGCCCTGGGCGAACCCGGTCTCGGTGCTGGGCGTGTGGGTGAGCGTGACCTCCAGCAGCTCCTCGAAGCCCGCGACGTCGAGCAGGTATAGCGTCACCAGGAGCTTGGGTTCCGGCTCCAGGCTGCCCGCCTCGGGGAGGTCGTCCAGGTCGTCCAGGTCGTCCAGGTCGTCCAGGCCCAGGGGATCGCCCCGCGCTTCGGGGGCCGAGGCGGGCTCCGGCAGGGGAGCGAGGACATCGGTGGAGCGCACCGTGCCGGCGACCGCGAGCGTCGCCTCGGCGGCCTGGCCGACCAAGATGGCGCAGCCCGTGGCCTGCCCTGGAGGGCAGCTCTCGAGGTAGATGGTCGCCGTGAGCTCGCCGATGTCTGGGACGGTGTCGATGTCGACGATCTCGATCTCTGGGAAGCCGGCGAGCTCGCGCTCGAGCAGGGCGGGCATTCGGGTCGCCAGGTCGACGGAGTCCCGATCGAGCGCCTCGAAGCGGGACAGCAGCACGGGACCTCCCGCTTCCGCGATGCCGGCGCCCAAGCAGGCGATGAAGGCGACTCCTGCCAACAACTCCGGTCTCCCTTTGCAACGGCATCAGACCATGAGTTCAGCATCTTGCCTGGTTCGAGTCAACCGGCGCGGAGCTGGGCACGACCTCGAGGAACACTTCCTTGGGCCAACACCAGCCACGCTCCGCTCAGATCAGCTCGCCTACGAAGTGACCGGCATTGCGCACGAAGATGGCGGTGCTGAAGCCCTCGGCCATCTCGAGGAGGCTCGCAGCGTAGGCGGGCTCGGTGCCGGGTTCGGGCATGTCCAAGCCCAGCAGGACCACGCTGGCGCCACGGCTGCGCTCGTGCATCACCTCCATCACGCTCTTGTCTTCGGGCTTGACCACCACCTCGGTGTCGGCGCCGATGCGGCATTCTTCGAGCAAGGCCGAGATGCCCTTGACCACGGCATCACGCTGGTCTTCGTGGTCGACCACCGTGCGCAGGCAGATGCGCGTGCGGCGCCAGGCCGTGTTGAGTGTGAGCAGATGGGCCAGCAGCAGCAGCAGATCGCCGTTGCGCTGCTTGCCGCGCCACCACACGTCGATGCATTGTTCCTGACCGGGCTCGAGGGCCCAGTTGGGGCGCGCGATGATGGTGGAGGTCTTGGTGTGCGCTGCGGCGCGCATGACACGAAGCATGGACTCCATGCGGTCCTGGGAGCTGGGCCAGCCGAACATGATGGTGTTGGAGCTCAAGCCACCGATACCGTTGGCTTGGGTCACGTCCAGCAGGCCGTGCTCGAAGTCCTGCACCACGTTGACCTCGGCGAAGGCCACGATGCCTTCGCGGGCCAGGGCCTGGTCCATCTCGGTGCGGAGGCCTTCGGTATCCTCGGCAGCTTCGAGCAGGTTGCCTTTGGTCAGCCGGCAGACTGTGACTACGCCCCGGTTCTGGTTGAACCACGAGGCCAGGCGCGCCAGGTCAAGGCGCTTGTCCAGGTCGCTGACGAACAGCAGGATGTGGGGACGCCAGTTGCGCGGATCGATGCCGTGGCCCTTTAGCTGCACCAGTGCGAAGCGGACCAGCGCCACCCAGAGCCCCGCGCGGACGTCTCCCCAGCGCTTCTTCATGGCTCTGCGACGCAAATAGGCGTACAGCGCGATGACCGTGATGACCGCAGCCACGCCGGCCCAGGGGCTGATCTTGAACATGACCGCCACGGCACCCACCGCACCCAGGATGGACACGTACCAGGGCACCTTGATGGTGGGGCGGTAGCTGGGATCCCCCACCAAGGACTCGACCGCCGCCGCACTGTTGATCAGCACGTACAGGGTGAGGAAGAGCATGGAGACAAACTGGGCCACTGCGTTCAGGCCGCCCAAGGCCACGGCGGCCAGGGCGATGCCGCCACTGATCCATGTGGCGATGGTGGGTTGGCCTGTCTTGGACAGCTTGCCCATGAAGCGTGGCGCCAGGCCATCCATGGCCAGGGACTGCAGCACGCGCGGGCCACCCAACACGCTGCCAAAGGCCGAGGAGAGGATGGCGCCCCAGACGCCCGGGTAGACCAGCCACGCGCCCAACACCGCCACCTTGACCCACACGATGCCCGGCTGGGCCAGATCGACCGCACTGACCTTCATGGTGACCGCTAGCAGGACGGGGATGGTGAGGTAGATGAACGCACCGGTGCCCACGGCCGCGAGGGTGCCCTTGGGGATGGAACTGCGCGGGTCCTTCAGATCCCCCGACATCCCGATCCCGGCGGTGAAGCCGGTGACGGCGGGGAAGAAGACCGCGAAGACGTACCAGAAGCCCTCAGGCGCCGTTCGGTAGGTGGGGACCATCTCGGGTGCCTGGAAGTCGGCACCTGCCACACCGAGGACCAAGGCCACCAGCGATAGGCCCACCGCCACCATGATGGGGATCTGGAGCTTGAGGGCCAAGCCGGCGCTCTTGCCCGAGATGGCGGTGATGAGCACGATCACGCCAGCGGTGAGCAGCTGGATGGTGTAGCCGGGCATCTCCCCCCAGGACGCGGGCCAGAACAGCAACAGCGACTCAGCCAGGCCGAAGGAGTAGAAGGTGATGCTCAGGGTGCGGCACAGGAACAGGGGGATACCGATGGCGCCACCCAGCTCGAGGCCCAGGGACCGCGAGATCATGAAGTATTCGCCGCCCACACCCACCCGCATGTTGGTGGAGATGGCCGAAGCGCTCAAGCTGGTGATGAAGGTGATGCTCGACGCCAGCAACACGATGAGCAGGGTCAGACCCAGCCCTACGTTGCCCACCACCCAGCCGAAGCGCAGGTACATGATGAGGCCGAGGATCGTGAGGACGCTCGGCGTGTAGACACCCAGGAAGGTGCCAAACTTCTGCGCGGTGGGCGTGGATTGTGGGTCGCTTGTACTCGCGGTTGCCATGGGAGCTTCCGGGGTTTGCTGAACGCGGCTGGTGCTGGCTGTCAGCGCGAGCCGTTGGGCTCACGGTGTGAACGACAGTCAGTGTCAAGCGGGCCCAGCGCGATCCAAACGGCGAGAAGCGGCGGCTATAACAGGTCCAGCGCGGAGGGCATCGCTCGAGACCGCTACTGTTCGATCTGGACGCGATCAGGCCTCTGCCCGACCCATCGCCCAGGCCTTGCCTACCGCGGTGGCGGCCCTCGCCAGCAGCCAGGGGCTCGGAAGTTCGCCCGCGAAGCGGTGGAGACAGCCAGACAGGAGGTGGTCGTGGGAGAAGAGCAGCGCCTCCGTGTGACGTCGCTCGGCGCCGTAGAAACGACGCAGGAGTCGGTGACAGAGCGCGAGATCCCAACCCAGCCGTGATCTCGTCAACGCTCGGTGCCAGCCAGCAAGTGCGCCTGGAGTGCGCTGACTTTGGGCGAGAAATCGTCCCGCCAGCGTACCGTACTCGAGGCTGTGCGCCAGGCCTTCACCCGCGAGTGGATCGATTCCGGCGGCCTCTCCGACCAGCATTCGCCGGCCTTGCACGAGCCTCGTCCCCGGCCGGAAGCCGCGCTCGGAGAATCGGGCGAAACGATGAACTCGAGGATCGAGACCCCTGGCACGAAGCAACGTGGACAAACAACCGGCGATGTCGGGTCGGGCGCGCCGTTCCGCCGTGTCCTGGCCCACGTCATCGGGTCGAAGCGCGTAGACACCTCGGCACATCATGGGCGCGCCCTCGACGAGTGTGGGGAAGTGCCAGCTGTAGCCGGCGTAGCCGTGGTCGGAGATGTCGAAGGTCAGGAGGTCTCGCGGCGGGTCGCTTGGCACGGGCTCGGTGTCCACCTCGACCACCTGTACACGTAGGCCACCATGCGGTTGATCCATCGAACGGCGCACCACGCTGCCCACGCCATCGGCGCCTACCACGACCTCTGCTCGCAGCTCTCCTTTGTTGGTCGTGAGGCTGACGTGATCCTGTCGTTCCTGCACGCCGATGACGCGGACCTCCTCTTCGAGGTGAACGCCCATGTCGACCGCCCTGGCGGCCAACGCGGCGTCAAACTCGAGCCGGCGGATCACCCGTCCGATGGACGTGCTGCGCCTGGACGTGAGTGGCGGCTCGCTGCTCACTACCTGGAAACCACGCACCTCGACACCCGGAACGCTCGGCGCCGCCTCGAGCGCCCGCAGTGCCCGCCATCCGCGCTCACCCAGAGCCCCCGCACAGGTCTTTTCCCTCGGGAAACGCGCCTTGTCGAGCACGATGACGCGTGCGGCGAGAGCTGGCGCCCAACGTGCAAGGCTGAGCGCGGTCGTGAGACCTGCTGGACCGGCGCCTACGATGACGATGGGAAGGGTGGTCACGGGGTCTCGATGGTGGTGTTCGGGCCAGCGGCCGGTTGGCGGTCATGCGGGACCCCGCCGATGCGGCTGACCGAAGATGGTGAGGCGGATGTCAGAGCTGGCTTGGTTCTTCGCCCACGCTCGACGATCTCTGTTCGGCAACGTTCACCCTGTTGCGCCCGGCGGACTTGGCACTATACAGAGCGGTATCGGCCGCGTTCACCAAGTCGTCGGGCTGGGTGCCATGGGAGGGGGCAGAGGCAACACCGATGCTGATGGTCACCTTGACCTGCGTGCCGTCCTCCAGCTCGACTTTCATCTCCTCGGTGACGGAGCGAATGCGCTCGGCTACGAGCGCGGCGCCTCCTCCGCCGGTGTCCGGCAACAGGATCGCGAACTCCTCTCCACCGTAGCGCGCCACGATGTCCGACCTGCGCAGGTGGGCCACCATGACGTCACCTTCGACCGCATGGCGAAGGCAGCCTGCTACCGAGCGCAGCACCCGATCTCCCACCGAGTGGCCGTGTAGGTCGTTGACGCGCTTGAAGTGGTCGATGTCTGCGAACAGGAGTGAGAGGGTCCGCCCGGTGCGTTGCGTCAGGGAGGCTTCTTCGGACAGTCTGCGGACGAAGTAGCGGTAGTTGTACAGCCCGGTCAGCTCATCGGTGAGGGCGAGCTCTTCCAAGCGCTCGTTGATGGCCATCAGCGTGTGGAGTCGGGCGTCGCCACCGAGCTCGAGGAGCGCCCTCATCTCCCTGAGGGTGGCGACTTCCTGATCCAGGACAGCCTCGACATGACGCAGGCGGACGCGCATCAGATCACGCATCGACAAGACACCGACCACGGTGCCCCGGGCGAGCACGGGTACGTGGCGGAATCCGCGTAGCTCGAACAGGTCGGTCGCGAGGGAGAGCGTCATGTCGGCCGGAGCCTGGACCACTTCCTGGGTCATGACCTCGCCCAGCGTCACCACGCTCGGATCGAGACCTCTTCCGATCACTCGCGTCACCAGGTCGCGCTCCGTGAAGATGCCGACCACTTGTCGCTGGTCATTGACGACGATGATGCAGCCCGCCTCGCACTTTTTCATGTGTGCGACCGCGCCGCCGACTGTATCGGTCGACCTCGAG
This sequence comes from uncultured Enterobacterales bacterium, assembly GCA_964626835.1. GTDB lineage: Bacteria > Myxococcota_A > UBA796 > UBA796 > JAFGLY01 > CALDOK01. The sequence goes on from CAZVHW010000402.1 coordinate 7,173, forward strand.
GTCAGCGCGTCTGTGGACATCACGCGAGCGACGGGGATGCGTGCGAAGTCTCCATGCCAGCTCACGCGCCCTCTCATCGCTCCTCCTCGGGAGCCCGTCGCGGCGCGATCCCTGCCCTCGTGCCTTGCAATACTACCTGGAAACCCTCTTGGCGGCGAGACTCCTTGTCACCGACGAATGGAGCCCCCGCCCCCCGATCCCCACGGCGGACGAGGGTGTCCGAGGCGCGCTACCAGAGCTCGAAGGTGCTCTTGAGCAACGCTGTGCACACCGAGTAGGGATCGGCGTTGGCGGCGGGGCGTCGGTCCTCGAGGTAGCCGC
>CAZVHW010000403.1:0-6656 GCA_964626835.1 uncultured Enterobacterales bacterium
TACGTCGGAGGGGCCGGTGACGTGGACGCAGACGGTCATGACGACATCATCGTTGGTGCGGTAGGCGAGGACGACTACACGGGGCGGGCCTACCTGCTCCATGGGCCGATCAGTGGCGCGTTTGACCTGCCGGCCGGCGGCGCCACCTTGCTGGCAGAGGCCGAAGGTGACCGCGTCGGCTCGCCGGTCGCCGGAGCGGGGGACATCAACGACGATAGCTACGCGGACGTCCTGGTTGGCGCAAACGGCTACGACGACTACGCTGGCGCGGCCTACCTGGTGCTCGGAGGTCCTTGAGACGGGTCGCTTCGCGTGCCCCCCCGCCCAGGTCGAGCGCTGTCAGGCGTCGTGGCATCCTGGTCGCCGCCCGCTGCGTGACCCAGAAAGCGCGGTCAGCTGCAAGTCACCAACGACCGTTCGTGCAACAGCACGATGGTACCCCGAGCCTCCCGAACGGACCGGGCGTTTTTTGGTCGGGCGCCTTGGCCCCCAGTGGGGGCAGGCAAAAAGCGGATCTCGAGAGAGAGGTCCTGGGTGCAATGTAGTGACAAGAGAACCGGTCTGAGTGCACGACTCCAGGCACCCTTCGTGGGCGTGGAGTGCGAACCGGGGCGAATTCACCTCGCTATTGGACCCTTGCCACACACAATCGTGCACTCGAGGCGGTTCTCTTGCGATGGCCTTGCATTCACCGCGGTTCTCTTGTCACCGGCGATGCTGCCGCTCGAAATCTCGCCAGGCATGTTCCCTTCGGGTGCGCCGACGAGCCGGCGAGGCGAGGAGCGCGGAGATCACCTGCTGCTGCGCTCGCGGCGGGGGCAGCCGTCGCGGGGCATGCCTTTCCGAACGGCATGTACACCAAGGGGCTCTACGCGCGGCACGGTAGCTGGGATGGGCCCGTGTTCCGGGTTCGGCTCCAGAGTGGGCCCGTCCAGGCTGAGTCCGACCTCCATGACGTGCTCGTCTACATCCACCTCATTGCTAGTGCCCGACACCCCTGGCAGGAGTTGGCGACGAATCCAGACTCCAGGGCGTCGGGCTGGATGGGTGGTTGTTCTTCGTTAGGGGATCCCTGTCATGAACCTCCGCCAACTTCGACGCTCCCTTGGCCTCCGTCAGCGCGATGTCGCGCGCGAGGCGGGCGTCTCGGTGCGCGCGCTGAGCAAGTGGGAGCGAGGGCTGGAGCTGCCGTCGGACGAGGCCTTTGGCAGCTTGGCGAGGGTATTCGGAGTGGACGTCACCGCCCTTGGGTCCGGCCAGCGCGCGTTCGTCGCTGGGGTCACCCCCGGTGAGGGCTACACGACCTCGAAGGCTGGGCAAGGTGCCGTGGTATCGAGGCGAACCGAGCCCCATGGCGGTCGTCGTCGAGTGCTCGATCTGTTCTGTGGAGCGGGAGGGTTGTCCTGGGGCTTCGGGCGGGAGAGGGCCTTCGTCACGACCTGTGGCGTCGATCTGCTCGAGGACCGGGTCGCTACCTTCGCGGCCAATCATCCCTGCGCCAACGGGCTGGCCGCGGATCTTCGGACCGTCCCGTTCGAGCGGCTGCGCCATCTGGCTGGAGACGTCGAGGTCGTATTGGGCGGTCCGCCTTGCCAGGGTTTCTCCTCCATCCGACCCTTCCGGGCGCTCACCCGGGGCGACCCTCGCAACAGCCTCGTAGAGCACTACGTGCTGATCATCGCTGGCCTGCGGCCTCGTTGGTTCGTCTTCGAGAACGTGGTCGGTCTGCTCACTCACCAGAAGGGTCGGAGGCTCGCTGCGCTTCTCGAAGGGTTCGAGGGTGCGGGGTACACAGCCTCGTGGAGGGTGCTCAACGCGGCGCACTACGGGGTCCCCCAGAGTCGCGAGCGGGTTGTGATCGTCGGCAACCGAGACGGACTCGAGTTCGTGTGGCCTACGCCCACGCACCACCACGAACATCGGAGCATGGCCGGAGCCAGGGAGCGGGTGGTGCGCACCTCGAGGGGGGCGGGGTTGCCACCAGCGGTCACGCTCGAGCAGGCCATCGGAGATCTTCCCGCGGTGTCGGCGGGCCAGGAGGCAACCGCCTACGATTCCATGCTGCCGCCGGTCACCGACTACCAGCGCCGCGTCAGGTCCGGGTCGGATCGGTTGACCCTGCATCGCGGCACTCGTCACTCCCCACGCATGCTCGACATCATTCGCCACGCCGGTGCCAACATCTCGGCACTCCCTCCTGGAATGGTCACCAGTGGATTCAGCTCCTGCTACAGCCGGCTGGACGCGCACAGGCCCAGCAACACCATCACGGTGAACTTCGTGCATCCGGCCTCGAACAGGTGCATCCACCCCACGCAGGACCGCGCCCTGACTCCGCGCGAGGGTGCTCGTCTGCAGAGCTTCCCGGATCGGTACCGATTCGTGGGTACCCAGGCCCAGATCGTGAAGCAGATCGGCAATGCCGTTCCGCCCGTGCTGGGCGAGGTGTTGGCGCGCGCCATCTTGGAAAGCGAGGCTAGTGCTCCCGCCTGAGCACCACCTCGACCTCGCGGTCGCCGGGGATGACCACGAACATGCGATCACCCAGGCTGTAGACGCCCCAGGGGAGCCGCCCGACAAAGTACCCCTCGGTCTTGACCTGGGCTACGGCGTTTTCGATGGCGGCTCGTTGGTCGGGGGCCATGGGTATGCGCGCGGGGGTGAGGGTCGCGGTCTCGCCGGATCGATCGCGGAGGAGTACGCGCCCGTAGGAAGCCTCGAGCTCGTTGAGCCACTGCAGCACCTCGGGGGTGTCGGGATCCAGGTTCGCTCTGGTCTCGAGTCGCTGGTAGACCGCGTCGACCTTGCCGAGTGCCCTGGCGGCCTGCGCCCCCAGGTCCAGATCCTCGAGGGTGGGGTGCTCACCCAGGTCGAGCAGGGCTTCGAGGTCGAGAAAGGCCCGCTCGACGCCTTTCCAGGCATTGCGCTTGGCGAGGTGACGCATCTCGCCCGAGATCTGATCGTGAGCCGCCTTGGCTTCGGGATCCGGTGAGACCGGGTCCGGGTCGTCGACCATGCCGCTCGCCGCACGGACGTCGGCAGCGTCGGGAAGCACGGCCCAACGCCGTTGGCCCCGTGTCTGCACCGTGGCCCCTTGGTAGCGCTCCAGCCACGCGGTCGATGCCGCCGGATCGGACCCCGCCCAGAGGATCTCCTGCCATGCCCGCTGGGCCTGGCCCTCCAGGTCTTCCCTTGCCTGGTCGATCTCGTTGGCGCGGCTCTGCACGTGGTGACGGGCCAGGTCGTAGAGCATGGATGCGCGGTCCGGTGGAGGCTGCGCGCTCCCACCGAGCACCTGGTCTCCGCCGCTGCCCCAGAGCTCGGGGGTCTGCGTGAGGCGCCGCTCGGTGGCTCGGAGCGTGGCACGAACCCAATCCAAGGCTTCGGAGGTCGTGACCTGCCCGTCGCCGTCGCTGTCTCCCCAGCCCGTCAGCGCACCCAGGAGGAGGTGGCCAAAGGCGGGCGTGTCCGAGCCAAGCAGGGTCCCAGCGAACTCGTCTGGCCGCGCCGCCGTCAACAGGATGCCTCGCTCACCACCGTCGAGGGTGATCGGAGGCATCACGGGCATGGTGGTGCAGCCGAGCTTGTCCACCGAGCGGTCCCTCTCGTTGACGCTGGCGTCGATGACGAGGACCGCCTGCTCGTGGGCGCCCAGCTCGAGCAAGGAGCGCACGGAATCGAGGGTGAGCGCACCCTGCAGGAACCCCGGTGCCTCGGGCCCGGCCGTGGCGGCGAACAGGAGCGCGTCCTCGCCGTCGCAGGAGGGGGATCCCTGGCCGAGGAACACGAACCAGAGCCTCGCTTCCGGGCCGACTTCCATGGCCGCTTCGGTCACGGCTGCGGCCATGGCTTCGGGCGTGGCTTCCCCCTCGAGCAACAGCCAGAGGTGGCTCTGAGGTATGCCAAGCCCTCGCTCGAACCAGCCGTGCCAGTCCTTGGCGGTCTGGACGGCGCCGGGGAAGTCCAGCAAGTGCTCGTAGTTCTGGATGCCCACGACCACGGCGACGTCGGCGGGCCGTTGGGTGGGGGCTGGTTCGGGCGCGTTCAGATCGGGCCAGCCGTCCTCGGCATGGGCCAGACCAGGCAACGAGAGCAGTGTGGAGAGGATGAGCGCGCGTGTCATGGGGTGTTCGAGGGCAGTGGGGACAGGGTGCTCATTCTACTGCATCGGAGCGGCCCCGACGAAGTCTGGCCACGGGGCGGGCCTTGCGCCCGCAGGAATCACGGTATCTGCGGGCGGGCGCAAGGCCAGTCCCTACGCCTGGATCGGAGCGTGGCACCGATGACGAGGACCAGGAGGAAGGTCTGGACTCGTCGGGGCTGTGCGGCGCAGCCGCAGTCGCCACTGACGATGACTGCCTCGCCCGTGTCGCACGCACCACAGTCGTACAGCCAGTTGAGCACCAGCACGTCGCCATCTTCGTAGTGGTGGAGCTCGAGCTCGGTGTCGGCGGGAAGCGTTGCCTCGATGTCGCCGACCTCGAGCGTGTCCGCACGGATCAACTCGACGTTGCCGCCTTCCTCGCGCAGGGCATCGTCCAGGGTGACCGTCAGGGAACCCGCGAGCGTGCCGGTGCCCTCGATGTCCAGCAGCGGACCTTCGAGGGAGACAACGTCGATCTGTAGGCTGCCCTCGACGGGGAGGGCGTAGTCGGCTTCCATGGTCAGGGTGCCCGCTATTCCCAGTCCGCCGGACAGGTGTCGGAGCCCCGGCAGACTCCCAGTCCCGAGCTCCAACCAGCCACCATCGAGCTCGATGGCGTCCTGGCTGCCGACATTCCAGATCTCCGCGATGTCGAGCCGCCCTCCATCCACCCGCAGCGTACATTCCGATTGGCCGATGGACAGCGTGTCCGCGGCCAACACACCGCCGTCCTGGATCCATAGGCGTCCAGCGCCTTCGACGTCTCCCTCGTGAGTGGAGCCGACTGCGAGCGCCCCGATGTTCGACTCGTCATCGTTCACCCGCACGGTGGGGCGAAGGTCCACCCCCGAGATCACGACGCCGTCATCGACGGTGAGCTCGGCGGGGGTCTGCCATTCGTCCCACTCGTAGGCCCAGCGGTAGGGGATCGCTCCGAAGGGATCGTCGAGCACCGAGGCATCCGCAGCCCCTCGCAACCTGTCCTGCAGCTCGTCCTGCACCTCGGCGGGTGCGGAGACATTGGCCACCGTGCGCCCCGTGATTGCCGCGGCAGCGGTGAGTGCGGCCAGCCAGCTCCCGGCGGGGGCCGGATGGCTGCCATCGTCCTGGTACAACGCGGTGAAGGCCGTGGTCCCCTCCGTCGGGTCGACGCCTTCGTCTACCAGCCCGTCGTACACCTGTTGGAAGGCCAGCCCGGCCGGGATGATCCATGCCGGACTGCCGTCCTCGCCGCAGGCCTCGGCGTAGGCCAGGTATCCCTCGGTCAGCTGCTCCTGCATCGTGAGAAAGTCCGGGTAGCGGGAGGGGTTGTAGCTGTCACCGTCCCGTCGGCCCCAGGTGAGCAGGAAGACGGTCTCACCGCCGCCGTCCTCGATCATGCCGTCCAGGAGGACGGCCCCGTCACGGCTGGCGAGCCACTCGCCACTGGTCTGTGGAAAGCCGGGGACCTGGCTTTGGTCCTGCAACACCACCCAATCCCAGGTCCCTGCATCCTCACCCGTGACCAGGGCCAGGCGCCACTCGGTGTCACCTTGGCTGCCGTCGGACTTCGAGGCGTGCTCGGCCAGGGTCGTGCCACCCTGGGTGAGGGGGCGGGCGTACACCTCGGTCCAGCTCGTGACCGTCTGCGCCAGCGTGTCCGCCGCGAGCTCGTGCAGGTCGTTGGCCGCGGTGTAGGAGTTGCCGAGCATGAGCAGCCTCGCGTCTTCTGCTCGGGGTGCCGTGAGGAGCAGGAGGACGAGGCTGGTGGGGACCATGGGAGCCTCCGGACGAAATCGGCTTGTCTTCCCTAACCTTGGAAGTCGCCCGTTGGATGCTCGGACGCCCACAGGCCGATGCCCATGATGGAGTGGTCGAGGTTCAGCTCGCGGTGAGGCTGCAGGATCTCGGACTTCCAGCCGTGATCGAGTGCTCGCCAGAACCTCCGCACTCCGGTGGTGTAGCGGTTGGCGCCCGCGATGTCGTGAAAAGCCAGGAACCGGTGTGGGTGCTGCCGGTTGATCTCGAAGTCGCGTCTCACGGCGTCGTGGGCATGGTTCGCGTCGATGAACACCAGGTCAATCGGGCCGAGGGTGGCTCGCCAGTGCTCGTACTCAGGAGAGGTGGAGTTCCCCACGAACACGGCGGCGTCACCTGGCAGGTCCAGGGACAGCCCACGCCGCGCGGCCCAGCCGTCGTCGCAGACCGCGACCCTGTCGAACCGAAACACTCGGTGAAGGCAGCGTGTCAGCGCTCCTGTCCAGGAACCCACCTCGAGCCAGCTGCGGATTCGGTGCGTCTGGATGAACTCGCACAACGCCAGCAGCTCTTCCCGGTTCTGCAGAACGCAGTCCACCAGGGCTTCTCCTCGAGCCTCGAACACTTCCTGTACGCCGGCGTCCCAGCACCGAACGTCTGCGATCTCGGCCCGGAAGTTTCTGCAGATGGAGCTGCTCATGGGTCGATGCGCATCTCGCGCCGCACTGCTCGGTAGCTCTGGGTCCAGGCGCCATCCGCACCTCGGACGCCGAGG
>CAZVHW010000403.1:6666-7490 GCA_964626835.1 uncultured Enterobacterales bacterium
ACACGTCGCGGGTGTTGCTCAGTTGAGGGCTCTTGACGCGCAGCCACTCCAGGCGGCCCTTGGTCTGGACCACGCCCCAGGGCGGGATCACCGAGTTGAACTTGCCCAGGCCAGCCACGGCGATGCCGTCCCAGCCGGCCTCGAACAGAGCGATCATGGGGGGTTGGCCGTGGCGGAACGTGACGTCTCGGCGGGCGCGGAGGCTGAGCCCTGCACGCTCGATGGCTTGCTCTGGGCGTGGGTCCCGGGCTGAGTGGCAGAAGCAGAAGCGGCCTCGCGGGGCGAGGTGCCGGGCGACGAGTTCGCAGTAGTCGAAGACGTCCCCGTTCAGCTCGAGTCGGGCGTTGGCGCGTTGGGGGTGAGGCGAGGCCACGGCTTTGTCTGGAGGCAGATAGGGCGGATTTGCGACGACGAGATCGAAGGATTCGGTCTCGGCGAGCAGCGCTGGCTGCCGAAGATCGGCGTGCAGCTGGAGGACCCTGTGTTCGACGCCGTTCATGGCCGCGCTTCGACGCGCCAGGGACACGCTGATTTCCTGGACCTCCACCGAGACCAGCCGCGCCTGCTCGCTCAGCTCTTGCAGGACCATGAGCCCCACGGACCCGACGCCAGCCCCGAGATCGAGCACCCTCGTCGCCTCGGGTTGGGCGCGCAAGCCCGTCCAGGCGGTGAGCACGTCGTCGGTGGAGAAACGATGGCCTCGGGCGAGCTGGAGGATCCACCAGGCCCCGGTGAGCCTGTCCAGGGTTTCCTCTGGGCCGAGCGAGACCAGGGGTGGATCGTCTGTAGGGGCCATCGCCGCCAGGTAGCGTGTTAACGACCGC
>CAZVHW010000404.1:0-7482 GCA_964626835.1 uncultured Enterobacterales bacterium
CGGTGGGGGTTCATCGGAGAGCATGCTGGCCAGTCTGGCGATGGTGAGCTCGGGCAGGTCCAGCAAGTCCAGCAGCTTTTCTTCGTGACGCGCCGCCTTGGGGCTGAGCTTGCGGGTCTCGACCGCACCGGCGCGCCCCTGGAGCAACGGGCCGTTCCGCCTGCTCTTCCAGCCGTCGTAGCAGCCGGAATCCACCCCGGCGCGCAAGCCTTGGGCGGTCCGGCTGAGGACGAGGGGATACTGCCGGCAAAGCAAGGGCTTGGCCTCGAACCCGTGTTGAACGTGGAGGCGGCAGAGCTCGTCATCGCATTGGTGGGGGCAGCGACCCGACTCGAAACGGAGCTTTTCGCCATCCACCGGGTCGGCCATTCCGGCCTGTGCCGCGAACGCCCTCATCCGCGCTCGCTCCGCCTGGCTTAGGAACACCACCACACCGTGGCAGCAGCCGCCGCAGCCGGTGCATTCGTGACGCAGGGGGCCGAGGATGTGGAAGGGCTGGCTCATGGGCGACTCCGACGGCGGGCCGCCGTCCATAACCCATGTTCCACCCGGGAACCCCGCTCGTATCGCCGCCCGGGACAGGCCCATCGACCCTCTCCCTCTCGGCTCTTCGGCCAAGGAACTGGCGCCCGGGACGGGTTACCCTCGAGCCAAGCACCGAGGGCCCCCATGGAGCGCGACACCCACGAGCAGATCCTCTACGCGGCCGAGAAGGTCTTCGCCGAGAAGGGCTTCGACGGCGCCCGCGTGAAGGACATCGCTGCCCGAGTGGGCGTGACCCACGCCGTGGTCCACTACCACTTCCGCACCAAGCGCGATCTGTACCGCGCGGTTGTCGACCGCATGGTGGGCGAGCTGGTCGATCTGGCCACCAGCATCCCTCGCGAACCTATCGATCCGGGGCCCAAGCTCGAGCGCTTCTTCTACGGCTTCTTCGACTTCGCCGTGCGCCACCCCAGCTTCGCGCGCCTGGCGAATCTCGAGACGGGCCAGGGTGACCAGCACTACCTGCTCGACCTGGTGCGCGAGCACCTGGCTCCCTGGTACGCCAAGGCTCGCAGGTTCATCGTGGCGGGCATCGCCGCCGGAGTCTTCCGGCCGGTGGATCCGGAGCAGCTCCTCACCGCCATCTACGGAATGATCGTCAGCTACGTCTCGGACAACCCCTTCATCGAAGCCATCGTAGGCGAAGAAGGCCTGCTCGAGGACGCCATGCTCGAGCGCCGCCGAGACGAGCTGATGCAGATGATCCTCCGCATCGTGTTGGTCAATCCGCCCGCGTAGCGGGGCTGCCCCCCAAACGTCGCAACGAGCAGGGAGCTGCGTTCCCCAACGTGGGTGAGCCGTCTCCCGGGGCCCGAGGAGCCCTGACGGGAAAACGCGCAATATGCGCAAGGCACGATTTTTGCCACAGGTGTGCACACGACCTTTCCACCCGGGAGGCACCATGTACGCCTGGCTCTTCACCCTCCTCCTGCTGCTCACGACCACGTGGGCAGCGAGCGACCACCCCATCGAGACCGCCATCGCGTCGGCCATGCGTGCAGACGCTCCGGCCGCGCTGGTGCTGGTCCTCGAGGACGTCCACCCGCTGTACGGCGGCGCCCGCTTCGACCTGACCGCCGACGGCACGCTCACACGCACCGACGTGCCTCGAGCCCAGCAAGGCGACGTGGTCAGTCACACCCGCTTGGACTCCCCCGACCGCACGGCGTTGCTGGCCCTGCTCATGGGCCTCGAGGTCTGGGAGCAGCGGGTCGAGGACCGCACCCCCGTACCCGGCGAGAGCCGCGCCTACCTCGGCGTGCGCTTGGACGGAGCCGAGGCCAGCTTCTGGGAGTGGGCCAACGACCTGCCCTCGAACGAGCGGATGGTGCGTGTCCAGAAGTGGCTGGATGCTCGCCTGCCGGCGGGTGCACCATGAGCGCCCCCGCTCTGCTCGTCCTGCTCGGTACCGCCGGGTTCTCGGGCGTCGCCTGGGCCGACGGCACCTGCATCCCCGTCCCCCCGGACTCCCCCGTCACCGATCTGCGCCTGGCGGCCATGGAGCCCGCGCCCATCGATCCGGTCAAGGACGCGGTGGACCGCAACTCCTACAACTACGCCCGCGGCGACAACGACGGCGACGGCACCCGCAACGACAAGGACGGCTTCCCCAACGACCCCCGCGACACGGTGGACAGCGACGGCGACGGCTGGGGCGACAACATCGACGCCTTCCCCAAGGACAAGGCAGAGTGGAAGGACAGCGACTGTGACGGCACCGGCGACAACGCCGACAAGAAGTACGACGGGCTGGGGCGCGTGGCGACCACGTCCCGCTGGTCCGGAGACGGCGTGTACGGACAGAACGTCAAGTTCACCATGTTGACCACCCCCGACGGCGTCACCCGGGTGACCCTGAAGGTCAAGCTCACCGGTTCCCGGAGCGACGGCCGCGAGGCGAGCTGGGAGAAGGAGGTGGAGAAGTTCTGGTCCAACGACAGCTTCCACCTGGACCTTCAGTTCGTGGACTCGGGCCAGGACAACACGGTGCACATCTCACGTGGCTCCGGGCGCGCCAACTCAGGCAATTGGTTCACCAGCACCTCCAAGTGGGTGGCTTCCCACGAGATCGGACACCTGCTGGGTCTGAACGACGAGTACAGCGACAGCAGCGACCGCTACCGGCTCATCGGTGAGTCCAACAGCATCATGCGAGCCAACTGGGAAGGCGCGAAGCCCTACCAGCGCCACATCGACACCATCCTGTCGCACTTCGACTGCGACCGAAGCCGCCCTGCCACCGCAAAGGACATTCCAGGCGCGGACGACACGGTCAACCTGCCCGAGCCCGACAACCGTCCCAAGGTCCACGCCCCCGAGGGCAGCTCGAAGTACGTCGCGTCTGGCGATGCATACGCCGACTGCTTCGTGAAGAAGGACGACGAAAACGTCTACATGGCCCACGGCCGCGGCGACTGGTGGGTGTGGGAGAAGACCCTGGACGGCGGCGAGAAGCTGCAGTTCACGCACCCCACCACCGGCGAGACCGTGGTGATGGACGCCGGGGAGCTTTCCGTGGTGGTGCCGCCGGGAACGGACATCGGCGACCAGGGCGCAGACGGTGAGCCGGACGCCGGGGACGGTGGCGACACCGAGGTCGAGGAGACGACCGAGACGACCGAGACCACCGAGGTCGAGGAGACCCCCGTGGAGGTCGAGGATACGAGCGAGCCCGAAGACACCGCGGAACCGGTGGACACGGGCGACACCGGGTCGTCCGACGGCGACCATGGCGTCGAGACAGAAGAGATCGACGAGGACAGCCTCTACGAAGAGCAGCCCTGGCTCCGAGACGGCCTGCCGCCACCACCGTGGTGGACACGCCGGCACGGACGAGGCTCCTAGGGAGGCCAAGATGCCGGTGTTCCGTCACGCCTCTGCCCTTGGATTCCTGGCCTGCGTGGCGCTGGCCATCCCGACCGACCTGTGGGCCCAGGATGACTGCAGCCCGGGCGACTACTCGATCGCCCAGCAGATCCTGGTCCTGCACCAGGTGCTCGCCGCGCGGGCGCCGGACCCGGCCGCGGCCCTGGACTTCGTGGACTTCCCCGACCAGAAGAACGCGAGCGGCTCGGGCTGGGGCGACGTGCTCACCGACATCGAGAACCACCTGCCGGCGTCCTACGGCACCACCTACCGGGACTCCGACGCCATCACCCACGGCCACGAGACCACCCACGGCATCAACTCCCACCTTCGCAACCACCACGGGCCGGACGGCGTGAAGGTCAACGGCTTCTACGTCGGCGACGACCGCGCGGTGATCCTGGAGGAGCCCGGAATCCGCAAGCAGGACGTGGCCCCCTACGTGCCCGCCAGCCTCCAGGAGAGCCGGTACCGGATGTACATCTCGAACCGGGAGTCCTGGTCCATGGCCTGGGACGACCAGCCCCTGTACGTCTTCGACGAGTGGACCGCCTACACCAACGGTAGCCAGGTGGGCGTGGACCAAGCGAGCCACGGGCAGTGGCGCGGCGGCTGGCGCGACGGGATGATGGGCACCATCGAGTTCACGGTCTACTCCTTCGCCCTCGCGCAGGCCGTGGCGGAGAAGGACCCCGACTACTTCTCGAGCAACGACAACTTCCGCGCCTTCATCGCCTTCCAGGCCGAGCGCGCCATGACCACCTACCGCGAGGGCGCCCAGCTGCAGGAGTTCCGCTGGGACAAGCAGGACGCCTACTACCAGAGCTTCCTCGAGGCCGCCGACGCCCAGGGCCTACGAGACTTCATCCGCCAGACCTGGGGCGACGCCTTCTTCGACCGCGTGATCGCGGGGCAGGACGTGGTCGGCACCGAAGTGATCGTCACCGAACCCGTGGAAACCACCGAGCCCGTGGCCACAGACGGCGGCGTCGCCGAGGTCGAGGAAACCCCCGCGGTGGAGGAGACCACCGAGACCCCCGAGGTCGAAGAGCAGACCGAGCCCAATCTCGACGATCAACCCTGGCTTCGCGACGGCCTGCCGCCTCCACCGTGGTGGCGACGGCGCCACGGTGGGGGGCGCTGACGAGCCACCTTCGAACGCAGGTCGGAGCGTCCCGTCCTGGCGCCGACCACGCTACCCCAGTTCGATGCGCTCCTCGTCGGGCTCACCCCGGTCCCACACCTGGAACCAAGCGTTCACGAACCACCGGCCGTCGCACGCGACCACCCGGTAGAGGCGCACGGCGTCCGTGGCCCAACCCGGCGCTGGGGCCGTGTGGGTCCACACCTCGTACCCATCACCGTCCTCGGCGGTGTGCACGCCCGTGACGCACAGCCGAACGGAATGGTGGTCGGATAGCGAGGAGACGCTGGACAACCCCGCCACGCGACCCGGCGTGCACCAGGTGGCCGCGAGACGACAGTAGGCGTCGTCGTGGCGCTCCTTCATCAGGTGCTCGCCGGGAGCCATGACGTGCGGCTGCTCCCTCGTTTCCCGAGCCTCCTCTTGCTCGAGCCAGGCTGTCTGGTTCAGCTCGAAGAGCGCCCGGGTGAATCCACGGACCACCTCGCCCGCCGCCTCGGCACCCTCACCGCGGACAGGACGAGCGGCCCAAAGCTCCCGCACCCGAGCCAGGTCCTCCTTCTCCGCGCCCGCCGGTTCCATTCCATCCAGCCCGCAGCGGACATACGCCCGCAGCATCACCCCACGTGCGCCCTCCTCGTCCTCCAATTGGCGACGCGCCCCAGGCGCACGGTCGCGCGAGCCCAATCCAGGCCTACGGCTCGGCATCTCAGCCCTTCGGCCAGCTTCCGGACGGCCTCCTCGACGCGCCCACGGGCAGCTTCCGCCTCCGCCATGGCCATCACCAGCCACCCCGCGCAGGCCTGTTCCCACGGCCACTCGGGCACCAGCGACCAGGCCTCCTCGAAGTGAGTCACGGCTTCGCTCGAGCGGTCATTCGCGAGTGCGGCCCAGCCATGATTGGCGAGCTCCTGGATGCGCCGATGACGTTCGACCGGCAGCGTCGGGAGCGGCCCGGCCAGCCACGCCCGCACCTGGTCGAAGAAGTCCGCCGGAGGCGGCTCGGGCAGCGAGCCTCCACTCGGTACACGCTGCGGCGAACGCAGGGTCACCAGGACCTGCCGTTCGTCCCCGCAACACGCGTAGGCACCCGCTGCTCGCAGTGCACTCGCCGCCAACGCCGTGAGTCCCCAAGCGTCCGCCGGCGCGATCTCCAACCGATCCTCTGCGAGGGATCCCAACCCCTGGGCGTGCAACCACCCGCGCAGCATCTGGGCGTCGTGCGCCAGCGCGGGCACCACGTTCGGGTTCGCGTCGGCCCAGAGCCAGGTCGACCCGTCGTGGCTCCCGACGATCTGGACCGCGGGGCGAATGAGACTGCCGTCCTCCCGCTCGAGCTCGAGCACGCCCCGATCCTGATCGATGCCCCACCGCTCCACCTGGCTGGCGCCCAGGCGCGACGACAAAACGCCGGCCTTCCGCTCCAGATCGGTCACGGCCCTGTCCACGAGCGCCTCGGCCTCGAGCGGTGGCGCACCCTGGAGTCCAACGAACCAGCGACGGTACGGCGGCAATGACGGCTTCATCCTTCCACCGGATGCCAAGTCTACACCTACCCGGAGCCCAGGCCCCGCGGAAGGACCAGTCTTGGCGGCGAGGGCGCCAAGGGACGACGCTCCGCTGGCGGAAGGGCCAGTCTTGGCGTGGAGGGCGCCAAGGGTCGACGCTCCGCTGGCGGAAGGGCCAGTCTTGGCGTGGGGGGCGCCAAGGGTCGACGCTCCGCTGGCGGAAGGGCCAGTCTTGGCGGCGAGGGCGCCAAGGGTTGACGCTCCGCCGGCGGAAGGGCCAGTCTTGGCGTGGGGGGCGCCAAGGGTCGACGCTCCGAGGGCGGAAGGGCCAGTCTTGGCGTGGGGGGCGCCAAGGGTTGACGCTCCGCTGGCGGAAGGGCCAGTCTTGGCGTGGAGGGCGCCAAGGGTCGACGCTCCGAGGGCGGAAGGGCCAGTCTTGGCGGCGAGGGCGGAGGGGGCGGAAGGGCCAGGACACGCGAAAAAGGAAGGAAGCGCCACGAATCCGTGGCCTACGCCACAGCACGGTGCCATCGCGCCCCGGGCGGTTGACCTGACTAACAAGAAAGTTAGACACTCCTGTCAAACACAAGTGACAGCCCTCAGGACAGGAGTCCTCCATGTCGAGCACCCACCTCCGCCTCGGCCTCGATGTCGGCGCTATCGCCGTCCACGCCGTGCTCATCGACGACCAGGGGCGCGCCCTGGCCCGCCGCGTCCGCCCCCACCATGGCGAATTGCTGCCCACGGTGCGCAACCTGATCGAGGCTCTGCCCCAGGGCACGTCCATCGGGGCTATCGGGTTGGTCGGCAGCCAGGCCGAGCCGATTGCCGGCGCGCTGGGGATCGAGCCCGGCGACGCCGTGGACGCCACCCTGCGGGGAATCCGCGAATTGGCGCCCGACGCCCGCCAGATCATCGACGCTGGCGGCAGCTCCCTCTCCCTCATCCGGCTGCACCCCGACGGCCGCTTCGCGGGCTTCCAGGCCAACACCCTCTGCGCTGCGGGCACCGGCTCCTTCCTCGACGAGCAGGCCGTCCGCCTTGGCTTCGAGCAGGAGCAGCTGGCGAGCATGCCCGTCATGGACGACCCACCGGACATCGCTGCACGCTGCGCGGTGTTCGCCAAGTCCGATCTGATCCACCGCCAACAAGAGGGACACAGCAAGGAAGCCTGCTGGTCCGGCCTGTGCCATGGCCTGTCCCGCACCATGGTGATGACCTTGTTCAAGGGCCGCACCCCCGAGCCCCCTCTGGCCCTGGTAGGCGGCGTGGCCCTCAACCCCGAAGTGGTCCGCAGCCTACGCCGCGAGCTGGACGTCGAGCTGGTGGTGCCCGAGCACCCCGAGACGGTCACGGCCCTGGGCGCCGCCTTGTCGGCCCAACCCCTGGGCGACAGCCTGGACCTCGAGTGCCTGGCTG
>CAZVHW010000405.1:0-7462 GCA_964626835.1 uncultured Enterobacterales bacterium
GAGGCGTCCAGGTGACCGTCCCCGTCCACGTCGTAGTCCTCGTCCACGTAGGTGTCGCAGTCGTCGTCCACCTCGTTGCAGCTCTCGCTGGCCCCGGGGTTCACGGAGGAGTCGTAGTCGTCGCAGTCCGTGCCCGTGGGGCAGGTGTCCGCCGAGAAGTAGCCGTCCCCATCCAGATCGTAGTCCTCGTCCACCTCGCCATCGCAGTCGTTGTCGTCGCCGTCACACAGCTCCTCTGCGCCGTCGTACACGGCCGGATCGGTGTCGTCGCAGTCCTGCCCCAGATCGCCGCAGTCCTCGTCGCTCAGATACCCATCGGCGTCCGCGTCGAAGTCCTCGTCGATGCCGTCGACGCAGTTGTTGTCCACGCCGTCGCACAGCTCGGTGGCCGCGGGGTTGATGTCGGCGTCACCGTCGTCGCAGTCGGTATCGTCGGTGACGTAGCCGCTGGGGAGGTCGCAGGCCTCGATCGCACCCGCCGCGTCGCCGTAGCCGTCACCGTCGAGGTCCACGTAGAAGGTGTCCGTGACGCCCTCGTCGACCTCGTCGTCGCAGTCGTCGTCGACACCGTTGCAGGATTCCGTCGCGCCATCGTAGGTGCTGGCCACGCCGTCGTCGCAGTCCGAGCCGAAGTCGCCGCAGAGCGCGTCGTCCAGGTGGCCGTCGCCGTCCGCGTCGAAGTCCTCGTCCACCAACCCGTCGCCGTCGTTGTCCAACCCGTCGCACTCCTCGACGTCCACACAGTCGGCGACCCCGTCCCCGTCCACGTCGTGGAAGTCCTCGTCCACCAGCCCGTCGCCGTCGTTGTCCAGCCCGTCGCAGCTCTCGGCGTCCATGCAATCGGCGAGACCATCGGCATCGCTGTCATCGAAGTCTTCGTCCACCTCGCCGTCGCCGTCGTCGTCCAGGCCGTTGCACACCTCGGCGTCGAAGCAGTCGGCCACCCCGTCGGCGTCGGCGTCGAAGCCCTCGTCGATGTCGCCGTCGCCGTCGTTGTCCACGCCGTCGCAGGTCTCCTGGGCCTCGATCCGAAGCTCCACCTCGGCGGTGGAGACCTGGCCGCGGCGGTCCGCCACCTCGAGTGTGACCACGTGCGTCCCGGGGCTCAAGCCGTCCGCGACGAAGGTGGTTCCACCGCCTGGAGCCGCAGGGCCGTCGAAGAGCAGCCCGTCCAGGTCGCTGGTCCAGCTGAGCTCGAGGTCGGCGGGCGAGAGATGATCGTCGGAGACCTCACCCAGGAAGAGCAAGGCCTGGCCTTCGGGGCACCCTTCGACCTGGGGAAGCTCGATGTCCGCGACGGGTGCCTGATCGGCCAACACCCGCACCGACAGGGTGTCCGTGCTCTCGTCCGCATCCGGGTTGACGACCTGCACGGTGATGGTGTGCTCCCCGGCCGACAGGGTCGAGGGCTCACACTCGAGCAGCCCCACGTCCTCGTCCTCGGCGATGGTCTGCTGGCACAACACCAGATCCAGATCCGAAGACCAGGTGACCTCGATCTCGGCCCCGGCGCCGCCGGTGAGCGAGGCCCGAAGGACCAGGGGCTCCCCCTCCAGGACGGTCACGGCCGAACTCGGCCAGACGATCTCCGCCTCGGGAGCCGCCCGCTGTTGCTGCCGGAAGTTGTTTTCCCCGCCGCAGGCCGCCAGGAGGAGGAGTGGAGTCAGGGACCAGGCCATGGCTCTCATGGGGCTCTCCTGCGACGATTCATCCATATCAGTCCGGGAAAGAGGACAAAGAGCATGGACAAGGCCCCCCGCCCTCCGCTCGCGCAGCCGCATCGCCCGCAGCGGCCCGGATCCCCATCGCCCGTGTCGTCCAGACCCGTGTCGCACCGCCCGGGATCGCCGGCGGGATCGGTCGCTGCATGCCAGCGCACCGTCAGCGACCCCGCGGGCGTGTCCGCCGAGCGCGGGACGTCCGTCAGGTACAGCCCGTTGGCAGTGGCCGAGAGCAGCTGATGGCCGTGCAGCTTGGTGATCTCGGCCACGTGCGTGCCAAGGTGGCCCAGCTCGACCGCCTGGTCCAGGCCGTCGGCGATGTCGTAGACGAACAGATCCGAGTGCTGGCACTGCACGTAGAGGAAGTCCCCGTGGACGTCCAGGGACTCGGGATCGTAGCCGTCCATCACCAGCCGCCCCAGCTCGACGGGCTGGCGGGGATCGGAGATGTCCACCTGCACCACGCCCACGCCGTTGACGAACCAGGCGCTCTCACCCCGCAGGACCAGGTTGGTGGACAGCATGCCGCCGCTGGTGTCCGCCAGCTCCAGCATGCCGACCATCACCGGAGCCGAGGGCACGGTCAGGTCGTAGATCACCAACGCCCAGCTGTCGGCACCCGAGTCCAGCAAGCTGCCGGACAGGGCGCTGCGGCCCGTGCCGTAGACGAGCAGATCACCGCTGCGCGCCGCGGCCTCGCCGTTGGCGATGCAGGCCTCGTTCAGATGCACCGGCGCCAAGGAATCCGAGATGTCCCACAGGTTGCAGTCGGCCCACAGCAGGTCGTCCTGGGCGTCCACGGCGAGGTGGCAGTCACCGTCCGCCCAGGCCACCGCCTCGGCCTGCTCTGGGTCGGTGAAGTCCCAGACCGTCAGATTGGTGTACCGCCAGTGCTCGTCCTCGAAGTACTGCACCGTGGACTTGCCCGAGGTGTAGACGAAGGTGCCATCGGGGCCATGGTGGAGGCCCAGGCCGTAGGTGTCCAAGCCGTGGTGGGCGTAGCCGACCTGTACCGGGTTGTCGGGATCCGAGATGTCCACCGCCGTGATGCCGCCCCCCAGGTAGCCGCTGATGTGAGCCACGTCGCCGGCCAGCTCCACGTCGGTGGTCTGGCCAGCGGCCAGGTAGCCACCGATCCACTCGAAGGGTCCCACCGCTGGGTCGAAGGCACGGAGGCCGTAGCCGGCGATCTGCACGATGGCGAAGTCGCCCGCGTCCTGGATAGAGCCGAGCGTGCCCATGACGCCGTCGTCCTGCCATTCCTCGATGAGCTGCGGGTCCAGAGGGTCCGAGATGTCCCATGCGCGGACATACGACAGCCGCGCTCCGTCCCACGGCTCGGCCCCGTCCCAGTCCGACCAGCCGTAGCTGCCCGATTCATACAGCACCCCATCCACCCGCCCCAGCCCCGTACAGCTGTCCACCTGCTGGGGATCGTCCTCCGGGTCCACGTCGATGGCCTGATGGACCAGCTCCACCACCGGCTGGGACGGATCCGACAGGTCCACGACCCTGAGACCATCGCCCTGGGTGCCGACGTACAACACCGGCTCGTCCGGGTGCAGCTGGGTGCGCAAGCCCACGCCCTTGCCCGAGGAGTACAGGAAGGTGGAGACGTGCACCGGCGACTCGAGGTCGGTGATGTCGTACAGCCGCAGCAGGTCGTAGGCCTGCACCTTGGCAGCCAGCAGGTCGTCGGACAGATGCCAGCTGCTCGTGTTGGGCCAGTCGGGCATGGCGTCGTCGATGGGCAGCTCCACCAGGGCTTGCTCGACAGGCTGCCCCGGATCCGAGGTGTCGATCACGGTGATGGCCTTGCCGTTGCTGGCCACCAGCACGCCGTCGCGGTCCCAGGTGTAGGCGGTGCCATGGGTAAGCTCCAGGGTCGAGATGACCTCGGGAGCGGTCTCGTCCGACAGATCCACGGCCGAGATGGAGTCCCGGCAGGTCACGTACGCCCAGCCCTAGTGCTCGGTGGAGGCGTAGCACCAGCCGTCCTCGGCCAGCCCGACCAGGCTCATGGCTGCGGGATCGCCGATGTCCACCACGGCGAGCACGGAGTCGCTCTCGCCGAACGAGATCCAACCCCGATCCCCCACGACGGTGAGCCCCCCGTTCGAGTTCCAGTGTTGGTAGAAGTGCGACCTGGCCGCCGGCACCACGTCCGGAGCACCGGCCGAGAAGGCGAAACGGCCGAGGGAGGGATCCACCGCCAGCACCCCGGGGGTGACCTCCACCTCCGGCCATCCAGAACAGTCGGAGAGGTCGTGATAGCGGGCCTCGAGGGGGTAGCCCAGTCCCGTCTCGCCCTTCCAGGATGCCCCCCTGACCGACGCGCCGTCCTCGAGCAGATCGAAGGCCTCACCGAAGACGAAGGGCACGTCCTCGGGCTCGATGGAGCTGCCGTCCGCATGGCCCAACCGGACCGACTGGCCGTCGGGATCCGCGGTGAATGCGCGGGTCCCCGACTGTCCGGCCAGGGTCTCCGTGCGTGGATCCCCCACGGGCAGTTCGCCAGGATCCGCGGCGGTCTCGTCCGCCGATCGCGCCAGGTGCTCGTCCACCAGGGCTTCGTCCCAGTCCAGCCGATCGTCCACGGCGATGCCGTCGTGGTCCTGGTCCGCCCAATAGGTGGCGCCACTCTCGCCCAGAAGAAACGTAGCGCCGAACTCCAGGTCCCGGGTGTCGGGCAGGCGGGCCACCACCTCTCCCCGGTCGCAGTCGACGCTCAGGTCGTGGGCGGGGGACGGCTTCACCGCGATGAACACCGGGCCCTCGGCTTCCGGGTCGTAGCCGAGCCCCAGGTCGTCCTCGAGCCCAAAGTCACCGTCGAAGATGCCGCCCCAGCTGCCGTGGGTCGAGGCGAAGCCCTCCTCGGCGTCGAGGGTGGCCAGCTCCATGCGGGTCGAGGTGCTTCCAGGCTCGAACCAGAGGAAGGCGAGGTCGCGGAAGTCGAACGCGGGGTCCAGGTCGGTCTCGAGGCCGGTGACCGAGCCGCAGATGACGGGGAGGGAGTCCTGGGCTTGGGCCTCCGCCAGGAGCGCGAGGCCGAAGCCCAACAGGGCGAGCGATGTCACGGTCATCCTCCTCGTCGCGAGGTGGCAGGATAGCAGAACGGGATCGGAAAACCCGCGAAGCCAGAACGCACCCATGCCCTACGACGCCCCCATCTTCGAGCACGATCCCTCCCTGCCCGCCATCATCGAGCCCAGCCGCGTCATCGAGCCCATGGACGTGCCGGAGCGCTGCGTGCTGTGCTTCTCCCGCGAGGTCGTCGCGGGGCTCTGAGGAGTGACATCGCGAGCTCCGAGACAATCCGGTCCAGCACCGTTGGCAGGGTTCCCAGTTCGAGCGATGAACAGGTCCGCTGCCGAGCCACCCCGTGACACGACGGGGCTCTGGTGCCAGGTGAGCGAGCGAGAAACGTGGCCGCCTCCCGGCCCTCCCTGCTAGAGGTCCCCCATGCTCGCCCTGCTCGTCCTCATCGCGTGCACCCCACTTCGCATCGCCGGCCCCGACACGGGCGGGCAGGCACGCCCCGATGACACGAGCCCGGTCGAGACGACGGACGACACGGGCCAGGAGCAGATCGGCGACGCCACCGGCGAGCTGTTCACGGACCGGGAGATCCACCACTTCGAGATCGCGCTCGACACGACCTCGATCCAGGATCTGAACAGCCGCCCCACGGAGTACACCGACGCGATCCTCGACGACGGGCTGCTGGCCTTGGAGGTGGGTGTGCGCCTGAAGGGCACCAGCTCCTACCAGACCCTGTCGGGCAAGCCATCGTTCAAGGTGGACGTGAACCGCTACCACGACCAGGAGTTCAGGGGCGTCAAGAAGTTCAACCTGCACAACGTCTACTACGACCCCTCGTTCATGAGCGAGGAGCTGGCCTACGGCATGTTCCGGGACCACGGCGTCCCCGCACCGCGCACCGGCTTCACGCGCCTGACCATCAACGGAGACGACTACGGGCTGTACACGGTGATCGAGGTGGCGGACGACGAGTTCTTGGAACGCTGGTTCGACGACTCGGATGGCAACCTCTACGAAAACGCGGCCAACTACTGCGACTTCGATGACGGTGCGGGCTGCTTCGAGTGCGAGGAGGACGACGAGGGAAACCACGACGCGCTGGCGGCTCTGATCCTCGCAACCACCGCGCCCGACGATGTGTGGGAAGAGGCCATGGAGCCCCTGCTGAACTGGGATCACTTCCACGGCTACCTGGCCACGGACATCGGCCTGGCCAACTGGGACTCCTACGCCTACGACCAGAGCAACTACCGCATCTACCACGAGCCGACGCTGGACCAGTGGAGCTTCATCCTCTCCTCGGCCGACCTGTCCTTCGGCTACCGACCGTGGAGCTACCCGGACTGCGGCGTCTACGCCCAGGACATGAGCGCCTACGACATGGGGTTGATCGCACGGAGCTGCCAGCGGCACGCCGACTGCAACGCGGCCGTGCTCGAGCACCTGGGCCAGCTGGCCGACCAGCTCGAGGCCATGGACACCACCGCCCGCATCCAGTCCGTCTACGAGCGCATCCACGACGATGTCTACAGCGATCCCCGCAAGCCGAACAGCAACGCAGACTTCGACGACCACGTGGCCTGCGTGACCGCCTGGCTCGAGCAGCGGCCCGCCGAGATCCGCGCATGGGTCGAGCAGCAGGCCGCGCGATAGGTCCCCGCCCATGCGCCCTCTCCCACCCCCAGGCTCCCGCCCGACCCCCGGACCACCGGTGCTGGTGCCCTACGATCCCGCCTGGCCCACCCGCTTCGAGGCCTACCGCGACGAGCTGCTCGAGGCCGGCGGCCCCTGGCTCGAGGTGGTGCATCACATCGGCTCCACCTCGGTCCCCGGCTTGGGTGCCAAGCCCGTCATCGACATCATGCCGGGGCTGCGCCGCTACGAGGACGGCCTCCAGCTGGTCGAGCCTCTGCAAGCCCGCGGCTACGAGTACCTCGGCGAATACGGGCTCCCCGGCCGGCACTTCTTCAGGCGCATGAAGGACAGCCACGTGCACGTCTACACCGTGGGTCAGGGCCAGTGGCACGACCAGCTGGCCTTCCGCGACTACCTACGAGCCCACGACTGGGCGCGGGACGCCTACTGGCAGCTCAAGTGCCAGCTGGCCCGAGCGCACGACGACATCGACGACTACGCCGACGCCAAGTCCAACTTCGTAGCCGACATCCTGCGGCGGGCTCGGGGGGGGCGCTAGTCCGCCGACAGCACTGTCACCGCAGTGTGATCCGTGACCACCAGCTCTGGGTGCTCACCATCAGCACCGAGCGCAGCACCACACAGGCCCCATCCACGAGGAGCGCGAACGTCTCGTCGGCGAGCTGGCCGGGCTCCTGGAACCCCGACCCGTCCCTGAGTTCGAAGACGTGGACCACGCCGCCTTCCGGCGGGCCCTCGTGGCCGCTTGGAGGTCGAAGGACGTGGGCGATCGCGCCGCGCACTGGATCGCACTATCGAGAACATCGTGCTCGAACCTGGCTCAGCCACCATCGACTATTCGGGGAGGGTTGAGTCCGGCGATTTTCATCACCATGCCCCATACGGCCCGGCGTTGGGGTCATGGGGGCAATACGTGGTGGAGGTTGAGGCGCGGGCGGTGCGGAGGCCGCGGAGCCGACGTGGCCGATGAGGTTCACGAAGGCGGGGGCGTGGCCGGCTCTCACCGGACGCTGCAATCCCAACTCACCGCCAAGTCAGACAGA
>CAZVHW010000406.1:0-4410 GCA_964626835.1 uncultured Enterobacterales bacterium
ATGACCAGATGCCGGATCAGGAGCCCGCGCCGGGCCAGCTGGTCATCGCCGATGCCACCGCCAACACCCTGACCGTGCTGGGGCTCGACGAGACCTTCCGCACGATGACCCAGTTCGAGCACGAGTTCGGAAGCGATCCGCTCGTCAAGGCCGCATCGGCCAAGGGCCCGGACGACATGATCTACGTCCTCGCCGCCACGGAGTCGGGATCCACGACGCTGCTCTACGGCATCCCAGGCGTCATGCCCACCCTCCGGGAAGTGCCCTTCGACCTTGGCTTCATCGTCGAACACGTCGCGGTCTGGGTGGACGACGCGGGCAGCTTCCTGTTCTTGGCGGCGGCGGGTTTCGACCCCGCGGCGGGCGCCGACCGTGTGACCTACGGCTACGCCGAGCTGTAGCTAGCTTTCGTCGCTGTACTCCGGCTGGTCGAAAGCGCAGAGGCTCTCGTCGCCTTCTTCGATCTCCGTCAGGCTCTCGGTGTGCCAGACCTGCTCGAAGCTGTTGGACCAACACTCGGAGATGGTGGCAGCGGTGTCGCCGAGGTCGCCGCCCGCGATGCGGATGTCGACGCGCCCCGAGCCATCGGCCATCCAGCGGGCTCGGGTGTACCAGGTCTCTTCGAGGGACGTGCCGCTCTCTGGATTGATGTCGGCCGTGACCACCAGGTCCATGAAGCCGTCGCCGTCGAAGGTCTGATCGTAGGCGTAGGTGGCGTCCAGCTGCTCGTCGCCAAAGTCGGTGAAGACGGCCATGGCCGAGGCACCCGTCTCGTGGATGTCGTACTCGACCGAGAACAGCCCGGTGGTGGGCTCCGTGGGGTCCAGCTCGTTGATGGTGCTGAAGTCCACGTCGAAGCGGCCCGTAGAGATGTCGCGGGTTGCGCCAGGATCCACCTCGCCGACGATGACGGTGCTGGCCGCGTCGCGGTCGTCCTCGCGGGGCCACTGATCGAAGCCCCAGGCGTGCACGTCGGACTCGGGTTCGTAGGTGACCCAGAGGAGGGTCTCGACCGGATCGAGGGCGGTGGACCAGGGGCCCCACTCGGCTTGGTTGGTGTCGCGGTCGACGTATGTCGGCCGGTAGGTGGTGGTGATGGTGTCCACCCAGAACAGCACCGAGGCGATCATGGTGTTGATGTTCTCGGTGGTGGAGGCCGTGAAGAGGTACCAGGTGGACCACTCCTTTTCGTCCTTGGCGATGCCCTTGGCCGTCGTGCCTTCGTCCATGGGCAGGTTGACCTGGATGCGCTCGTCCGGGAGGACGTCGGTCATGCTGTTGGCTTGGAAGCAGCCGGTGAGGACGAGGAGCAAGGGGAGGTAGGGGCGCGTGGTCATGGGGCCTCCTTGGCGCGGTTTCCAGACTAGCACTCTTTGGACACATCAACAGGGCGGAATCGTAAAGGTTCCGCCGGAGGTTTTTTGTCTATAGCTTCCACACCTGGTAGCGACCTTCCGCGGTCATCAGCACCGCTTCGCGCTCCAGCAGAGCCTCGAGCTCACGCTCCGGCGCTGCGAACCAAGCGTCGAAGGTGCTGGCATCGAGGAAGGGGTAGGATTTTCGAAGGAAGTGGATTTCGCTGAAGAAGACGTGGGTGACGCCAGCTGCGCGGAGCACCTCGAGCGTGTTGTCTCCGTGTAGGGCCAGGAGGTGCCGCGTTGGCACGTGGTCCTCGACCGAGCCCAGCACCCAGGGACGCTCGATGAGGGCGGCTTGCCAGGAGAAGAGCAGGGCCACGTGGGCGTCGCTCGGGGCGTGTCGGTTGACCCAGCGCAACGCGCCCCAGGAGGGGAGCTCCCGTTCGAGCCAAGCTTCGTCGCTTTCTTGCCCGAGGGCGACCGGAGCGTGACGCACAGCTTCGGCCAGCACGGGGCGGAGGTTGGCTGGAAGCCCTACGAGCCAACAGAGCGCGACCACCCCGCCGGCCCAGCGTGGCAGCCGTGCCAGGCCCGCAGCCGCGGCGAGGGCAGCGAGGGGCAGCACAGGCAACAGATAGCGCAACCACTGGGCCCCGGCCGACCACAGCAGCAGGCCGCCCGCGGTGACCAGGACCGCCATTCGGGCCCGTCGACAGCGCCAGGCCGCGACGAGCGCCGGGGGGAGCAGCGCGAGGAAAGCGGGGTTGATGCGCCCGAGGAAGACCATGCTGTCGTGCTCGGCATGTACGGTGAGGTTCCATGGAAGCATCAACGTGGCTGCCAGGTCGCGGCCGAGCCCGTACTTGTCGGGCAGCTGGAAGGGGAAGTCGCCGGCGTCGGCCCAGCCGGCGAAGGGGAAGAGGGGGTGAAGACCCTCGATCAGGTTGCGGAGCCACCAGGGAGCCACCAGCAACAGCGCGGCGGCGGCTGCTGCGAACACCGCCCCCGCGGCCCGGGCGCGGTCCCGCGGCTTCGCTTCACGGAGCTTCGTGATCGTGAGCCACAGGAGGAGCGGGGCCAGCGCCACGGCTGCCGTGTACTTGATAGCCAGCGCGCCTCCTGCGAACAGCGCAGCGAGTGCGAGGGCACCCACCAAGGCCGCATCGGCCGCGAGCAGGACCAGGAGTGCTGCTGGGATGTCCGAGTAGGCCAGGCCGGCGTGGGCCAGGAAGGTGGTGCTGCCGAGCAGGAGCAGCGGTGCGGCCAGTCCGGCTTCGGGACCCCACCAGGCTTCCGCTCGCCGTCTGGTGGCGAGAAGCAAGCAGGCGACCGTGCAGAGGTGGAATGCGCGGGGGGCCTGGACTCCACCGAGGGCGGTGAGCCAGGTCCATGGCAGATGCAGGGCCAAGGGCCGGCTGCCGTTGGGCATCCACGGCCCACCCAGGAGCGTACCTTCGTCGAGGAACCTCACCGGGAGTGCGAGGTGGTAGTACAGCTCGTCGGTGTCGTGGATGGGGGCGACCAGGGCGAGCAAGGCGGGGACGAGGAAGAGCACGCCGATGGCGAGCTCTCCGCGCGTTGGGCGAGGTAGGCGGACGGGGGGGCGGACCAACCAGCCGGCGGCCATGAGCCCCAGGAGGACAACCCCCACCCAAGGTCGGACACCCAGCAGCTGCGCGGCGGGGAGCGAGACCAGCCCCCAAACCACCAGGCCTACGGCCAGCGCACGGAGCCAGCCCAGGTCGTCATCCAGGGCCGGGCGCGCGAAGCGCGCCAGGAGGGCTCCTCCGGCCCCGATGCATGCCAAGACAGCGGCGCCTGCGGCCGCAAACCCCATGGCTCCCCGTAGCAAGGGGGTGCCCTGCAGGGAGGCTGTCGGCTCGACCGCCGCGAAGGCCAACGCGATCACCCCGGCCCAGAGCGCCGCGAGTGCGCCGCCCGCGAGGGCTCGTTGGCCTGAGGTCATGGGCTGTCCTCCGAGGGAGAGTTGGCAGTATCGTGCTCCGGCGTTCGCGGGGCCGTGAAGACCCAAGGGACGTCGTCGATGCGGACCACGAGCCAGGACCCCCAGCGGCTCGGCCAGCCAGCATCCCGCCCGAGGACCTGCGCACCGTCGGTGCACACCACGGAGAAGTCGCCTTCCTTGCGCTCTTCCCAGCAGGCTGTGGAACCCTGGAGCGAGAGGCCGGCGCGGAAACCGGTGTCAGCGGCATGGAACCAGCGCTCTCTCGTCGAGATCTGCTGTAGGTGCACACCCGACCCGTCCAGCCAGCCGACCCAGTCGCCGGAAGCAGCGACGTGGCGCTGGTCGCCGGCATCTGTCACCCAGGGGGCTGGGGTGCCATTGTCCACGTTCCACGCCCAGATGTCGGTCCCGCTGTCGTCCTGTGCGCCGCCGTCCACCCAGAAGATCCACGGCCAGGACATGGCCGGCGGGAACCACGGCAGGGGAGCGGCTTCGCGGGATCGTTGGACCCGCTCGCCCATCGCAAAGACCGCGATGCGTCCGTCGAGCACCAGGGCGACGTGTCGCCCGTCGGTGGCAGGTAGCGCGCGGGTCGGATTCGAACTCACGGGCCAGGGATCGACCGGCTGAGCAGCCGGTAGTCGCCACGTGCCGTGTTCGCCACCCAGGGCGAAGAGCACGCCCGGAGCGGCGCCTGGGCTGACCGCAGCGTCGTCGAGCTTGATCTCTCGCCCATCCCCCAGGTGCTCGGCCCGGTCCACGCGCCCTCCCGGCCCGCATCCCACCAGCCAGGGGCCCGCCAAGGCGGGGTAGTGTGCGTCTCGGCAGCGGTGCCCGAAGCCGTACATCGGCTTGGGGTGTGTCTCGACCGGGGGAGCCACCTCGAGGATCGGATGAACCATCTCGGGGCTGTGGACGGTGGCGGACGGACGCTCGGCCCGATCGCCCGTGACCGCGTCGGGGGAGACACAGCCCACGGCAGCCAGGAGAAATCCCCAGCGAGGGGAGGGCACGTCGATGTCTGCCTCGCGCTGACTACTTGGTTGTCTTCTCGACGCCGCAGCAGCTGGCCGTGAAGGTCACCGA
>CAZVHW010000406.1:4420-7451 GCA_964626835.1 uncultured Enterobacterales bacterium
AAGATGTACTCGGTCTCTTCGCAGGAGAGGGACTCGGTGGTGATGTCCGACAGCACGACCGTGGTGGCTAGCGTGGAGGCGTCGCTGATGGTGGCGCTGCCTTCGGTGACGGTCCAGGTCATGGTGTAGGGGTCGCTGTCGGCGTCGGTGACCGTGGCGTCGGCGCCAAGGTCGGTGCTGATGGCGTCGCAGTCTTCACAGTCGTAGACATAGCCGCTGGGCGTGCAGTAGACGTCACCGCCCTTGAAGGTCTGGTTGGCGCCCGCATCGACCGTGGGGGAGCTGTTGTAGCTGCGCTCGGTGACGGTGAGCTGCACGAGGTCGGGTGAGGACCACTCTTCGCCGTCGGTGACCGCGACGGAGAGGGTGTAGGAGCCGGCCACGTCGGCCAAGAAGGTGGGGTCGGCGATGGAGCGGTCGGAGAAGTCGTCCACCGTGGCGGCGGACTCGGATGGCTTGGCCTGTAGGTCCCAGTAGTACAGGAGCGTGTCACCGTCCGGGTCGACCGAGGAACCCGCGTCGAGGGCCACGTGGGTGCAGTCCATGGTGTCGATGTCCTCGCCAGCATTGGCGGTGGGGGCGCCGTTGTCACCCGTGACCGTGACCACCGCTGCGTCGGGCAGGGAGTCGATGAGGCCGTTGTGGACTTGGAGGTTTGCGATGAAGACACCCTTGACGTCGGGGACGAAGCTGGCGTCGGTGGCCGCTGCGTTGCTGATGGAGGACGAGCCGAGGGAGGACTCGTCGGGCACGTCCACCAGGGTCCAGGCGTAGGTGAGCTCGCGGCCTTGGGGGTCGTAGGAATCCGAACCGTCGAGCTGTGCCGTGCCGCCCAAGACGAGCACCAGGTCGTCACCGGCGTCGGCCACGGGGCGGTTCTCGGGTTCTTCGGCGACCACGACGACGTAGTCGGGAGCGCTGTTGAGGCCGTGGGTGTCCTGCACGAAGAGCTGGACAACGTAGGTGCCCACCACGTCGGGCGTGAAGATGGTGGTGACCGCGGTGGAGTCGTTGTTGCGGGCGAAGGGTGCCTCACGGGTCTCGAGTGTCGAGCCGTCGGGCAGGTGCTCGAAGGACCAGTGGTAGGTGATGACGTCACCATCTGGATCGTAGGAGCTGTGGGCATCGAGGTCGACGGACTGGTCGGCGGGCTGGCTGACATCGGACCCGGCATTGGCGACGGGTGCGTTGTTGGTCACCTCGGGGGAGGTGTCGTTCTTGTTTCCGGTGCAGTTTCCCGCGAGCAGCACGGGGACGACCAGGAAGATGGCGGCTGGAATCAGGCAGCGCATGGTGGAGTCCTGGCTGGAGGATGCTAGTAGCCGGCTTCGCAGGTGTAGGCGATGCTGGCTGAGTCCGTGTCGCTGTACATGCAGTCGCTTACGTCGAGGTTGACGGTCCAGGTCGTGGCGCTGGAGCCGCCTACTTCGGTCTCGACTTGCGGGGAAGTCACCTGGGTGAAGCTGGCGTAAGGGGTGTGGATGGTCAGCTCGCCGGTTGCGTCGGACCAATAGTAGTTGATCTCGTCGCCGTCCGTGTCTTCGGAAGACGTGCCGTCCAGTTCGACGGTTTCGCCCTCGCAGGGGTCGCATTCGTGGACCCCGTAGGACACCAGGTCGCACTCGGTCTCGGCCGTGATGGTCTGGTCGTCGCCGGCGTTTGCCGTGGGGGCGTTGTTGGTGGACGGGTCGGGCACCGTGAAGCTGACCACGTCGGGGGCCGACCAGAGCTCGCCGTCGAAGACGGAGAGCTGGAAGGTGTAGGTGCCGATGACGTCCCAGGTGAACGTCGGGGTGGCGAGGGTCGTGTCGTCGAACGCGGGGCTACCGACGGGGCCGGTGTCACCCGAGTCCAGGGAGCCGTCGGCGTGGGAGCCCGCGGGGACCTCGAGGATGTCCCAGAGATACTCGATGGCGGCTCCTTCGGGATCGTAGGAGGCGTAGCCGTTGAGCTCGACGATGTTGTCGGAGCAAGGGGGGAGGGTGGAGCCGATGCCGGCGTCGGCCACCGGTGCTTGGTTTTCGGAGGACGCGGTGACGGTGCAGTAGTCCGGGTCGGACCACTGCTCGCCGTCGCTCACCACCAGGGAGACCAGGAACATGCCCGAGGTGTCCGGGATGATGGTCGGGGAGGCGCCGCCAGAGTTGTAGATGCTCTCGTTGTCGAGGCTCGACCCTTCGGGCCAGGAACTGAGGGCCCACGAATACTCGATGGCTGCACCTTCGGGGTCGTAGGAACCCGAGCCGTCCAGCTCTACACGCTCGCCTACTTCGACGGTCGCGTCACCGCCGCAATCGGCCACGGGGGGCTGGTTGCCGCTGGTGACGTCCACGATGACCAAGTCGGGGGTGGTCTCTTCTTCGGTGTCGGTCATGTACATCGAAAGAACGTAGGTACCCGTGGCGTCCGGAGTGAAGCTGGTCTGGCATGCGGTGGCGCTGTTGTTGTCCGAGAGCAGGGACTCGTCGAGCTCCGAGTCCACAGGCATGGACTCGATGGTCCAGACGTAGTTGTATTCCACGTCGTCGCAGGGTTGGGAGTAGTCCGGGGGGCAGCCGTTCAGCGTGACCGTGGAGCCGTAGGTGGCATCGAGGTCTTCGCCGGCGTTCGCCGCGGGCGCACAGGCTTCTGCCCCGGTGTCGCCAGAGGTGTCGTCCTTGCCGCAGTTGGAGGCGAGGACAGCCGGTGTGAGGAGCAGGAGAGATAGTATCCTGGCTCGCGTTGACATCATGGACTCCCTTTCTGGGTGCTGGCCTCGAGGAGCGACCGGCCAGCCTCGGGATAGATCTATCCTGTCGGGCTGACCACACATACGAGCTAACATGGAACGCGCACGGTCGAGCCATTGTAAAAA
Organism: uncultured Enterobacterales bacterium; assembly: GCA_964626835.1. Taxonomy (GTDB): domain Bacteria; phylum Myxococcota_A; class UBA796; order UBA796; family JAFGLY01; genus CALDOK01. Next base: position 7,275 of record CAZVHW010000406.1, read on the forward strand.
GAGACAGCTCATGGCGTCAACGAGATCGTTGTCAACAGGCATCGCGATGTTCGCACGTGATCTGCGGATGCCGCTGCTGACAGGGTTTGTCGCGGCAAATGCCTCGGTGGCTGCTGCTGCGATTCCCGGGTCCTTTTCGACCTTGGACCCGGATCCCGGGGTGCAGGGAACCCTCGG
>CAZVHW010000407.1:0-7436 GCA_964626835.1 uncultured Enterobacterales bacterium
CAATGTTCTCCGTGCTCCCTCTCGCCCTGCTGCTGCCCCTCGCCGGCTGCAAGCCCGACGACACCGCCACTCCCGACGACTCCGACTTGCCCGTCGAGGTCGTCTGCGACGAGGCCGAAGCCCGCCTCGGCTACCCCGTCTGTGTGCACCGCGTTCCCGACGAAGAAACCTACGACTCGGTCACCATCATGTCGTCGTCCGTAGACCAGCTCCAGGTCGGCAAGTACCTGTCGCCAGCCACCGATACGGCCCGGCTCCCGCCCCTGTGGATGGTGGTGGAGACCTTCAGCCTCCACTACGACTTCCTGGTCACGGCCTTTCCCGAAGACTTCGCGGGCTTGACCACCAGCGAGTACACCCAGCTCACCCTGTACCCGGACACCCGGGAGTTCTACGCCGGCACCCACTCCGTCTACATGGACAGCGACGGCTTCTTCTACGGCTTCACGGTCTGGGACGACCCGGCCGACGACAGCACCACCGTCACCATGGACGATGTCACGTCCGTCTACAACGACCTCACCGCCCGCTTCGATCTCGGCGACCTGTACTTCGTACCGGGCACCTCGAACCAGCAGGGCGCCGCCGCAGGCTGGGACGACGCGCCCTTCCCCATTCGCGGCCTCGAGGAGGTCGAGTACGAGGTCTACAATCCGGGCCCGGCCTACGGAAGCCTGCGACTGTACATCCTCGACGAACTGGACGCCGCCACGACCAACGCCGAGTTCGGCTACCAGGACATCCTGGCCATCGACGAAGCCCCCATGGACATCGAGACGGTGGTGTCCGGCATCGTCACCGGTACCCGTCAGGGCGACCTGTCCCACCTCAACGTTCGCAGCCTCGCTCGGGGCACCCCCAACTGCTACATCCTCGACATCCACGACGAACTGGCCGCCTGGGACGACATGTTGGTGCGCTTCGAGTGCGGCGAGACCGGCTGGAGCGTCGAGGAGACCACCCAGGAAGAAGCCGAGGCCTGGTGGGACGAGCTGCGGCCCGACCCGGTGGAGGTCTGCGATCCAGACCTGACCCAGACCGGCACGCCCGGCCTGCTCGAGGTCGACACCTCCTCGTCCGACGCCCGCGGCACCAACCGCTGCCAGTACGGCTCGAAGGGCAGCAACCTGGCCACGCTGTACCAGCGCATCGACAGCGAGTACCAGCTCGATGGCTTCCTGGTCCCGTTTGGCACCTACGACGCCTTCGTGAACGCCAACGCTTGGACCATCGACCTCGGCGAGGGCGAGGCCGAGCACAGCTTCGCCGAGACCATCGCCGCCTGGCATCAGGACGATGACTTCCTCACCGACGCCGTGGTGCGCCGCGAGCGCCTCGAGAATCTCCGCGCCGCCATGCAGGCCGCGCCTCACGATCGGATACTGGTGGACGCCTTGGCCGATCGTATCCGCGAGGTGTGGGGCGACGATCTCACCATGGTCCGTTTCCGCAGCTCGTCCAACGCCGAAGACGCCATGAGCTTCAACGGAGCGGGCCTGTACGAGAGCGAGAGTGTCTGCGTGGCCGACAGCTACGACGATGACGACGCCGGCCCCAGCCTCTGCGATCCCGACAAGGACAACGAGGAGAGCATCGAGGAAGGGCTGGGCGACGTGTGGGCCTCGCTCTGGAACACCGCCGCGTGGGAAGAGCGCGACTGGTACGGCATCGACCACACCCAGGTGGCCATGGGCATCCTGGTGAACACCCGGTCGAAGGACGAGCAGGTCAACGCCGTGGCCTTCTCCGGCAACCCCACCGGCGAGGACGACGACCGTTACCTGGTCAACGCCCAGCTGGGGGAGCTCGACGTGGTCAGCTCCGAGCCCGGGGTCTACCCCGAGAAGGTTCTGCTCACCCTCTCTTCCGGCGAGGTGGTGAAGATCCTCCGCGTGTCCGACAGCTCCGAGGTCTCCAGTGGTGACGAGGTGATGTCCGACGCCTACCTCGAGGAAATGGGCGCCGTGCTCTGGGGCGCCGCCGACGTCTACCCTGTCGACACCGAGGTGCCCGAAGGCAGCGACCTGCTCTGGGACACCGAGTGGAAAGTCCTCTCCGACGGCCAGCTGATCATCAAGCAGATCCGACCCTACCTACGCTGAAGGTGTGCATGACCCGAACCATCCTGCTCCTCCCCCTCGCGCTCCTGCTCCTGCCCGCCTGCGGCAAGGATGACGACACCGCGCCGCCCGAGGGTGACACCGACACCGACACGGACTCCGATACCGACACGGACACGGACGCCGACTCGGACTCCGATGCCGACACCGACACCGAGTGGGAGCACTGCCCCGGATCGGACGCCTGGGTGGGAGATGGCGGCTGGACGGGCCAGCTCGAGGTCGTCGCGAACGCCGTGTACTGCGCCAACTTCAACGAGGCCCGCACCCTCCAGGAAGAGCTCACCGCCAAGGCACTGATGAGCGTGGTCGAGGGCAGCTACGGACTGCCTGCGGCCGAGGGCTCCTACGAGATGGCGCTGCCCGTTTGCACCCGCCGTTCCGACGGCGTGACCGTCCAGGAGATGAACGGCTCTGGGGCCGGCGAGGTCAGCATCAGCACCTGGTCCGGCACCGCCTACACCTACCTCGAGGGCTCGCAGCCCATGACCGACGGGGGCGTCTGGGAGCTGCAGCACACCCTTCGCCTGGTGGGGAAGGAGGGCGCCGATCCCGACCCCCTCACCTTGGACGGCGGGCCCGCGGATGCCAGCACGGGCGCCGGCGTCGACTGGTTCATGGTGCCCGAAGGCAGCACCAGCTGGGACAACGAGGCCATCGCCTTCGTGGCCTGCAACGACGACACTTGGGACGCCGAGGCCCACACGGTGAGCTTCGAGGGTGGAGACATCCGGCTCGAGCTCATCCTGGGCGAGAACACCATGGCCACCGCCCCCGGGCGCTTCACCGGCGCCTCGGGCACCCTGGACGGTGAGAGCTTCGACGTCTCCGACTTCTTCCAGCTGATCTACCGCCCGGGCCACCACCACTTCGAGCGCCACTTCGCGGTCCTCTTCGACGCTCCCATCGGTGACGCCTGCGCGCTGCTGATCGAGGACATCGATCCCTGGGAGGGAGATCCCACGGCCGTGATCAGCACCGCCGACTGCGATCTCACCGCGCTCGAGACCCGCGCGGTCACCGACGAAACCTACGAGGCCGCGGAGTAGTTCGTGAACCGAGTCGTCCCATCGTTGCTGCTGCTCGGCCTGCTGGGCTGCCCCGAGCCCCAGGACAGCATGCCTGCGGAGGACGACACCGGCGGTACGCCAGAGACCTGCGAGGTCCAACAGTTCTGGCTGGATACGGACGGGGACGGCTACGGCGGACCCTACACGCCCACCGAGACGTGCGAGCAGCCCTCCGGCTACGCCGCCGAACCCGGCGACTGCGACGACGACGATCCCGAGGTCAATCCCGGCGCCGAGGAGATCTGCAACGGCGAGGACGACAACTGCGACGGTGTCGCCGACGACGGCCAGGTGACCGTCTGGTACGAGGACGGCGACGGGGACGGCTACGGCAACCCCGAGGTGTACGTCGAAGACTGCGACGGCCCATCGGGTTGGCTTGCGGATGGCACGGACTGCGACGACGGGGACCCCGAGGTGAACCCCGGCGCGGTGGAGGAGTGCGACTCCGACGACGACAACTGCGACGGCGTGGCCGACCTCGGGGAGACGTCGATCTGGTACAGCGACGAGGACGGCGATGGCTGGGGCCACCCGGCCGAGTACGAGAACACCTGCGATCCGCCCGAGGGCTGGGTGCAGCAGGGCGAAGACTGCGATCCGGCCGATCCGAACGAGAATCCCGGCGCGCCGGAGCTCTGCGACGAGGTCGACCAGGACTGCGACGGCGAGATCGACGAGGACTTCGACCTGGACGCGGACGGGTACATGTCGGACGAGTGCGCGTACATCGACACGGAGGATGCCGACTGCGACGACGACGACCCGGACATCCACCCGCTAGCCGAGGAGCTCTGCGAGGACGGTATCGACCAGAACTGCGACGGCGACGACACGGTCTGCGGCTTCGACGGTGAGTACGATCTCGGGGCGGCGGACGCCAAGCTGTACAGCGGCAATCCCAGCTACGACGCTGGCCGATTGGTGGACGTGGGCGACGTGGACGGCGACGGGCGGGGTGACGTGCTCGTCGCGGCCGAGTACGCGGGCGACACCGCGGGCCGTGGCTATCTCGTCTACGGAGCGCCCAGCGGCACGAGTGACCTCGAGTCGGCAGGCCATCGGTTCATCGGCTCCTCGCCGACCTACGGTGCGGGTCGCTCCATCGGCCTGGGAGAGACCAACGGGGACAGCTACGAGGACGTCATCTTCGGGGCTCCCTACACCGGCTCGAACGCCGCGTTCGTCTACCATGGCCCCGTGTCGGACGACGTGGATCTGGCCACCGACGCGGTGCAGCTGCAGGGGCAGCAGGGCACCTACTGCGGGCACGGCACCGATCTGGCGGACGTGGACGGCGACGGGCTGGCCGACGCCGTCATCGGCGCCTACTACACAGACAACGGCGCGGGCACGGTGTATGTCAGCTACGGCCCAGTCACCGCCGACGTGGACCTGCTGTCCGACGCCGACGCCACCCTCGAGGCCCCCGGCACCAACTACTACACGGGCCGGGTCATCCGCGCGGGCACCGACCTGAACGGTGACGGCATCGGCGACATCCTGGCTCCGGCTCCCTACGCCAACGTGGGCGGCACCTACTCCGGCACGGTTTTCGTGGTGTACGGGCCGGTCTACGGCACCCAGGATCTGGGCTCCGCCGACGGGGAACTCGTGGGTGAAGGCCCGAGCGGCTACGCAGGCGCCGCCCTGGGCATGGGGGATGTCGACGGCGATGGCCTGGGTGACGCAGTGGTGGGCGCCTACGGCTACGCCTCCGGTGGGCTCTCGTCGTCTGGCGCGGCCTACGTGGTCTTTGGGCCCGCCTCGGGCACCTGGGATCTCGGGAGCGCCGACGTCATCGTCCAGGGAGATGCCCGCCAGCAGTACGCAGGTGCCGGCGTCGCCGCCGGAGACGTGAACACGGACGGTGTGGCGGAGCTGCTGGTGGGGGCCCCCGGCACCTCGACCTCCGGTACCGGCGGCGGGGGCGCGTTCTTGTTCTATGGCCCCCTGTCCGGGACCTACGTCACCAGCGATGCCGAGGCCTGGGCCGTGGGTGAGTCCACCAACGACCAGGCGGGCCAGGGCGTGGCCATCGGCGACCTGGACGGCGACGGCTGGGGAGAGCTGCTCATCGGCGCACCCTACGAGTCCACGGGCGGAAGCCAGGCCGGCGCCGTCTACGTGTTGTACCCTGGGTAGGTGGAGATTCCCCATGTGCCAATGCGCTCACGCCGTCGTATTCGTCCTCCTGGCCCTCCTGGCCCTCCTGGCCCTCCTGGCCCTCGTGGCCTGCGATCCTTCGCCCGATACCGGGGGCGTGGACGGCGACGGTGACGGATCACTGGCATGGGAGGACTGCGACGACGGCGACCCCGCGATCCACCCCGGCGCCGACGAGGTCTGCAACGACGTGGACGACGACTGCGACGGGAGCGTCGACGAAGAGCTGCGCTCGGAGTTCTGGCTCGATGGCGACGAGGATGGCTACGGTGGCCCCTATGTTCCCATCGAAGCCTGCGAGCAGCCCGTTGGCTACTCGGCTCTGGAGGGCGACTGCGACGACCAGGATCCCAACGTGAGCCCTGGCGCCGAGGAGCTGTGCAACGGAGAGGACGACAACTGCGACGGTGTGGCCGACGATGGCCAGGTGACCGTCTGGTACGAGGACGCGGATGGAGATGGCTACGGCAATCCCGATGTCTTCGTGGACGACTGCGACGGCCCATCGGGTTGGCTGGTCGACGGCACCGACTGTGACGACACAGATCCCGCGATCAACCCGGGCGCGACCGAAGAGTGCGACAACGACGACGACAACTGCGACGGACGCTCGGATCTCGGCGAGACCTCCATCTGGTACAGCGACGACGACGGGGACGGCTACGGGCACCCTGCAGAGTACGAAAACACCTGCGACCCCCCCGAGGGCTGGGTGCAAGAAGGCGGCGACTGCGATCCCGCCGATCCCGAGGAAAACCCCGGGCAGCCGGAGGAATGCGACGAGGTGGATCAGGACTGCGACGGCGAGATCGACGAGGACTTCGACCTGGACGGCGACGGCTACATGTCCGACGAGTGTGAGTACATCGACTCCGAAGACGCCGACTGCGACGACGACGATTTCGATATTCACCCGCTGCAGTTCGAGATCTGCGACGACGGCATCGACCAGAACTGCGATGGCCGCGACACTTTCTGTGGATACTCCGGGTCCTACGACCTGGCCTCGCCCGACGCCAAGTACTACGCGCCCAGCGCCAGCGACGACGCGGGCCGGCTGGTCGAGGTGGGCGACGTGGACGGCGACGGCCGTGACGACATGCTCACCGCCACGCTGTACTCCAGCGGCTACGCCGGTGGCGCCTACCTGGCCCTCGGCCCCCTGAGCGGCACCCAGTCCCTCGGCACGGCCGGCTTCCACCTCGAGAGCGACCGCAGCTGCTGCTACGGGGCCGGTCGCAGCATCGGCTTGGGGGACACCAACGGAGACGGCTACGACGACATCGTGATCGGATCCCCCTGGGCCGACACGCCCGGCTCTCGGGTCCTGCTGGGCCCCATTACGGCGGACGTCACCCTGCAGGATGACGCCGTGGCTTTCCTGTACGGTAGCCCTTCCACCTACACCGGCCACGGCTCCGACATGGCCGACGTGGACGGCGACGGCCTGGCCGACGCGGTCATCGGCGCCTACTACACCAACGGGGCGGCGGGTACGGGCTACATCGTCTACGGACCCGTCACCGCCGACGTGAACCTCGAGACCGCGGCGGACGCCACCCTCGAGTGCCCCTCCTCGGGCTCCTACATGGGGCGGGTCATGAGGGCGGGCGGCGATCTCGACGGCGACGGCATCGGCGACGTGCTCTCTCCCGCGCCCTATTCGAGCATCGGCGGCTACTACAGCGGCGCTGTGTACGTGATCCTGATGCCGGTCTATGGCACCATCGACCTAAGCTCCGCCGATGGCACGCTCGTCGGCGAGGGCAGCAGCAGCTACGCCGGCTCGGTCCTGGCCATGAACGACGTCAACGGCGACGGCTTGGACGACGCGGTGGTGGGTGCCTACGGCACCTCGTCGAGCGTCTCCGGCGGCGGCGCGGCCTACGTGGTCTACGGGCCCGCCACCGGCGAGTGGGACCTCGGCTCGGCCGACGTGGTGGTCAACGGTTCCTACCCTTCCCACTACCTGGGCAGCGGCGTGGCGGCCGACGACGTCGACGCCGATGGCTACGCCGAGCTCTTCGTGGGCGCCTACGGCGACAGCACGGGGGGCTCGGGCTCCGGCGGTGCCTTCCTG
>CAZVHW010000408.1:0-7396 GCA_964626835.1 uncultured Enterobacterales bacterium
CGAGGTGTGCATGTAGGCCCGAGGTGAGCGCCACCCACACCCTGGGTGCACACCTTGGGCGCCTGGGAGCGGGCCCTCAGCCCTTCAGCTTCCGCAGCAGCGTGTTCCGCCCGATCTCGAGCTTTCGTGCAGCCTCGGATCGGTTGCCGCCGCACAGCTCCACCACGTGGCGGCAGTAGGCGCGCTCGACCTCGCGCAGGCTGCGGATTCCCGTAGCGAAGCTCTCGGGTGCTGCGTGGCCCACTACGCTCACACCGAGCGCCGGTGCGAGGGGTAGAAGGTCTCGGGTGATGGTCCGTCCAGGGGCCAACACGACCGCCGACTCGATGGCGTGCTCGAGCTCGCGAACGTTGCCGGGCCAGAGGTGGCCGTGCAGCGCCGCCCGAGCCTGGGGCTCGAGGACCAGACCCGGGCGTCGATGCTGGCGGCGGAACCTGTGCAAGAAGTGGTCGAGCAAGCGGTCCAGGTCCGCGTGTCCGCGCTCGCGCAGGGGTGGGATCCGGATCTCCACCACCCGGATGCGGAAGTAGAGATCCTGGCGAAAACGCCCGGCGGCCACCGCCCGCTCGAGGTCTCGATGGGTGGCGCAGAGGAAGCGCACGTCGGCCTGCTCGGCTCGGGTACCACCGACCCGAAAGTAGGTCTGCTCCTGGACCAGCCGGAGCAGCTTGCCCTGCAGGGCCAGCGGCAACTCTGCCACCTCGTCCAAGAAGAGCGTGCCACCGCGGGCCGCGGCGACCTTGCCCTCGGCGCGCCGTTCGGCACCCGTGAACGCACCACGCTCGTGGCCGAACAGCTCGTTTTCGACCAGGCTCTCGGGCAGCGCCGCGCAGTCCACCTTCACCAGGGGGCCTGCGGCGCGGGCGGAGTTGAAGTGTACGGCCCGGGCGACCAGGTCCTTGCCCGTGCCGGTCTCACCCCGCAACAGCACGGTGGCTTCGGTCGCTGCCGCCCTGGTGACCCGTCCGTAGACCTGTCGCATGACGGGTGAAGCGCCCACGATTCGGTTGAAGTGGAACGCCAGGGGCTGCTGCTGGTCGGGGGTGAGCTGGGCCCCGAGACTGGAGGTCTGCAGCAGCCCTCCCACCTGGGCCGCAAGCTCTTCCAGGGCCTGTTCGTCCTGGGGGCCGAACTCGCCCTCCTTCCGGTTCAGGACCTGGAGGACCCCCAAGACGTCGCCGCTTTCGTGGAACACGGGGACGGCGAGCTGATGCTCGGTGCGGTAGCCGGTTGCGGCGTCGAAGCGGGCCGCGAAGCGGGCATCCAGCCTGCCGCGGGGAACGTGGACGGGCTTGCCGCTCCGAGCCACCCAGCCGGCCACGCCTTCGCCCAGCCGTAGACGGATCTCGGTGATCTCGTGAAGGATGGAGACCCGGCTCACGAGCTGCTGTCGGGCATGGTCGACCAGGTACAGCGTGGCTCGGTCCGCGCCGAGCCGCCCTGCGGTCTCCTCGATCACGCGCTGCAGCACGCCATCGAGCTCTATCTCCTGTTCGGCCAGGCGCTCTTCCAGCCGCTCGAGCTCGGGGGATGGAGCCATGAGGTCCTCGACAGAGTGATCCAGTTTGGATCGGTGCTCAACAATGCTACACCAAAATGGAACACATCGGGTCAGATGGCAGCTTGTCCCGTTCCGGCACACTTCCTGCTCCCCTGTAGGTCGCACCCCCGACAACCCAAGGAGAACCCATGAAGTCCAGAATCCCCAGGTGGGGCCTCGTGACCGCCGCCCCCCACGAACGACTGCTCCTCATCCGCAACGGGCGCGTGATCCGCTCACAACAAGGAGGCACCTGCTTCAAGCGCCCTGGCGACGCGGTGGCCTTGGTGGACACCAGCGTCCACCGGCTGCAGTTCACGGCCGACCAGGTCACCAGAGAAAAAACCGGCGTGCGGGTCACGGGCCTCGCGGTCTTCCGAGTGGTGGAGCCCGAGATCGCCTACCGCATGCTCAACCTCGAGCGGCCATCGGACTACCACGAGATCCTTCGCGAGATGTTCACCGGCGCCACCCGCCGGCTGGTAGCCAATCTCTCCCTCGACGACTGCCAGATCCGCCGCAAGGACGCCTTGGCGACCGAGCTGATGTCCGAGGTGGCCCCGGTGGTCCAGGGCAGTGGACAGCCCCAGGACGGCACGGACCAGGGCTGGGGCGTGGTCATCGACACCATCGAGGTGCAGGACGTGAGGATCCTCTCGGAGGAGGTCTTCTCGAGGCTGCAGGCACCGTACCGCGAGGGACTGGCCCTCGAGGCGGTGCGGGCCAAGGCAGAGGTGGTGCAGGAGCGCGCCCTCATCGAGGCCGAGCAAGCGCGCGCCAAGGAGCAGCAGCGCCGCGAGCTGATGACGATAGAGGAGGCGCGCCTCGAGGCCGAGCGGGAGCGGGCGCGACAGCGGCTGGCCCACCTGCAGCAGCTGAAGCGTCTCACGCAGGAGAGCGACGCGACCATCAAGCGCGCTGCCCAGGAGGCGGCGCTCGCCTTCGAGCAGCGGAACGCCGAGGCAGAAGTCGCGCGAACGCAATTCGGAGTCGAGGCGCGCGCCCAACGCGACCAGATCGAAGCCGAAGCGCGCGCCGGCCGGGTCAAGATGGAGGCCGAGGCGCGCGCCCAGCGCGAGCGCATGCTGGCCGAAGCCGGGGTCGAGACCGCGAAGCTGCGGGCCCAGGCCCAGCGGGAGGAAGGCGCGGCCGTCGCCGAGGTGAAGCGCCTCGAGCGAGCTGCGCTGGACCAGGTCTCGGCCGCCCGCCTGCAGGAGATCGCCCTGACCGAGTCCCTACCTCGCATGGCTGCCGCGTTCTCCGACAGCGTGCAGCAGGCCACCGTGATCAGCGGCGACATGTCGTTCCTGGGCATGGGCATGGCCCAGGCGGTGGCGTCGCTGAAATCGGTAGGCTTGGACTTGGGGAAGGTGTTGGAGGGCTAGCAGGTCGCGCAGTTCCCGCCCGCGCAGCCGCCGCACTTGCCGCCACCACCGCGACTGGGTGGCGGCAAGTCGGCCACGGTGCGTCCGCCGGTCTTCATGGCGAAGGTGGACATCTTGCGCTGCACGCTCTCGGAGTCGCACTCGGGGCACTCCACCTCTTCGTCGACGGAGCGCACCAATTCCTCGAACTCCTCTTCGCAGTCCAGGCAGCGGTACTCGTACATGGGCATGCGGTCACCTCGCCGCCGGGAAGCATAGCCGCGGCGCCGCCGATGACAAGCGATCAGTCCTCGGTCTCGCGAGCCGCCAGCTTCGCCATCAGACCCTCGAGCTCGCTCTCCGGATCCCAGGCGTTGGTCATGGCATAGGCCAGCTCGTCGAAGGGCCCCTGGCGCAGGTAGACGATTCGCCGACCGTCGGCCGGGGGATGCCTGCTCGGCTGATACCCATCGAGGATGGGCGACGGAACGGGCATGCCGTCGGCCATGGTCTGCTGCATGGCGCAGGTGGTGTTCAGGTTTCCCGAGGCGATCTCGAGGACCGCCCCAGGCTCGAGCCCCGTGCCGCCGTCGAGCACGATCACGTCCACCACGTGCCGCTGCACCCGGTAGAAGCAGGGCCCCCCCTCTTCGGCGCTGCGGGTGCGCTCCTCGAGGGCAGGCTGGGCGGGATGAACCACGAGGATGGTGGTGGTCCGCTCCAGCACCCTGTCCAAGGAGGCGGACTCGAGATGGATCTGCGAGGCCAGCGAGGTGGCGCACAAGAGGGCGAGGGCACCGATCACGATTCCTTCCCGCTCATCCCGGGGATACCTCGTCGCTGACGTCCTCGGGGGCCGGACCATCGTCCTCGAGCTTGCCCGCCTGGATCAACCGCTCCACCAGGTGGTCCAGGCCGAGCTCGTGGAGCGTGGCCCGGGTGGGGTGCCCGGTGGCCGGGTCCCAGCCCTCGATCTCGTAGAAGCGTGTCTTCCAGTCTTCGAACCGTTCCTCGTCCAGGAAGCGGCCGTGCACCGGCATCCACTCCCACTGCCCGTCCCGCCGGCCCGGCATGATGTAGAGCGAGGTGGGCCCGGTACCGGCGAAGGGCTGGGTGTAGATGTACGGGGCGAAGCGCACCATGTCCCGGTGCCGACCCTGGAGGGTCCAGATGGCGTTGTCGATGTTCCAGACCTTGCGCCCCAGGTTCACGCCATCGGCGAAGGAAAGCTCGCTCCCGGTGACGGCACGGACGTAGCGGGGCTCGGCTTCCGGCGTGCTGCCGGTGGCATCGGGGCGGTGCCAGCTCAGGAAGTCGGGGAACTTCCAGTCGCAGAACAACATGCTCTGCTTCCAGAAGCGGCTGTAGTGCCTGTGCCAAGAGACCAACCGAGCCATCCCGTCGGAGTAGATGCCGCTCTCGGAGAAGTCGAGCCAGTCGGGGTCGCCATCGATCTTGCCAGCCACGATGCCCACGGCTTGCTCGGCCGAGATGGCGGGCTCCTGGCCCAGATAGGTCGCCACCGTGGGGTACCAGAACAACACGTTGAAGCCGTGCTCGTTGATGTCTCGATCCCCCAGAACGCTGCCGTAGCCCCACTCCACCTCGGCGCGGGGATCGTAGCCGTGCTCGGGTAGCCCCCAGTAGGCGTAGCGCAGGGAGCCATCCGACAGGTCGTGCTCCTGGCGCCCCCAAGCCGCAGCAGCCCGGAAGCAACCCTCGGCCAGCGCCTCGCCGATGTCGGTGCGCGTCGCGATGGCGTGCATGTAGGCCTCGATGAAGGCGCCGCCCCCGAAGTCCTCCACCGGCAAGTCCGTGTGGATCGCGGCCCCAGGGCCCAGCACGCCCCGGGCGACGAGGGACTGGATCCAGGGCAGGCCGATGAACAGCTCTGCCGCGTTGATGCCAAGCTTCTGGCAGCTGTCGGCCGCCTGGTAGCCGGCCTTCATGCGCCCAAAGGCGAGCAGCAGGCCGTCCTCCATGATGGGGTTCTTCTTCTTGGCCCTGGCCGCGATGCGCTTCAGGATCTTCGAGCTGTGCTTCCGAAGGTCGTAGGGAGCGTAGAAGGCGCTCTCCATGCAGGTTGAGTCGTTGCCGACACCCGTGTCCACGTGCCCCCGGCAGCCGGCGTGGCAGCCGACACAGGCCACGGGGCGCCGCTTGCCATCCTGGGGTTTCCACAACACGCCCTGGTGCACCGGCAGGCCGAAGCCCACGGGCGACGGCGGGAACGAGGGGACTTCGGCTCCTTCGTGGATGGGATGGGCGTACTCGCGCTGAGCCCAGGCCCGCGCCTCGAGCAGTGCCTGGGGATCGGCGATGGGGACGGAGCCCGAGCCGATGACGCTGATGGCCTTGAGGCCCTTGGCGCCCCACACACCCCCGAAGCCTCCTTGGCCAGCGGCATTGCCCGCGTCGTGGATCAGGGCGGCCACGCGGGTCTTGTTCTCGCCCGCGGGCCCGATGCAGAGCACCGCCGGACGCTGACTGGTGCGGGCCTTGCTCTCGGGATCGAGCTCATGCCAGGCGTGGAAGTCGTCGACGCCGACGACGTCCTCCCAGACGAGCTGCTGAGTGCGCCAGGTATCCTCACCCCAGAGGCCCTCGGCGGAGCGGAAGCGCACCTGCTGATCTCGGATGTCGACCCAGACCGGCTCGGACGAAGCGCCCACGATGGCGACGGCGTCCCAACCCGCGTACTTGAGCATGGCCCCGAAGCGCCCCCCCAGGTTGCTGCGGGTGAACCACTCGACGGGCGAGCTGTGCACGCCGATGCCCTGAATCTCGCAGCGGGCACCGGCTCCTCCCGCTGCGGTGCCTGTCAGCGGCGAGGTGGCGATGGTGACGACGTTGCGCGGACTGAAGCCCGAGATGGCGGGGTTGTCGACCAGGTGCCAGAACAGCGCCGTGCCCAGCGCGTGTCCACCACCCCACTGGGAATAGGCCGTGGTGGCGACCACCCGATGTTCGTGCCGGTCGAGGTCGAGAACGAGGATGTGCCCAGCGAGCCCAGACATGGCTACACCTGCCCCGGTTCGATGGTGCTGGCCGCCTGCAACAGGCGCTCCTCGACCAGATGCCCGAGCGCGACGTGACGGTCCCGCTCGCTTCCTGGACCTCGCTCGATGACCGCGATGTGCTCCGCGAGCACCTCGTCGCCCACCACCCTCGCCACCCAGTCTGCCAAGCGCACCAGGTGAACCCGGGGGTGAGGGAGCGACAACAAGGCCAGCAGATCCACCACGCCGTACAGATCCACCGGGTGAACTCCCAGACGGCGGCTCAGTCTGTACCCGACGAAGCGCTCGTCGTAGGCCACCGCCCCCAGCAACCGCTGGGCGAGCCGGGCGTCGGGCGAAGGCAGGGAGGGTTCGTTCACGGTTCGCCTCGGTTCATGAATCGTCGTAGCCCAGGGTCTTCCAGGTCTTGCCCCTCAGCTTGACCTCGTAGCCCCCAACACGCTCCTGGTGGGGAGGTTCGGTGACGATGGTGAGGGCGCCGAGGGGACACAGGGCCACGCAGGCGGGACGGGGCAACGGGTCGCCGCCGCGGTCCCAGTGTGCTGCGCCGGCGCAGAGGTCACACTTGGTGGCCTTGCGGGAAAACGGATCCCAGCCCATGCGGCTGGGCTGGTGCTGGCAGGCCTTCTGGCATGCGCCGCAGCCGACACAACGAGCGACGTCCACGCGCCGAACTCCGCCCGCGTCGGGGTCGACGTACGCCGCACCCACAGGGCAGATGGCCACGCACGCCGGCTGCACGCACTGCCGGCAGACCGCCAGCGAGAGGTCTTCCGGATAGGTACCGAAGGGGTCGAGCCACAGCTGGATGCGCGCCAGGCCCGGGTTGCTCACGCCGTGCTGAGCCGTGGAGCAAGCCATCATGCACGTGCCGCACCCCTGACACCGCTTGGGATCGTAGACGAGGTAGAGGGTGGAAAGAAGAGCACCTTCTTCGGCTGCACTGCCCGTCAGGGGGAGCCCCGAGACGACGGCGAGCACCACGAGGCCCCCGCGCACCACGAAGGTGCGTCGTGTAATACCGGGGTGCGCAGGCGAACGTGCCAAGGGACCTCGCGTGCAGGCCGACAGAGTACCGCCAGCGGCCCCCGTCTGACCAGCCCCGAGGCTTGTCCAGGCGAAGAAGGCGGGAGATGGATAGGCGACATGTCCCCCCAGGGCGCAGCTTCGCGCCCCCACCAGGAGCCAGCCATGAAGTGGCGCACCAGGATCCTCTCCGTCGTCGGCATAGCCTCTCTGCTCGCGTGCTCGGGCGCCATGGAGCTGGCCGCGGTCAACACCCACGAGGACGCCTTCTACGAGCACAACGACCGCGGGGTGGATGCCATGCAGGCCGGGCTGTGCGACGAATCCATCAACGAGCTGAACGCCGCGGTCTCCGAAGCCGAGCTGGGCAAGCTGCCCGAGACCGAACTGGCCACGGCGCTGGACAACCTGGGCCTGGCCCATCCCAAACAGATGGACGTGGCGGT
>CAZVHW010000409.1:0-7391 GCA_964626835.1 uncultured Enterobacterales bacterium
CGAGCTGGAGCTGACCGAGGCGCTGCGCCCGGGGTTCAACAGCCTGGTGGTGAGGGTGGAGGATCCCAGCGAGGACGAGCCCGACATCCTCATCGGCAAGCAGGGGGGCGCCTGGTACACCCGCTCGAGCGGGATCTGGCAGACCGTGTACCTCGAGGGTCGACCCGCGGACTGGATCGCGGCTGTCTGGTTCTTCCCAGACTGGGAGACCGGCGAGGTGGACCTGCGGTTGGAAGTGGAAGGCGCGCAGACGACCATCGAGCTGGAGATCGAGGATCCCAGGGGTGGAACCGCCACCTGGGAAAACCCCGTGGCAGACGAGCTGAGCTTCGATCTCACCGCGCTGTTCCCCGAGCACGACGGCCCCGCGCTCTGGTCCCCCGCCGATCCCGCCATGTACGAGGTCACCCTCCAGCTTGGCGACGACGAGGTCCACGCATCCTTCGGCGTGCGCGGCCTGGGACTGGACTGGGCGCCGGGCCACGGCCCCGACGACGGCGTGCCCACCGAAGACCAGTACCAGGTCTTCATGCTGAACGGTGAGCCGATCTACCTGCGCGGTGTGCTCGACCAGAACTACCACCCCGAAGGCCTGCTGACCTACCCGGACGAGCAAGCCCTGGTGGACGACCTCGAGTTGGCCAAGAACCTGGGCTTCAACCTGCTGCGGATGCACATCATGCACCCCGAGCCCCGCAAGCTCTGGCACGCCGACCGCATGGGCCTGCTGGTCATGCAGGACATCCCCTCGCCCTACACCTTCCTCGAGAACGTACCGGGAACTCCCTACCGTGACTACTGGGCCCAGGACCTCGAAGAGGCGTGGCGCAGGGAGCACAACCACCCTTCCCTGGTGAGCTGGGTGCTGTTCAACGAGGCCTGGGGGCTGCTCGAGCCCAGCGACATCTGCAGCGACGACGAGCTGCAGGGCTGGGTGCTGGACAGCCTGGACTTCGCCCGCGAGTTGGACCCCACCCGCTGGATCGAGGACGAGTCCACCACCGACGTGCTCACCGGGGTGTTCGATCACCTCGATCCCGACTTCACCTCCTGGCACTACTACAGTGACGACTGGGACGAGATCGACCAGCACCTGACGGAGGTCGTGGAGGGCAGCGTCATCGGCGGAGACGAGCTGTACTGCGACGGCTGGACCCATCAAGGCCAGCCCCTGCTGCTGTCGGAGTTCGCGGGGGCAGGCTGCTACGAGACCGTGGATCTCGAGGGCGCCGACATCGCCCAACACCTCATGGGATGGCTGAACGCCGTGCGCAGCCGCCCACGCATCGCGGGCCATGTCTTCACCCAGCTGACCGACGTGGAGTGGGAGCGCAACGGGCTGGTCACCTACCACAGGCGCGCCAAGGACTTCGGCCTGCTCGACGAAGACAGCCTTCCCATGGCCAACGCCGCCGACGCCGTGGTGCTCTCGGGGCTTCCGGGCCAGATCCTGCAGGGGGGCCAGAGCCTCGACGTGAACGTGCAGCTGGCCAGGGGTGGCGACGGCTCCGCCATGAGGGAGAGCCTGGTCGTCCTGCGCTGGGCATGGGGGAGCTTCGATGAAGACCTCGACCAGGCCGACATCGTCGCGACCGGGGAGCTCGAGCTGACCGCAGGCTGGGGCCTGCACGACGCTGGCATCATCGAGATCGAAGGCTTGGGCCAGGACGCCACGCTGATGGTCGAGGCCACCATCGACGGTGAGCCCATCGCCCGGACGGAGCGCCGGTACACGGCGGAGTGATGCCCGCGGGCCCAGATGGGATAGCCCAAGATTGGAGGTTCTCGATGGCTCGTCGCCCGTCGTTCACCATCGCCGCCCTGCTTCTGGCTCCCGCCTGCACCAAGGGAGGTGTCGCGATCGACAGCAACACGCCGGTAGACTCGCAACCAGAAGGCGACACGGACACGGACACGGACACGGATGCCGATGGCGACACCGACGGCGACACGGACGCCGACGCCGACAGCGATGCCGACAGCGACGCCGACACGGATCCCTGCAGCGTCACCTTGCCCGCCGGCGTCGAGCTAGGCCAAGGTGTGGGCAGCTGGAGCAACACGGGCCTCGAGCTGTGGCTGTGCGAAGGCGCTACCGGCACGGCCAGCGCCAGCTCGGGCACCTACTACGTCGAGTCGGGCTGCATGCTCACGGCGAACGGCAGCGAGGTCACGGCCTGGGTCAAGGCTGGCTCCGCGGTCACCATCAACGGCAGCCTGACCACCGTCTACCAGGAAGCCGGCGCCGTGGTGCAGGTCAACGGCACCACCACTACGGTGGTGGACTGTCCGGAGATCGAGTTCGACAGCTCCGCGGTGGCCCAAGGGTGCCCCTGAGCTAGGACCCGAGCTGCCTCCACAACAGCATCAGCACCCCCGCCACCGCCCGCTGCATGACCTGCACGCGGGCGCCCGGCAGGCGGAGCTGACGGTGGTGCGTCCCATCCGGCCCAGCCACGGCGACATGCACCGTGCCCACCGGCTTTTCCTCGCTGCCACCGCTCGGGCCGGCGATGCCTGTGGTCGCCAGCCCCCAGGTGGCACCGGAGCAGTCCCTGATGCCCTCCGCCAGGGCCCGTGCCACGGGCTCGCTCACGGCGCCGTGCTCCACGAGCAGGTCGTGGGGTACGCCGCCGAGGCGCTCCTTGGCCTCGTTCGAGTAGACCACCGCCCCCTCGAGCATCCAAGCTGACGATCCTGGCTTGCGCGTGAGCGCCGCCGCCAGGCGGCCCGCGGTGCAGCTTTCCGCCGTAGCCACGGTCTCGCCCTTGGCCAGCAGGGCCCGGCCGACCACCTCCTCGATACTGCCGCCACTCCCGGGCACCGCGCTGTCTTCCACCACGAACACCGCGGATCCCAGGCGAACGAGGACCTCGGCCACGTAGAGATCCACGGCTTCGGGTTCGACGCTGCGATCGAAGCGCAGCTTGACCTGTACCTCGGGCAACTCGGCCCGGAACCCGATGCGCACACCCGGCACCGTCATGCCCCGCAAACGAAGCTGCGCGCGGCTCTCCGCCAGGCCGATGCAGCGAACCGTGACCAGACGTCCAAGGGTCCCGCCCGGGTAGCGCGCCTCGAGCGCCGGGAGCACGTGGTGGGCCAACATCTTCCTCATCTCCCGCGGCACGCCAGGTAGGAACCACAGCCGCGCGGGCCAGGCCTCCAGGACGAAGCCAGGGGCCGTGCCCCAGCGGTTCTCGAGCACGCGTGCTCCGGCGGGGATGCGCGCCTGGCGCCGGCCCGTCACGTCCAGGTCCTTCCCAAAGGCCGAGTACCGCGCCCGCACCTGCGCCAAGGCGCTGGGATCCTCCACCAGGGGCCGCCCGAAAGCGAGCGCGGCGGCATCGGCGGTGTGGTCGTCGTCGGTGGGCCCGAGACCGCCGGTGCAGATGATCTCCGTGGCGCGCTCCGAGGCCTCGAACAGCAGCGCGGCGATGGCTGCGGGATCGTCTCCGACCGAGCCGTGTCGCCCGACGGGCAAGCCCAGCGAGGTCACGGCCTGGGCGATCTCCGCAGCGTTGCTGTCCACGGTGAGCCCCTGGACGATCTCGTCGCCCTGGGACAGGATCTCCACCTCGGCGAGGGATGGAGCGTTGGGCATGGAACACCTCCACGAGGGCGACGTCTGTCGGCCCAGGCCATGCTATGTTCCGCGGCCATGAGCGCCAAGCCCCCTGGACGCCTGATCGCCCTCGACGTCGGCACCAAGACCATCGGACTCGCCGTCTGCGATCCCCTACGCATGCTCGCGCGGCCGCTGACCACGTTGGCTCGCAAGGGCGTGAAGAAGGATGTCGCAGCCCTGCTCCCCATCGTGGCCGAGCAGGGAATCGTGGGCCTGGTGGTGGGCCTACCCCTGGCGCTGGATGGTGCCGAGACCCGCTCCACCCGCCTGGCGCGCCAGGTAGGCGACGCCCTGGCCGAAGCGACGTGCCTGCCCCTGGCCTACCACGACGAACGTTTCAGCTCCGTCGAAGCCGAGCGCCGCCTGCTGGCCCAGGACATGAGCCGCAAGAAACGCAAGCAGCGCATCGACCAGGCAGCGGCGGCCGTCATCCTCCAGGACTTCCTGGACTCGAGTGAGAGCACGGGATTTGTACCAATTTTTTCTGGGTAGATCCCCTAGTTTGACCTGACAATTGCGAAGGACCGAGATCTTCTCCTCCATCGGACCTGAGATCTGGCAGCAAGTCCACACGTAGCGGACAATCCCAGTTCGTCGACACGGCGCGACCCAACCCATCGAACCTCCCGTCGAGCGCGCACACCGCGTCGTGCCGGAGCTGGGCCCTGGGAGCCCCGTGTCGGTCCTGCTGCGCTTCCCGTCGGTGGAGGCCCTACGCGTCGACCTGCTGCTCCAGTGTGGAGACGGCTTCTTCTTCACCGCGCCCGAGCGGGCCCTCGAAGGCCGACAGACGGTGGCCCTGCACCTGCTGCTGCCCCAGGGCCAGTTCGCATCGCTACAGGGCTACGTGCGAGAAAGCACCGCCCGCCGAGGTATTATCGCCGCCCGACACCTGAACCTCTCGCTGCCGGCGACCCTGCGAGCCGCCATCGGGGAGCAAAAGGGCTGCCGAGGGGAGCGATGTCAGGTTTTCCCTGATATTGGGTGGTGAATAATCCTGAGTTCGTAGTAAGCTGTCCACGAACAGGAGAGGATTCGTGTCTTCCCAAAAACGCAGCTCCGCGATGCGTGGAGCCACCCCCGACCCAGCGCCCCAGAAGTCCGTTGGCAAGGCCCGCCGTCCCCTGCCGCTGACGGTCCGAGGCGACCAGGGGCTACGCGAGGGAGAGGTGTGGATGCTCGGCCGCGACGAGATCGCCTTCTGGTGTGGCGAGCAGCTCGGCGTGGGCGAGCGCTACGAGATGCGCATCGACCTGCGCGGGTACGGCCACAACGTCGATCTCGAGGTGCGAATCCGTGAGGTCCAGGTGGGGCGCACCTCGGGTGTCAAACACGGCTATCTTCACCACGCGGCCTATGACGCCTCCACACCAGAGCGCGCTCGACGGCTCCAGGAGGTCTTCTGGCGCCTGAACCCGGAGCACACGCCAGAAGACCCCTCCACCACCCAGAAAGCAGCGAAGCGGCCTACCCGGGCAGGCAGATCGGTGAGCCATCCACGGACCACTCGAGACAACGGCGGGCGGAGGGTCCGACGCAAGCGAAGAGGGCCTCTCAGCGAGTTCTCGGCGGGAGGGGAATCCCCTCGGACCACGCCCCTGGACAAGCGCAGCTCCGCTGCCGTGCGCCCCGATCGACATCGGCGACCGGACTCCGAGGCACCCTCGGGCCCGATCCCTGCCCACACCCAGCGCGTCGTGCCTCAGCTCGGCTCGGGCGATCCCCTCCAGGTCCTCCTGCACTTCCCCGATAGGGCCCTCCTCCGGACATGCACGAGGCTGGAAGGCAGCCACGCCTACTTCGTCACGGGCCCGGAGCGTTCCCTCGAGATCATGCAGCGCATCACGCTCCACCTGCAGCTGCCGCTGGGTTTCTTCATCACCCTCGCCGGCCGCGTACGCGAAAGCACCGACCACCACTGCGTGATCGCCGCCCATCGCGTGAACCACTCGCTGCTGGCAAACCTGCGCATGGCACTGGGACTAACTCCGGAGGAGTAGACCTCCACCGTCGCGATCCCACCCGGGAGCGGCTAAGAGCAGGGGCCCTGGTTCCACCACGGAGGGCCCCATGCCCATCATCGCCAAGCGGTCCGAGCAGAGCGAAAAAGAACAGCGTCTCTATCGGCTGCGCCACAGCGCCGCCCACCTCATGGCCCAGGCCGTGCAGAGCCTGTTCCCGGGCACCAAGCTGGGCTTCGGCCCCCCGGTGAGGGACGGCTTCTTCTACGACTTCGACACCGAGCATCGGTTCTCCAACAAGGACCTCAAGGCCATCAAGAAGGAGATGATCAAGCTGCGCAAGAAGCAGAAGGCGAAGTTCGAGCGGAGCGAGATCTCCAAGGCCGACGCCCTCGAGCTGTTCCGCAGCCAGGGCGAGACCCTCAAGGCCGAGCATGTCGAGACCCTCGAGGACGGCAGCATCACCTTGTACACGAGCGGTGAGTTCGTCGATCTCTGCGCGGGCCCCCACGTGGGATCCACCATCGACATCCAGCACTTCAACCTCACCTCGGTCTCCGGCGCCTACTGGAAAGGCGACGAAAACCGCGAGCAGCTGCAGCGCATCTACGGCACCGCGTGGGAAACCAGAGAAGAGCTCACCGACTACATGCGAAGGGTCGAAGAAGCCCGCAAGCGCGACCACCGCGTGCTGGGCAAGCAGCTCGAGCTGTTCCACTTCCCCGAGCTGGCAGGCCCGGGCCTGCCGTTCTACCTGCCCAAGGGTGCCCTGATCGTCGAGAAGATGAAACGCTGGATGTGGCAGCTACACGTAGACGGCACCTACGGCCACGCCGACAAGCCCTACCAGCCGCTGCTCACGCCCCACATCCTCAAGACCGACGCCTGGCACACCAGCGGCCACATCGACAACTACCGCGAGAACATGTTCATGGTCTACAGCCTCGACGAGCTGGACCAGGGCATGCTCGAGAGGGGCGAGGGCGGCAAAGGCAGCGAAGGGCTGGGCAACTACGGCCTCAAGCCCATGAACTGCCCGGGCCACGTCATGCTCTTCAACGTGGGCTCCAAGTCCTACCGCGACCTGCCCGTCCGCAACTTCGAGTTCGGCACGGTCTACCGCTACGAGCGGGCGGGCACCCTGCACGGCATGCTGCGAGTGCGCTGCTTCACCCAGGACGACGCCCACATCTTCTGCACCCCAGAGCAGTACCCCGCAGAGGTGCTGGGGGTCTTCGACTTCTGCTGCCACGTGCTCGAGACCTTCGGCTTCGAGTACATGGTGGGCCTGAAGACCCGCGGCGAAAAACGCATCGGCGACGACGCCATCTGGAATCTGGCCGAAGACGGCCTGCGGCTTGCTCTCGAGAAGCGGGCGGCCGGCAAGTACTACGTGGAAGAAGGCGACGCGACCTTCTACGGCCCCAAGATCGACTTCGTCATCCGCGACAGCCTGGGCCGCGAGTGGCAGGGCGGGACCATCCAGCTCGACTTCAACCTGCCCGAGCGCTTCGACCTCACCTACGTGGACGCCGACGGCGAGCGCAAGCGCCCCGTCATGATCCATAGGGCCATCCAGGGCAGCTTCGAGCGCTTCTTCGGCCTGCTCATCGAAGAGTTCGGTGGGGCCTTCCCCCTCTGGCTCGCCCCCGTCCAGGTCCGCGTGCTGCCCATCGCCAGCGACCACCACGGCTACGCCCGCCAAGTCACCGCCGAGCTGCGGGGCCTGGGCTTCGCGGTCGAGCTGGACGACTCCAGCGACACCCTCAACAAGCGCATCCGCTCGGGCAAAACCAACAAGA
>CAZVHW010000410.1:0-7377 GCA_964626835.1 uncultured Enterobacterales bacterium
TTGCAGCGCTACGGCTTCGCCGTTGGCTTCGGCTGGGAGCAGATCCCGGGTCTCTCCGTCGGCGGTGGGGTTCGCATCGTCCCTCGCGCGCGCTACAACATCACCGCCACCATCGACTTTACCGTCGAAGGAGCGGGTGAGGGCCAGGAAGAAGTGGAAGATCTGGTCACCGACATCACGGTCGATGTCCACGACATGAGCCTGGACCTCGTCACCGACTTCGCACCCATGCTCTCCTTCCACTGGCAACCGGGCGAGCTCATGCCCTTCCTGTCCTGGCTGCAGCTGGCGGGCGCGTGGCGGGGCAGCACGGGCTTGCCGGTCGAGGTCACCGCAGACGTCCAGGCCAACGTCAACATCGAAGACATCGGTAACCTGGACGACATCGTCCTGCCCATCATGTTGCTGGCCGAGCTCGGCGTCTACGATCACTACGTGCCCCAGCAGCTGGTCTTCGGCGGGGCGATCACCCCGGTGGAGTGGTTCTCGGTGTACGGCGAGGTCGCGCGCACTCGCTGGTCGGAGATGGAGATCAACGTGACAGAGGTGGTCTACGCCCACCTGGACAGCCCGCTGTTCGACATCCCCGACGAGGACATCCACGAAGGCAACGTCACCCACTTCGAGTGGCGCAACACCTGGTCCCCCCGCTTCGGCGGCGAGATCTCCCTGCCCCCCATCGAGCTGAACAACGCGGCTCGCTACCTCCAGTTTCGTCTGCGTGGGGGCGGCGGCATCGAGCCCACACCGTTGGTCAGCCAGTCCGAGTACACCGCCATCCTGGACGCCAGCCGCCTGGTGGTAGCGGGCGGCATCCAGCTCGAACATCGCGATCCTTTCCAGCTGGCCGACATCGCTCGCTGGAGCACCTTCTTCCAGTTCCACAAGCTGGGCAGCGGCAGCTTGGAGCGCAAGTGGCTGGGCCAGCCCACGGCTGGCTACCCCGTCGATGTCGACGACAACGGCATGACCTCGGTCCCGGTCGGCGGCCAGCTCTGGACCGCTGGGGCTCAGCTCGAGCTGGACTACTAGATTACTCGTCGGGGACCGTGTCGACCTCGACCGCATCTTCGCCCTCGACGGGCTGCTTGGTGGGCTCGGGCTCGGGCGGCGGCTCGGGCATGGGCATGTCCTCGCGCACCGAGCGGACGAACAGGCGGGTGTGGGTGCCGAAGGAGGTCAGCAGGGGCGCGAAGGCGTCGTGCAGCGCAGCCTCGCTGTCGGGTCGGTCCTTGCGCACCTCGACCAAGACGTTCAGGTCGGGTTCTGTCTCATCCACGATGTAGGAGGGATCATCCACGAACCGCTTGGGCATCAGGTCCTCGAGGGACGCGGCGAGGGCATCGGAGCGACCGACGGATTCAGCCGACAGGGTGTGCCGCAGGTAGCCCTCGCCGTAGGCGCCGAAGCGGGCTTCGGCCGTGGTATCGGTCAGTGCCGCTTCGAAGGGGTGTTCGCCACCACTGGAGAGGGCGTCCTCGATGACCTCGCGGACGTAGTGCTCGAGGACCATGTGGCGGTTGGACACCAGCCGCAGCGCGTCGTCGGCGGGGCCACCGATGCCCACGACGCTGAGGGTGTTGATCCAGAGCATGCTGCTCACGCTGACCCCTGGGAGCACCCTGGCGTGGTAGGGCATGGTCAGATCCTGCACGTAGTGCAGCGCCCAACCGGTGAAGCGCCAACCCCAGTAGTCGTGGCCGCTCTCGAAAGCGTAGCGCGCCAGGCTCTGGAACTGGTGGACCCGGACCTCCGGGTAGGTGCGTCCCAGGAAGCTGGCCAGGCTGTAGATGATGTCCGCTTCTTGGTAGAAGCCCATGTGCCAAGGGGCCTGCGAGGAGAACTCCTTGGTGGGATCGCCGAAGGGCTGTTCGCCCATGCCGTAGCGGGGACCCCATTCGGTGTCGTTGTCCTCCCACGTGCCGAGATCGAAGCCGTAGTCGGGTTCGTCGCAGGCCGCGACCACGACCTCGAGGGCGGTGATCGTGTCCCCCGGTGTCAGCGGCAGCAGGGTGGCGTGACCCAGGACGCCGGGGTCGGACAAGGTGGTGACATCTGCCCAGGGCATCCCGCCATCGACGGGTGCCTCGGTGCCGAACGGCGCCTTTTCGTAGAGAGCCAACTTGACATCGGGCGCCATGCGCAGGGACTCGAGCAGACGTCCCCTCAGGGCTTCTCCATCGCCACCAGCCTCGAACGCCAGCTCGGCCGGGCGCGCTGGGTAGTTCGGCACGCTGGCCAGGGCCCAGACCTCTTCGTCCGCCAGAAGCTGGACCAAGCCCTCCTGCTCTGCCTCGAGGAACTGCTGGAGCGTCTCGACCTGAACGAGAGGGAAGTCCGTCACCTCGGGCATCGCCGCCAGGGCCGGACGACCCGTCAGGCTGTGATCGTCCCAGGCCTGCGCGCCGGGGGCCAGGAGGAGCGAGGCGCCGAGCAGCGAGACCAGCGCCCACGACGGGGTGATGGCGGAAGGATCGAAGCTGAGCATGGTGGGATGCCTCCTTGATGCCTGCGCAGTAACCGGCGCCAGCATGCCTGGTGGCCATAACCGGGCGAAGCTGGCAGACTCGTGGGGCCCGAGAGCCGAGATCCGCCCTCGCCCATGGAGTCGCCATGCCCTGTTCCCTCCTGCCGCTCCTCGCCCTCGCCCTTCCTCTCCACGCCCAGGAGGCATCCACCGACGAAGCGAGCACCGAACAGGCACCAGCAGAGGCCGAAGCCCAGGCCGACGAGCCCACGACAGAGCCGGCCACGGACGGAGAGGCCGCAGAGCCAGCTGCAGAGGACGCGGAAGCCAGCCAGGCCGAGGAGCCCAGCGAGGACGCCGCACCCACAGAAGCCGAAGCGCCCGCCGATGACGCCGCGCCCGCCGAGGTCCAGGCCGAAGGCTGCACCGAGCCCGTCGCGGCGGTCGAGGCACCCACCGACCTGCCCGAAGAGCCCAAGCTCGAGGCCTGGCAGAAGAAGAAGTGGGGCTGGGGTGGCATCCCCGCCGTCAACTACAACAGCGACGAGGGCTTCGGCTTCGGCGTCATCGGATCGGTCTACAAGTACAACGGCGAGTCCAAGCCCTACAAGACCCGCATCGGTGGGCTGGTCTTCTTCACCACCAAGGGAGTCCAGTACCACTACATCGACGTGGACGCCTTGGACCTGGCCGGTGGCAAGCTGCGGCTGACAACCCGGCTGCTCTACGACTACCGGTTCACCTCGAACTACTGCGGAACCGGCGGCGACGTGGAGTGCAACGACGAGGGCCTTGCCCAGCAACAGATGGACTACCACGACGTCGCCTACGACGACCTCGGCGAGGAAGAGCGGGACCAGCTGTTCACCCGCTGGTACCAGGCGGCCTACCGCCAGCCCTATGCCCTCGCCTGGGCTCGCTACGAGCTGTCCGAGAAGCCCCACAAGGTCGAGGCCATCGCGTCGTACCGGCTGTCCTACTTCGCGCCCTTCGCCAAGTTCGAAGACACGCTCTACCAGCACGAGAACGATCTGGACGACGAGACCGGGTTCACCTCGGTGCTGCAGGGGGGGCTCATGATCGACAACCGTGACAACGAGCCCGCCCCGAAGAAGGGCTACTGGGTCGAGGGCACCGTGCGAGGGGCCAGCAAGTACTGGGGGAGCCAGTTCGACTGGTTCGGCTTCAACACCACCCTTCGCGGCTACCTGCCGATCCTCGGGGACGGCAAGCTCACGTTCGCAAACCGCTTCGCATTCGACGGCATCGTGGGGAACACCAACTACAAGGAGCTCGACTGGATGGGGGGCTTCCAGATGTACAGCGCCGCGGGCGGATCTCGCTCCCTGAGGGGAATCCGCTCTTCCCGCTACATGGGCAAGGTCAAGATCCTCGAGCAGGCCGAGATGCGCTGGAAGGCCGTCACGTTCACCCCTGGCAAGATGACGGTGGACCTCTACCTGCAGGCCTTCCTCGACGCGGCGCATGTCGCAGCTGAGTGGGATGACCTCGGCAAGAGCCCCATCCACCTGGGCGAAGGTGGTGGCTTGCGAATCGCCATCAACCAGAACTTCATCCTGCGCGGCGACTTCGCCACGAGCTTCGACGAAGGCTGGGGCCTGACCGGCATCTACCTGGACGTGGACAACCTCTGGTAGAGGCTACATCTCGAGGTCGCCAGCCAGGGACAGGTAGCCATCCTCGGCGCCCGCCGTGTCGATGGTGATGTTGGACAGGGCGAAGCCTTCGATCTCCGGCATGGGGATCTCGCCCATTGCGTCTGTGAGCAGCGGCATGATGAGGGGCACCAAGGCGTACAGCAGGTCTTCGGTGTCCGAAGCGCCCAGGGTGTTGCCCTCGGGGTGCACCACGTCGAACGCCACCATGGTGTCCACCAACTCCATGGACAGGGTGAGGTCCGAGTCTACCGAGACGTCCATGCCGGAGAAGATGCTGACGTAGGCCTGGAGCATCAGGTTGTTCTCGTCGTCGATAGGCCCACCGTACAGGGAGAGCTCGAGATCCCCCATGTGCATGTCGAGCAGGGCCGTCCCGGTTCCAGGGACCACCACCGGTGGCAGCAGGGCTTCGGTGATGATGTGCAGCTCGGTGAGCTCTGGGAAGATGAGCTCGAGATCGGCCAGGTCGAGGCCCATGTCCTCTCCGCCCATCTGCATGTCGAGCAGGCCACCGCCCCACAGAGCGAGCATGGCTTGGTTGATGAAGTCTTCCGAGACACCGAGGTACATGCCGGGCGTGGAAGCCCAGCTGGGCGTGGAGTAGCCGGCGTACAGGGAACCTTCCGGGCTGTAGGGGGAGTACCAGTTGTTGGCCGTGAAGTAGGTGGCGAGGCTGAGCGTGATGCCCTGCGTGTCCACACCGATGCTGTAGGGCACGGCATCGAAGGCGTAGGTGTTGTCCTCGAAGTCCAGATCCGTGGCCAACTCGAGGCTGCCAAGGACGTCCTCGAGCATGGCGGGGACCTCATCGGAGATGACATCCTCGATGGCGGACTCGACATAGCTGGCGATGACGCTGTCCAGATCGAAGCCGAACCAGTCGATGAGGTCCCAGATCCAGGAGTCCCAGTCGAAGTCGAAGCCCGAGGTGTCCACGTCGACGTTGCTGATGGACACGTAGATCACGCCACCCGAGACGTACGGTGTC
The DNA here is from genome assembly GCA_964626835.1 of uncultured Enterobacterales bacterium. Classification (GTDB taxonomy): domain Bacteria; phylum Myxococcota_A; class UBA796; order UBA796; family JAFGLY01; genus CALDOK01. Next base: position 5,135 of record CAZVHW010000410.1, read on the forward strand.
AGGTCCATGTCCACCGTGATGGCGCTGGAATAGACGCTGCCGCTGCCTGAATAGCCGATCTCCATGACCTCGCCGCTGGCGGACCAGTACAGCGTGGCGTCGTAGATGGAGGCCATGGCATCGAGGTAGCCAGCCTGGGGTGTGAGCTCGAGATCGGTTCCCGAGATGCTGGGGCTGGTGATGTAGAAGTAGATGCTGTACCAGGTCCAGCAGTACTCGACGAAGAGCAGGTCGACACAGGTCTCGGAGGAGTCGGACCACACCGGGCTGGGGATCATGCTGTCGAGATCGATGTCGTTGACGAGGCCCTCGCCCAGCACCTCGATGGTGTCCAGGGCGCCCTCGTTGAGCCGAGCCATGAGCCCGTTGCCCAGGCCCGAGCCGTAGGGCAGGAACTCGCCGGCCAGGACCGAGCGTAGATCGTCCGTCTCGTTCTGGTCGGCGTCCCAGGCGTAGGTCTCGACCAGGTTGACGCCGAAGCCGTAGTCGATGTCGGTGGAGAAGCTCCCGTCAGCTTCCCAGCCGAGGTCGGTGCCGTTGATCTGTAGGCCTTCGACCGGCGACCACTCGTCGGTGACGCGGCCGCTGACGGTGCCGGTGGTGCCCACGTTCCAGTCGCCGCGGGTGGGTTCGTAGATCTCGAGGAGCGGGCCGGTGGTGTCGATCAGCAGCGGTCCGACGTAGTCCTCGAGCAGCGTGCCATCTGCCGAGTACGCCACGGCCCAGACGGTGAAGTTGCCCTCGTCCATGAAGGTGAGGTTGGTGTTGGTGATGGTGACGTCGCCTGGATCGGCACCATCGTGCGCTTCGACGGAGAGGATCCAGGGATCTTCGGTCTGGTTGCCGTAGGCGTCACGCACCACCACGGTGGCGTGGGTGGTCTCGTACACCTCGAGGTCTACGTCGCTCAGCGTGAGTTCGATGCTGGCAGCGTCGCCTACGACGAAGACCATGCTCTCGGCGTCCACGAGGTCTTCTAGGGACGCCGTGAGCGTGTAGACACCGGGTGTCCACGAGGTCATGTCGGTCTCGGCCACCTCGAGGTCCTCGCTGTCGGCCTCGAGGACCACGTCCCCGACGTCCAGCTCGTTGCCGTAGAAGTCCCACAGACCCACGCCGTAGCCGATGCTGTTGCCCACGAGGGTGGAGAGGTCCGTGATGACGAGGTCGAGCTGGGCGGCAGGGCCCTGCAGCACCGTGAGATCTGCCGTGGCCTCGAGGGAATCGCCCTCGTGTTCCGCGGTCGCCGTGAGCACGTGGGCACCCGCGACCGTGGGGTAGAGACGGGCGTCCGAGTAGTACAGGGATGGTTCCAGCTCGGTGGTGATGGCGAACTCCACCGGCAGCTCCCCCTCGAGCGTGGAGTGCAGAATGACCTCGTAGGCAACCGGCTCGCCCGCAGTAGTCTCGGATACCTCCAGGTCGAGCTCCAACCAAAACTCGGGCACAGCATCCTCGAGGTATTCCGTGCGGCAGGCGGTGCTAGCGAAGAGCAAGGCAGGGAGGGCAAATGCGAGGGTGCGCTGCATGATCTCGACTCCCGGATGCACGCATGCTGGACCGGCGCGCAAGCCGCGCTCATCATCGCCCGAAACCCATCCTAAGTAAAGGCACTTGCCGAAGGCTCCAGCGGGACTATCGCTGAGGTTCGAGCCCTCGTCCGAGAAGTGGAAGAAAGCCCCCGCGTGGTGGTTTGGTGCCTTTCCACGCAAAACCTCTCATCGACCCCAACGAAACGCCCTTTCAGGAGCCTGCGGATCATGCGAACGACAACTCTCGCCATCATTGCTGGCACGGCTTTCGGCGTGGCCATCCTCGTGGCCCTTCCCCGCCAGCTCTGCTCCGCCCCCTTGACCGCGCGAGCCACCGAAGCGCTGCTTCACGCCCCAGACTCCGGTCCAGGCGCGGGGCTGCCCCTCCCCACTGCTCCCCTCAGCTTCGCACCCCTCGTGGAAGCCGCGAGCCCCGCCGTGGTCAGCGTCTACGTCAAGCAGACAGTCTCCCTGGACGAGCAGCACATGGGCATCCCCGGCTTCCCCTTCTTCCTCGAGCCAGGCCAGGGCGGCGTGCCCGAGGAGTTCGAGCGCGAAGGCGCCGGTTCGGGCTTCGTCATCTCCGTGGATGGCTTCATCCTCACCAACCACCACGTGATCGAGGACGCCGACGAGGTCCACGTGGCCTTGGCCAACGGCGAGGAGCTCACGGCCGAAGTGGTGGGCGCCGACCCGGAGATCGACGTGGCG
>CAZVHW010000411.1:0-7317 GCA_964626835.1 uncultured Enterobacterales bacterium
GCCGGTGCGCTGGTACCTGCTGTTGGACCAGCCGAGCTACGAGCGCCCCGAGGACATGTACACGGCCTGGGTGGCCGCGGTGGACCCCGCACTGCGCGCACTGGACGGCACCGAGCCCAGTGAGCAGGCCACCCTCGACGCCCTGGTTTCATGGATCTACGACGACATGGGCCTGTCCTACGACACCCGCTATGGCGCGTCCTACTTCACGAACTACCAGGGAGGATGGGACCCGGCGGTGTTCAACCTCTCCGCCTTCCTGCGCGAGGACGCGGGCCGGACGGTCAACTGCTCCGACTGCGCGTCCATCCTGTCGGCCTGGGCCAACATGCTGGGGGTAGACCTGGTCTACTCCATCGTCCTGCAGAACTTCGACCTCAACTACATCCTGGCCATCGGTGGAGACGAGTTCACCCACTGCCCCTTCGGCAACTGGGGCTGCTCGTTCAGCTACCACGTGGTCACCACGAACGACGGCGGGACCACCATCTGGGACGCCACCCTGGCCCTGGACGGTGACGCCGACCCCTCCAACCCGCCCAACGACGCCCTCATGGTGCAGCACATCGACGCCGAGGAGTACCTCGAGCGGCTGGTCATGAACGGTCGGGCGTCCATCAACTACCAAGGGGAGACCCTGCTGCAATGACCCACCTTCTCCTACTCGGCTTGCTCGCCGCGGGAGTCGACGCCCACGACCCGGACGAACTTCACGAACACGGCCCCGACTGCCCCCATCACCTGGGGAACGTCGGGGTGGCCCCGCCAACCCCCACGGGCGAAGCACCCTGGGCGGGCATCCCCCTGGCCTCCTTGCCCGACCTGGGCCTCGACATGGGAGAGCCGGAGCTGGATCTGCACCGCTCCGGATGGCGCGCGGACCTGCCCGAAGGAGGCTTCATCCGGCTGCTCCACTACCCCGACGTGGACCAGGCCAAGCTCGGCTACTCTTTCCAGAAGCTCTCCAGCAGCACCAGTGGTGTCAGCGAGATCGAGTGGCCGACCGTAGAAGGCCACGAGGTCCAGGCATCCGGCGACACCGAAGGTTTCACCATGCTGCGCGACGGCAACGTGGTGATCATCGTGCGCGACCACCGCGAGCAAGCAGGCACCATCGCCCAGGCTCTACAGGTGGCCCTGGTGGACACGGCTCCGGAAGCCGCCCTCACCGAGCGAGACCTGGGAAGCCGAGTGCTGCAGTGGGACAGCTGCGGGCGCTTGGTCAACTAGCCGCCGCTCGCTTGCCTTCACCCCATCCTGGGGACGGGCTGGCTGCTACACACGTCCGCCGGGTCGGGGGTGGGGGCCTGCGACCGCTCGAAGCGCGCCACCACTTCGACGTGGCCGGTCTGGGGGAACATGTCCACGGTCCAGAGCTCGCGCAGGGACCACCCGCCCGCCTCGAGGATGGCGCGATCGCGGCCAAGACTGGGGGGATGACAGGCCACGTAGACCAAACGCTGCGCTGGTAGGTCGGCCAACCAGCGCGCCGCCTTGGGGTGCAGCCCGACCCTGGGGGGGTCGACCACCACGACGTCGCCACCCAGATCCAGCGCGACCCGCTCCACCTCGCCTTGCACGAAGCGAGTGTTGGACACGCCGTTGCGCTCAGCGTTGACGCGGGCGTCAACGACTGCCGGCCCGTGCAGCTCCACCCCCACGATCTCGCCAAAACTCCCCGCCAACCAGAGCCCGATGCTGCCGCTGCCGCAGTACAGGTCGAGCAGGCGCCCCCCCTGGCCGGCGGCTTCCGCCACGGTGTCGTAGAGCAACTCGGCGCCAGGGGTGTTGGTCTGGAAGAAAGCCTTGGGTGCGAGCCGAAAGTGCAGCTCTCCCAAGCGCTCTTCGAGCCAGGGCCGGCCGCGCAGGATCGCGCGCTGCTCGCCCACGGCCGCATCCGCCACCCTGTCGTTCACGTACCAAATCACCCCACCCACGCCCGGTAGCGAGGCGGCGAGAGCGTCCAGCTCGGAGCGGGCCAGGCTTTCGTCTTCGGGAGGCGCCGTGAAGACCACCACCAGGCGGTCGCCGTCCTGCCCCTCGCGCAACATCAGATGACGCCAGAAACCGGTGTGCTCGCGGGTGTCCCAGGGCTCGAAGGCCGACACGAGCAGCTGGGCACGGGCCGCCGTGATGACCGCGTTCAGCCCCTCGGACACCAGCTCGCAGCGTCCCACGTCCACGATGCGGTCGAAGCGCTCAGGGGCGTGAAAACCCAGGAAGCGCCCGAGGTTGGACACACCGGCGCTCATCTCCTCGCTCGAGAGGAAGCGCCGATTACCGTACGTGAGCTCCACGCGGTTGCGGTAGCCGAAGCCTCCGGGGAGACCGATAGGGGCGTGCACGACGACATCCTCGAGGGGCCCCACGTTCCGCGTCACGAGATCGTGCTTGGCTGTCCGCTGCGCGTCGAGGGAGAGTTCCTGCAGCACGCAGCCCCCACACACACCGAAGTCCGCGCAGCGGGGCTGTGCCGCATCGGGAGGAGGCTCCACCAGCGCAACGCGGCGGGCGTGCACCACACCCTTCTTGCGCCGAAAAGGCCGCACGTGCACCACCGATCCCGGGGGGGCGCCCCGCACCACCACGGCGTGCCCTTCGTGCTCACCCGCTCCCAGCCCCTTGGGCTCGAGGCGAACGATGCGGAGATCAAAGGGCGGGATGTAGCGACGGCGGCGGGCCATGATCGCTCCAGGCGAGATGGGGGGCGTACATACCTCACACTGGGGGCGGGGACGACCGGCCTCCACCTCACCTCTGCTCCCTCCGTGGCGGAGCGTTATGCACGGCGCCAAGCAACGACCCCGACGCCTTGGAGCCAGCATGCCCGCGACCCTCGTAGTACCCCCGGAGCTGCACGAGCAGGTCTCCAGTTTCGTTGCTGCCCAGGGCCTACCCTTGGCCGTGGCCACCGAACCCCCCACGGACCCAACGGACCCTGTCATCGACCTGGTTCAGGGTGACCGCGGTCAACAGTGCGGCCCCGATCGCCTGGTAGCCGGCGGCCGGATGCCCTGCGGCACCGCCCTGGCCATGGCTCGGCGCGTGCGCGTGCCCGCCATCGGCCTGGGCGCCTTGCTCGAGGAGCTGTCCATCAAGATCGGTAGCTGCTCCCTGGGCTGCTTCTGATGTCCACGCTGTGGTTGGTCTGCGGCACCGGCCCTGCCGAGGGCGAGACCTCGCTGGCCCGGGGCCTGTCCCAGCTGCTGGACGACGGGGAGCACACCGTGGTGGTGTCGGGGGAACAGGTGTTGGAGGGGCGCGGCGACGTGGTCGTCTTCGTCGCAGGCCGAGTCGAGGACCGACCCCTCCGCAACGACGAGCTCCTCGAACGCGCCCACATCGTGGTCGACACCGAGGCCCCCATCGGCCCATGGCGAGCCGTGCTGGCACGGACGCTGGGCCAACCGAAGCTCGAGGAGCAGATCCTGGAGTTGCTGCTAGCCCACGCTCGTCGCATGCCCACCCCCGCCTTGAGCGCGCGCACCAAGGTCTGGCTGCAGCTGTCCGGCGACCACGGCATGGGCAAGGGGCTCGCCCAGCTACTGGCCGGCGTGGACGAGCACGGCACGCTCAGCGCCGCGGCCAAGGCCTCGCGCATGAGCTACCGCCACGCCTGGGACCTCATCCGCACCGCCGAATCCCGCCTCGGTGCTCCCCTCCTGGTCTCCCGTCCCGGAGGAGCGGGGGGTGGGGGCTCCTCGCTTTCGGTCCTGGGTTTGCACCTGGTGCGCTGCTTCCAGCAGCTGGATCGGGAGCTCGCCAGCTTTGCGGCGCTGCGACTCGACGAACTGCTCTCCGGTGACGGCGGGCCGTGAACCGACCGCAGCAGCTCACAAGTCCCGGATTCGCTCCACCGTCATCATGTTCGTAGACCCGCGGGTATGCGTGCGCCCGGCCAGGAACACCAGCTCGTCACCGAGCTCCACCAGCCCCTTCTCGAGCAACACCCGCTCTGCCGCGGCGATCATCGCGGACGTGCCCTCGCGCACCTCGGGGACCACCAGGGGGGTGACACCCCAAGCCAGGGTCAGCTTGTCGGCGGTGGCTTCACATGGGGTGAAGGCGTACAGCCGGCAAAGTGGGCGTGACTTGCTGGCCACGATGGCGGAAAAACCCGACCAGGTGAAGACCACCAAAGGACGAGGCTGCTCGCGCACGGCGTAGCAGGCGGCGCGGGCCACGGTCGAGCCCACACCGGGAATGCTTGGAAGCTCGTTCAGGGGTGGGCGGGGCAAGTAGGGGCTGGCCTCGGCGGCGCGAGCCAGGCGGTCCATCGCCTGCACGGCGCGCACCGGCCAGCGACCTGCGGCCGTTTCGCCCGAGAGCATGACCGCATCCGTGCCATCCAGGATGGCGTTGGCCACGTCGGTCGCTTCGGCACGGGTGGGGCGGGGGGCGCTAATCATGCTCTCGAGCATCTGCGTGGCGGTGATGACCAGCACACCGGCCCGGTTGGCGGCCTGGATGATCCGCTTCTGCACCACCGGAACAAGCTCGAGATCGATCTCGACCCCGAGGTCGCCGCGGGCCACCATCACGGCCTCGACCCGCGCGAGGATGCCCTCGAGCTCGTCCAGGGCCTGGGGCTTCTCGATCTTGGCGCAGATGGGCATGTCCGGCTTGCCAAGGCGCTCCAGCTCGGCCCGCAGCTGCTCGACGTCCTGGGCCCGCCGCACGAACGACAGGGCCACGTAGTCCACGTTGGCCTCGACACCCGCGGCCAGGTCCGCCAGGTCCTTGGGGGTGAGACAGGGGGCCGCGAGGGCGAGGTCGGGCAGGTTGATGCCCTTGTGGGCGCCTAGCTGGCCGCCGTAGCGCATCTCGAGCACGGCCCGGGGTGGGGTGGAGTCGGGATGAACCTCGAGCACGGTGGCCTCGAGGGCACCGTCGGCGAAGAGCACCCGGCACCCGGGCTCGAGGTCGTGGACCAGATCGGGCCAGGTGGTGCCGATGCGGCCGGGCTGGGCCTGGAAGTGGGGATCCATCACCAGGTCCAGCCGGTCTCCCGCCTCGAACGTGACCGGCTCTACCGCAGGTCCGGTGCGGATCTTGGGACCCTGCAGGTCGAGCAAGACCCCAACCCGCCGATCCAGGCGCCGTGCCGCAGCCCGGATGCGGGCCACGTCTTCGCGGATACTGTCCGGATCGCCGTGGCTGCCGTTGATGCGACAGACGTCCACACCCGCCACGAGCAAGGCGTTCAGCATCTCGTCGGGGCGGCTGGCGGGGCCGATGGTGGCGACGATGCGGGTACTGCGCCGCTCGGCCAGTCCCTGTCTCCAGCGGTTCATGAGGGCTCCCGGTGGCGCAGTGAGGAGCGTTTCGTATCCCACCCGGACAGGTTTCGTCCCGCCGGGGGGATAGCCCTGTTTCATGGCCACCGAGATGGATCCCACAGCCACCGGCCCCGTGCTGCATCGCCTGGTTCGAGCGGGTGTGCAGAGCCACGGCCAGCTTCTCACCACCGGCGAACTGGCCGTGTGCCGGCGCTACCTGGCGCTGCCCGTGGGCGCGGGCCACTTCTACGCCCGCCTGCTGCACAGGGTCCGCGACATCTTCCGAGTGGATGGCTCGAGCGACGAGGACCGAACCTGGCTCCCGATCCTCGAAGAAAGTCAGCTCGTGGACGGGCTGGTGCCGTGGTCTCGGCGGCGCGAACTCTTGCGCGTCCCAGAGCTTGCTGCCGCTTGCCGCTCCCTCGGATTGCCCACCCGTGGTCGCCGTGCCCAGCTGCTCGAGAGGCTCGAGCCTCACGTCGGCTACTCCACCATCGCCATGCTGCGGGTGCGCCACCGTGGACTGTTCCGACGACTTCAGCGGCTCTTCCTCCGCCACCCCCGCGCCGACTACCGCGTGGTGGTGCTCGACGCTCTCGGCGTCATGCGAAAGCCCGTCTACCAGCCCTCCCCCAGCGCTCCCGCCTTCTCGAACCGGCGCGCCCTGTTGCGCTTCGAGCAGGCCCGGGGCTTGCTCGACCTCTGTCGCGAGGGCGAACCCGCCCTGCCCTTCCTGCCCCAAGCCCTGCGCTGGCTCGAAGAAGCCCCCGTTCCCACCCCGGCCACCCGACATTTTTCGAGCCGGCGCGTGGCCGCGAGCCTCGCCGCCCTCGGCGCCCGGGAGCTCGAGCGCGCCAAGCAGCCCCAGCTGGCCGTAGCGGTCTACCAGCGCCTGCTCGCCGACGGCACCCTCGAGCCGGGCTCCCTCGCCCCCAGGGCCGTGCTGGCCACCGAAGCAGCGGGGCATCGCGAGCAGGCCCTGCGGCTGGCCCAGAGCCTGCGCCGGAAGGTGGACCCCGCCGCCGCCTTGGCTCTCGACCGCACCGGCCGGCGCCTGGCCCACCGACTGAAACAACCCTGGAACACCCAGCCCCCCACGAAACCTCCCGTTCGAAGGCTCCAACTCCCCGCGGCCGCCGAGCGTGGCCACCGCCCCCTGTACAGCGTGCGGCTCGATGAACGAGACCTGGCCCTGCCCGTAGAACGAGCCCTGATCGTCCGACTCCATGGCCTGGGTCGGCGAGTGCTCCACGGCGAGTCCGCTCCCTGGTCCACGCTCTTTGCCCTGCTGTTCTACGACCTGTACTTCCTGCCCGTTCCCGGCATGCTCCCCGTCCCGTGGCTCTCAGGCCCCCTCGATCTCGGGCGGCCGGCCTTCGCCGAGCAACGCCGCGCCCCCCTCGAGAACCGCCTTGCCGACATCACCGCCGGCATGGCACCCGAACTCATCGCGATCAACCACGCCGCGCACCACGGGGAAGCGCTGGCGGGGGCCCACTGGCAGCGCGCCAGCGCCGACGACCTGTCCACCATCGCCCGGGCCCTGGGAGGCCCCGCCCTGGCCATGGTGCTCTCCCGCCTGGCCTTCAAGGGTTGGAAAGCCCGCAGAGGCCTCCCGGACCTGGTGGTCCTGCCCGGCCCCACCGTGGAAATCCCCGACGCCGAGCCGTCTTCTCTTCCACCCGGCCTGCTCCTCGCCGAGGTCAAGGGCCCCGGCGACCAAGTGCGCGACGCCCAAGCCGCCTGGTTCCACCTGCTGCTCGACGCCCATGCACCTGTGGAGCTGTGGCACGTGGCCCGGGTCGAGCCAGTCCCGCAGCCACGGGTTGCCCACGCCGGCCAGGCCTAGGCACTACCGAAGGCGGCAGAGGCCCAGGCGCTGGCTACCCACGCCATTGCGGGGGGTAGACAGGCCATCTGGACGCGTGGTGGCGTGGGGGGAGGCCTCGAAGGTGGCTACCCACGCCACGGCGGGGGGTAGATAGGCCATCTGGACGCGTGGTGGCGTGGGGGGAGGCCTCGAAGGTGGCTACCCACG
>CAZVHW010000412.1:0-7310 GCA_964626835.1 uncultured Enterobacterales bacterium
GATGTATCGGGCCGGCATCGTGGCCCTGATGCTCACCGGCTGTGTCGGCAAGAACGGCGGCGGGCTCAACCACTACGTAGGCCAGGAGAAGCTGGCCACCGTGGCACCCTGGTCCTTCATCGCCTTCGGCAAGGACTGGAAGGCCCCTCCCCGGCTGCAGAACGCACCCTCCTGGCACTACGTGCACAGCGATCAGTGGCGCTACGAAGCGGAGTTCACCGAGTACCACCCGGTGCCCGGCAACACCTCGCTGGCCCAGGGCCACACCATGGACCTGCAGGTCAAGGCCGTCGAGAACGGCTGGCTACCGTTCTTTCCACAGTTCAACGAGAGCAGCCTGTTGGTGATGGAGAAGGCCCGTGCGGCGGGCGCCACCACCGACCAAGAGGTCTACTCCCATGTCATCGACCGCTTGAAGTCGGACGATCTCGAGTTCGCGGTGCGCGATCCGGATGCCGAGGAGAACTGGCCGCGGGTCTGGTACATCTGGCGGGGCAACGCCCTGATGTCCAGCTCCAAGGGCCACGAGTACTTCCTGCACCACTACCTGGGCACACACACCAACCACATCGCGAAAGAGCGGGCCGAGGGCAAAGTGCACAGCGTCAAGTGGCGCGACGCTCCCGTGGGCAAGCTCGATCTCGTGGTGGACCTCAACTTCCGGATGGACACCTCCGCGCTGTACTCGGACATCGTGCTGCCGGCGGCCACCTTCTACGAGAAGGCGGACCTGAACACCACCGACATGCACACCTTCATCCACCCCCTGTCCAAGGCTACGTCCCCCGCCTGGGAGTCGCGCTCGGACTGGGACCTGTTCAAGGCCCTGGCCCAGAAGACCGCCGAGCTCGCACAGCGGCACTTCCCCGAGCCGGTGGAAGACCTGGTGCTGACCGCCCTGGGGCACGACACCCCCGCCGAGATCGCCCAGCAGGACATCAAGGAGTGGCGCAAGGGCGAGTGCGAGGCCATCCCGGGCAAGACCATGCCCGGCATGAGCATCGTCTCGCGCGAATATGCCGATCTGTACCAGCAGTACACCACCCTGGGTCGCAAGATGCGCGACGGCATCGGCGCCCACGGGATCAAGCTGGACGTGCAACAAGAGTACGACGAACTGTCGGGCATGCTGCCCACCAAGGTCATCGACGGCGTGGTCCACACCGACATCTCCGAGGTCGAGTCGGCCGCTGACGTCATCATGCACCTGGCGCCCGAGACCAACGGCAACGTGGCCTACAAGGGCTTCCAGTACCTCGAGAAGCGCACCGGCCTGGACCTGGTGGACCTGGCCGCTGACGAGCGCAGCACCCGCACCAGCTACAAGGAGATCCAGGCGCAGCCGCGACGCATCAACACGAGCCCCGTGTGGACGGGGATCATCAACGATGGACGCTCCTACTCAGCCTACACCATGCAGGTGGAACGCCTGGTGCCCTGGCGCACGCTCACCGGTAGGCAGCACTTCTACCTGGACCACCCAGGCTACATCGACTTCGGGGAGCAGCTGCCCACCTACAAGCCCACCCCGCTGCCTGCCCAGTTCGGCGATCTGCGACAGAGCGTCGACGACGGCCTGATGCTCAACTACCTCACGCCCCACGGAAAGTGGCACATCCACTCCACCTACGGCGACACACATCGTATGCTCACCCTCTCCAGGGGCACCGAGCCGCTGTGGATGAACGACAAGGATGCCACCGACATCGGCATCGTGGACAACGACTGGGTCGAGGTGCACAACGACCACGGCGTGGTCTGCACCCGAGCCGTGGTGAGTGCCCGCATCCCCCGCGGCATCTGCATCTACTACCACTCGCCGGAGCGCACCATCAGCGTCCCGATGTCACCCCTGCGCGGCAACCGGCGCGCCGGCGGACACAACAGCCTCACCCGGGTCCGGCTCAAGCCGGTGCTCATGGTGGGGGGCTACGCCCAGTTCACCTACCACTTCAACTACTGGGGCCCGACGGGCGTAAATCGCGACACCTCCGTGCGCGTCCGCAAGCTCACAGACGTCCGAATCTGACCTATTTTCCAAGGGAGCCGTCATGGACGTGCGCGCCCAAGTGTCGATGGTATTCCATCTCGACAAGTGCCTCGGTTGTCACACCTGTAGTATCGCCTGCAAGAACGTCTGGACGGACCGCCGAGGTGCTGAGTACATCTGGTGGAACAACGTCGAGACCAAGCCGGGCACCGGCTACCCCACCGCCTGGGAAGACCAGGACAAGTACAAGGGTGGCTTCGAAAAGAAGGCCAACGGCAACGTTGAGCCGCGCGCAGTGGGCAAGCTGCGGGGGGCGCTGACCGTCTTCCACAACCCCAACTTGCCCACCATCGACGACTACTACGAGCCGTTCACGTACAAGTACGAGGACCTCTTCAACGCGCCCGAGGGATCCGACCAGCCCACAGCCCGTCCTGTGTCGATGATCACGGGCGAGCCCATGGAGATCGAAGCCGGTCCCAACTGGGACGATGACCTGGGTGGTTCGCCGGTCTACGCGAACAACGACCCCAACCTGGCGGCCCTGAGCCAGGAAGAACGCGAGGCCATCTTCGATGTCGAGCGGCTGGTCTTCTTCTACCTGCCGCGCATCTGCAACCACTGCCTGAACCCGGCCTGCGTCGCTTCGTGCCCCTCGGGTGCCATCTACAAGCGCGGCGAGGACGGCCTGGTCCTGCTCAACCAGGACAACTGCCGCGCCTGGCGCTTCTGCGTCACCGCCTGTCCATACAAGAAGTCCTACTTCAACTGGTCCACGGGCAAGAGCGAGAAGTGCATCCTCTGCTACCCGCGCCTCGAGGCCGGCGAGCCCCCCGCCTGCCACCACTCCTGCGTCGGCCGCATCCGCTACCTGGGCGTGCTGCTCTACGATGCCGATCGCATCGAAGAGGTCGCATCCGCAGACTCCAAGGACATCGTGCGGCTGCAGCGCGAGCTGATCCTCGACCCCCACGATCCCGCCGTGCAGGCGGCCGCCCTGGCCAACGGCATCACGCCGGACGTCATCGAGTCGGCTCAGAACTCCCCCACCTACAAGTTCGTGATCGAGTGGGGCCTGGCCCTGCCCCTGCACGCCGAGAATCGCACGCTGCCGATGTTGTTCTACGTGCCCCCGCTGCTTCCGGTGATGGCGCGAGTGGAGACCGGCGCCTACGACACATCCATCGACGACTTCCTCGGGTCCATCGACGACTACCGCCTGCCCCTGAAGTACATGGCGGAGCTGTTCGCCGCCGGGGACGAAGGGCTGGTTCGCCAAGCCCTGCGCAAGCAGCTGGCGGTGCGCCTGTACCGCCGGCACGAGACCGTGGGCGATCTCTCCGAAGGGCAGGTCACGCAGACCCTCGCAGCAGCCGACTGTTCCGTGGAAGAGGCCGCCGCCATCTACCACCTGACCTCGATGGCGCCCTTCGATGACCGCTTCGTCATCCCGCCCATGCATCGCGAGCAGGCCATCGAGATGCTCGAGGATCCAGGTGTCCACAGGGGCATCATGGGCCTGGGCTCCCTCGAGCGCCCCGAGCGGGGGGCCTGACATGTCTCACCCCAACGACACCCTCGGCTGCCTGGCCCGCCTGCTGGAGTACCCTGACGCCTCCACCGGCGCCCTCGCCCTGGCCGTGGCACCGCGCCTGGCGGAAGCCCACCCCGAGCTGTCCACGGCCACGCTCGAGTTGGGTGCATGGCTCGGTTCCGTCACCCGCGGCCAGGCCGAAGAAGCCTACACCGTGATGTTCGACCTCACCCCGGTGAGCTCGCTGCACCTGGGCTACCACCTGTTCGGCGAGGACTACAACCGCGGTGAACTGCTGGCGAACCTGGTCTTCGAGCTGAGACGCGCGGGTGTCGAGCGGGGCACCGAGCTGCCGGACTTCCTGCCCACCCTGATGAGGTTGCTCGCTCGGCTGGACGAAGAAGAGGACCGCCGCTTGTTGCTGGACCACCTGATCACACCGGGGATGGAAAAGGTCAACACAGAGCTGGCGAAGTCCGAGAGTCCCTGGGCGGTCGTGCTGCGCTTCCTGGGGCCAGCGCTTCGTGCCGAGGCGCGGCTGAGCGCCACCCCAGTCGCGATGTCCGCCCCCACGGTCGTGACGAGCCACGAGGAGAGTTTCCATGCTTGACATCCTGCTCTTCGGCGCCCTGCCCTACATCGCGCTGATCCTGTTCGTGAGCATCTCCATCCGCCGCTACCTGCGCGACCCCTTCACCTTCTCCAGCCTCTCCTCGCAGTTCCTCGAGTCGCGCCGGCTGTTCTGGGGCTCGGTGCCCTTCCACCTGGGCATCATGTTCCTGTTCTTCGGGCACGTGGTGGGGTTCTTGATCCCCCGCAGTGTCACCCTGTGGAACGGCGTGCCCTGGCGGCTGCTGGTCCTCGAGAGCGCTGCGTTGGCCGCCGCGCTGCTGGCCCTGGTCGGCCTGGCAGGGCTCATCTTCCGGCGCGCCGACAGCAGCCGGCTGCGGGCCAACACCACCGTCCTGGATGTGCTGGTCTACGTGGCTCTGCTGTTCCAGGTGATCACCGGGCTGTGGGTCGCCCTGGACTACCGCTGGGGCAGCGCCTGGTACGTGCACACAGCCGTGCCCTACCTCTGGTCCATTCTGGTGCTGTCGCCCGACATCCAGCGTGTGACCGAGCTGCCTCTGCTCCCTCGGCTGCACATCATCGGTGCGTTCACCCTCTTCTGCCTGTTCAGCTTCACCCGACTCGTCCACGTCCTGGTGGCGCCGGTGCCCTACCTGTGGCGGCCGGTGCAGCTGGTCATCTGGAGCCACGGCCGCAAGAACGGGAGGGTGTAGCCGGTGACCGAAAAAGGCACGGCCCTTGGCATCAACTGGTGGTTCTATGCCCGCAAGGGAGCGGAGAAGCCATGCTGATCATCCGTCGAACGATCGGGCTGCGCCTGCTGGTGGCGCTCGAGATCGCAGCTGCATAGACAGCCTGCGAGCCCACCAACCAGGGCTACGCGCCCCTGCAGCCCATCGCCTACTCTCACGCTGTCCACGCGGGCGTCAACCAGATCCCGTGCCAGTACTGCCACTTCGGCGGGGAGCGCGGGCGCTACGCCGGCATCCCGCCAGCCAGCATCTGCATGAACTGCCACGGCGAAGTGTCGGTGGAACACGAAGAGGTCGTGAAGGTCCAGCAGGCCCTGGACAGCGGCGAGGCCATCACCTGGCAGCGGGTGCACAAGGTCCCCGACCACGTCTACTTCGACCACAGTATCCACGTGAGCGCCGCCGTGGAGTGCCAGGAATGCCACGGTCCCATGGAGTCCATGGGCACCGTGCTGCAGTGGGCGCCGCTCACCATGGGCTGGTGCCTGGACTGCCACCGCCTGGACGACGACCCCCAGGAAGCCGCAGACCCCGTGAACGTTGGGCGCGCCAGCCGACTGGTCGACTGCACCAACTGCCACCACTGATGAATCAGAGGGCAACATGACGGAATCGAGGCGCGAAGAGCAGCCCTGGGCGAGCATCGAAGATCTAGCCGAGCCCTCCCCCCAGCGGGCGGGCGACGGCGTGCGAGCCCGCAACCCCGCGGCGGCATCCCTGAGCCGACGCAGCTTCCTCGAGATCCTCGGGCTTGGAAGCGTGGCAAGCGCTGCGCTGGTTGCCTGCGAGCGCTTGCCTGTGAGCGACGCCATCCCCTACCTGGTCGCCCCCGAAGACGTGACGCCGGGTGTAGCCGCCCACTACGCCAGCACCTGCACGACCTGCCCGGCCGCCTGCGGGCTGCTGGTCACGGTACGGGACGGCCGCCCCGTCAAGCTCGAGGGCCGCAGCGATCACCCCCTGTCGGGGGGCGGGCTCTGTGCCCAGGGTCAGGCGGATCTGCGGGCACTGTACGACGCAGCGCGACTCCGCGGGCCGACCATCGCAGGCGCCGCGTCCGACTGGCCCACAGTGGACGCACAGGTCGCCACCGGACTGGCCGCTGCCCGCAGCGCTGGCAAGGCCGTGTACCTGCTCTCGCCCACCGTGGTGAGCCCGACGGCCCGCCAGGTGATCCAGGACTTCCTGGCGCACTATGGCGGCACCCACGTGCAGTACGACCCGGGTCCGGAGCGCAGCTCCGCACGCCTGGCCGCCTACGAGCTGTTGGATGGAGCTGCCCGAGCACCCGCGCTGCGGATCGAGTCCGCGGACCTGCTGGTGGTGCTGGGCTCGGACCTGCTCGCCACCGGGCCCGAGCCTGTCTTCCATGCTCGCACCTACGCCGCCCGCCGACGGGCCAGCGGAGCCGCCTTCACGCACGTCCAGCTCGAGGGCAGCCTCTCCCTCACCGGCGCCGCCGCCGACCAGCGCTGGCAGGCCACGGCCACCGAGCGCAGGGCCGCCGCCCTCTGGTTGTTGGCCCAGGTGTCCAAGCACGGCACGAGCGACCTGGCACGCCAGGTGCAAGCCACCGTCGGAACCGTCGAACCGCCCGCGGCCCTCGCAGCAAAGCTCGACAAGCTCGCACCCATGCTCCTGGCTCATCCCGGCCACAGCCTGGTCACCAGCGGTTCGAACGACCTGGTGGAGCAGCTCGCCGTCGCCCTCTGCAACCGCCTACTGGGCAACGAGGGCCACAGCCTGGACCTCGAGCGCCCCTCGCTGGTAGCCGCAAGCCGCGACGCCGACCTGGAAGCCCTCCTCGGAGCCATCGACACCGGCGCCGTCGGTGCCCTGTTCGTGCTGGGCCTCGACCCGGTGGAGCAGCTCCCCGGCGGCGACGCCTTGGCTACCAAGCTGGCCAGCCTGCCCCTGATGGTGACCCTGGACCATCGCCCCACCGCCACTGCCAAGGCGAGCAAGCTTGTCGCGGCCGCTCATCACGGTCTGGAGTGCTGGGGCGACTTCCAGCCTCGGGCCGACGTGCTGACCATCGGCCAGCCCGCCATCCGCCCCCTGTTCGATACCCGCGACCCGCTGGAGAGCCTCCTGCATTGGTCGGGGAGCAAACAGACCAGCCACCACGCCCTGCTCCAGGATCGCTGGCACGCGCTCCACGGAACGGGCGCCGAAGCGTTCGGAGCCGTTTGGACCGAAGCCGTCTCGGCGGGCACGCTCCCACCCCTCCCCGTGGTTCGCCCGCCGGAGCCTGTGGCAGAAGAGCCTGCTGTGCAAGAACTCACGGCGGAAGCGTCCGAGCTCCCCGCGGAGACCCCCGAAGCGAGCCCGCCGACGAATCCCTACCGGGCAGCACTCGCCGCCCTCGGGGCCCCCAGCGCAGCGGCGCCGGAAGCCCTCGAGCTGGACCTGGTGCAGGAAGTAGGCGTCGGTGACGGCCGCCTTGCCTTCGTTCCTTGGC
>CAZVHW010000413.1:0-7307 GCA_964626835.1 uncultured Enterobacterales bacterium
TCCGCCGGGGCGGACACGTGGGGGCTCTCGGCGGGGTCAAAACCAACTATGGGCCCTGGCTATCGCGGATTGCGGGCGACAACGTCTTCCAGCGCCAGCCGCCTCAACAGAGCCCTCGGCTCTCGAGAATCGATGGGCGAGGCGGCGAGCCTTCGCACGCTACGTGGATCGATGCCCAGACAGGAGGCCATGTCCAGCGTTGGCAGGCCAACAAGGCGGGCTACATGACACGCCAACCGCCGAGCCCGGACATCGAGCTTTCCAAGCCCATTAAGAGACGGCTGGGCCGCAAAGACTGCCGAGGCTGCCAGCGCCACTCTCTGGACGCCGAGCATCCTCACCTGCTGAGCGGTGGGCTCAATCAGCCGACCGATGGGCAGTTGCACCGCCGCCAGCGCGTCCCGCTCCTGGGCGCGAGGTAGCACGTCGAGAATGCGAAGCTGTAGGCCGGGTAGCAGGCGGGCACCCAGCAGGTCGGGCAGGCAACTACCTGGCCAGAGGGCTGGGTGACCGGGAAGGCCGTGCTTTTCCGGCTGACGAAGCACGTAATCGAAGACGTTGAGCATGTGGTCCCGGTCCTCGATGGGCTTGACGTGGGCGGGGTTGACCTCGACCGCCGCAACAGACCGGAACAGGCGCGTAAGCCCACGGCGCCGACGTTCGAGAGTGGCCTCATCGCAGACGGGCACCGTGTGGACGTGCTCGTCCACGATGCAGAAGAGTGCGAGCTCCGCCCCGGCCACATCCATGAGCTTTCTCAGAGCCTGACGACGACGCCACGGATCAGGAAAGAGGGGAAGGCGACTGCGCGAAGAGATTGTGACATGCCAGGGTTTCATGGAGCCTCCGAAACTGGATGCTCCATACAAAAGCAAATCGCGTACCAATCGAAAACCCACCTTCGTGCGTCGAAAAACGTCGAAGATCGTCGAAAAACGTCGACATTTCGACGATCTTCGACGCATGGATGACTTCCGACTGCCGCAAATCACGGAGACTGGTGCGATAGCAGTCCACCGAGGCGGACACGTGGGGGCTCTCGGCGGGCGGAGCGGTGACAGCGGTCCGCCGGGGCGGACACGTGGGGGCTCTCGGCGGGCGGAGCGGCGACGGCGGTCCGCCGAGGCGGACACGTGGGGGCTCTCGGCGGGCGGAGCGGCGACGGCGGTCCACCGAGGCGGACACGTGGGGGCTCTCGGCGAGCGGAGCGGTGACGGCGGTCCGCCGAGGCGGACACGTGGGGGCTCTCGGCGGGCGGAGCGGTGACAGCGGTCCGCCGAGGCGGACACGTGGGGGCTCTCGGCGGGCGGAGAGGCGACAGCGGTCCGCTTGGCGGACACGTGCAGCGTTTGCGGGGGGTGAGAGCCTAGTCGCCCATGGGGCCCCTCGGCGCCACTCCCCGAGGAATGAAACGACCTTCCGCCACCGCGCCTCGCCAGCCGGAGCGGAGCCCAAAGCCCCCCTCCGCCCACCACCGCTCCCCCTCGACGCCCATCTCCACACATCGCTCGAACGGAGCGGAGCCTCTGCGTTCGGTGCGACCCCCGCTGCGCGGGCGTCTGCCCATCGGTTCGCGATTCCTGCGTCCTCTGCGGTGAAAAAACAACATCTCGCCTACCGCCGAGATCCAACCAGGATGCAAACACGGCGGCTGACGAGCGGCTTCGGGTACGGGCAGTCCCGCAGTTTCCTGATAGGAGGCCACGACCCAAGCGCCAGGTGCGCGATGGAAGGCCCATGAGCATCTCGCAGCGACGCCTCGAGGACGAGAAGGAGCTGTTCTCCCACCCCCTGGCCTTTCACGGCCCCCAGTCGCGCGGGCGGCGCCACGGAGAGTACGACGACGACATTCGCACGCCCTTCGAGCGCGATGGGCACCGAATCCTGCACGCCAAGCCCTTCAGGCGACTGCGCCGTAAGACCCAGGTGTTCTTCACACCGGAAAACGACCACATCACCACGCGTATGGACCACAGCCTGTACGTGGCCACGATCTCGCGCACCATCTGCCGCGCGCTGCGCCTCAACGACGACTTGGCCTACGCCATCGCCCTGGGCCACGACCTCGGCCACGCGCCGTTCGGACACTCCGGCGAAAAGGTGCTCGAGGAGCTGCTCAACAAACGCCGGGCCGGCATCGCCCAGCTCGAGTACACCCACGAAGCCCAGAGCCTACGGGTGGTGGACCATCTCTCCAGGGTCAGCGGGCGCGACTTCGTAGGCCTGAACCTCTGCTACGAAGTCCGCGATGGCATCCGCTGCCACTGCGGCGAGAGCACAGAGCAGGCCATCTCCCCCCGCCCAGCCAGCGACGAGCGGGATCCCTCCACGTTCACCGGGCGCGGCACCCTTCCCATCACGGTGGAAGGCTGCGTGGTGCGCATGGCCGACCGCATCGCCTACCTGGGCCGGGACTACGAGGACGCCCAAGTGGCCATGGGATCCCTGCTACCGCCCATCCCCGCAGACATCCGCGCAGCCCTGGGCGCAGACAATCGCGGCATCATCAACACCCTCGTCCGCGACCTCATCTCCTGGAACCAGCAGCACCCCGACAAGGTCGGCTTTTCCGCCAAGATCAGCGAGGCCGCCCTCGCTCTTCGGGCCTTCAACTACGAGCACATCTACCTGCATCCCCGCCTCGAGGCCTACCGTCTCAAGGCCGACGGCGTGTTGGAGCGCATCTACGACGAGCTGGTGGTCTACCTCAACGAACGGCCCGTGGCCCGCTGGGGTGACGCACCTACCGACGCGCCCGAGCACATCCGCTTCCTGGCTCGCTTCGTCGCCGGCGCCGGCTACCAACCCATGCCAGGCCCGTCGCGCCTGGTGGTGGACTGGATCTCGCTGATGACCGACGGCTTCGCCTGGCGCATCTTCCAGAGCATCGTGTTCCCCCAGCCGCTCGTCTAGCGCGTCAATACCGCGTCTCGAAGCCGGTGTGCTCCCTACCGGCTTCTCCCCATGCCGCCTCGATCCCGGTGACGCGTGCCAGCTCGGGCCCACGATGGCACCACTCGAGCAGGGCCTCGAGATCCGACCGTGGACCCTCGGCCAGGGCTTCGACGCGGCCATCTCGTAGGTTGCGCACCCAGCCGGTCAGGCCCAGCTCGCGGGCTCGTACACGCGTCGAGGCGCGGTACCAGACACCCTGGACACGCCCGGAGATCAGGAGATGGAGACGTTCCGTCGTCATGACTCACCCAGTCTGTCACAGGATGACAAGTTCTTACCGAAGTGCTCCGCTCGAGGATCCGAAAGGCCTGCCAAGTCCACCGCCATCGGAGTAAGCATGGCCCCCCCTCCCGAGATCCCCCCCCACATCCCCCCCGATGAAGACGACGATCTGATCCTCGAAGAGTGGATGGTGTTCCACGAGATCGACGCCGAACCCGCCGAAGACGATCCGAAATCCGCCTAGCGGCGCGAGCGCTCCCTCTCCACGGATGGGCACCGCCATCCATCTGTGCGAACGCAGCCTGACATACGCACGCCCGGCTCCCGAGTTCACGCGAACTTGACCTCGGTAGCCTGGCGCGGACACAAGCCGTGTGCGAATTTCACCGTAGCTCGCGAAAAGCATGAACTTCGCGAACTACAAGAAGCTTGTCAGGGGCTTCGCACACCCACCGAGAGGAGAGAGAGATGACCGTCTACCCACGCTGGACCACTACTCTGCTGCTCGCGACCTGCGCCCAGGTTGCTTGCAGCTCTTCCGACCAAGACGATGCCGGCCAAGTCGGACGGCTGTTCCCGGACGCGGAGCTAGAGGCCTGCGTAGGCATCGCCCTGGGCCTTGCGGATGGTGAGATCTTCGCCGAGGACGTGTTGGGTCTCACGGCACTCTCCTGCCAGGACGGGGGCATCGTCGACATCACCGGCCTCGAGTCCGTGACCAGCCTACAACAGCTCACGCTGTGGGAGAACGAGGTCCACGACCTCTCCCCCCTCGCCAGCCTGAGCCAGCTCCACACCTTGCAGCTGGGCAACAACGCCATCGAGGATCTCACCCCCCTCGCCGGGCTCACCGGCCTGACGGACCTCGGCCTCGGCCAGAACGCCATCCGAGACATCGAACCCCTCGGAGAGCTGTCCGGGCTGAGATGGCTGAACCTGGACGGCAACCACCTCACCACGGATGCCTTGGCCCCCTTGTGCACCCTCCAGGCCCTGTCCTGGCTCACACTGGACCACAACGCCATCGACCACCTGGACGAGCTGGATTGCCTGGATGCCGTGATCTACGAGAGCTACCAGGAGAGCGCTCAGGCCCGCTGGAGCCCCGGCCCCGATCCTCTCGTACACGCGGGCACACCGGCCATGGATCTGGACCTGGCCCAGCTGACCGCGACCACGGATGCCAGCGGTGTCTTGGCCCTCGACCTGACCACGACCACACTCGACGTGGCCGTCATCTCGGAGCACGGGGGCAGTCTGCGTGCGGTGGGTGAGCGCGTCCTCTGGGACCGAGACGACAACGTCGTCCCGGTAGGCAGCCTGGTTGCAGGCGAGCTCGAGCTGTGCCTGGGCTCCTACACCGACCGGTGCACCGCCCGCCTCGGCCTGAAGGCCGACGGCACCGCCCATCCAGACCTCGCCGGGGGCCCCGCTGCCGTGGTCACGTTGCGACTGGAGATCGCCGACACGCAGCCCTTGGAGAACGACATCGACCTCGCCAGCAACACCGCGCTGTTGGACTACGTGCTCGCATCACCCAACCAGTACGACGCCGGCAGCTGCCTGTTCATGTCCAACACGGGCGCCATGGAGCTGCTGATCAACCAACGCAAGCCGATCGAGGAGGTCGTCTACAAGGGCGACGGCGACCTTTCCGAGCGCTACCTCATGAACGCGAGCGACCACGTCTCGCGGGGCGCCACGCAGTACACGATCACCGATCTGGCCTACACCTACGACGCCTTCGGTGGCTCGCTGCTGGACCGAGACTACCCCTTCATCGCCGACTACCTGAGCCAGACGAGCAGCGGCGGCTACGTAGAAGCCGAACCCGAGGACAGCGGTGCCTTCTTCACCTGCTACGCCAACTGGTTGGACGACCTGCCCGAAGACTGGCAAGAGTCCCTCACGCCCACCTCCGATGTCGAGCGCACGGTCATCTTCCTGGACCCCGATCTCGACGGCAACTCGGTGTGGAACGTCGGCCTGATGGACTGGGAGGTCGTGGACCGCATCAAGCGCGAGCTGGACAGCAAACAAGCCCCGGTGATCCTGGTCTACAACCACTACCTCTACTGGCACGCCAACGTCATCGTCGGGTACGACGACAACATCGACTCCGACGGTTGCCCCATGGTCGAGAGCAGCCTGAGCTACTACTCCCAGCAGGGCTACGGCTCCTACGTCGACAAGATCGAGGGCCGCATGGAGGAGCTCGGCGGCTGCAGCGATCGGGGCGTCTTCTACGTGCGGGACAGCATCTACAGCGGTGGCCTGACCGAGGAAACCTACACCTACAGCGAGGAGTACGGCTTCTCGGACAAGTACTCGAAGCGGCTGACCCAGCTGTCCTACAACTGGGCCGTGTACCTGGGTAACCACGCGTACTCGGTGCACAGGGACCGGTAGCGTCACCACCACCGGAAAGCGCTTTGGCGGACGCACCCTCGGGCCCCCGAGGCTACGCTCCCTGAATGATCGAAGCCCTCATCGTCATCCTGGTCCTCGGAACCCTGCTGGAGCTGGGCCTGATCCTGCGCCTCGTGGTCGGCTACCCCGACCCGGAGCGCGAGCTGCGCGGCCTCGGGCGGGGCTCCTACGCCTTCGTCAAGGCCGCCGGGGAGACCCTCTTCCCCCCGGGCGGCGCGCTGCCACCCTCCTCCGAAGACGTCGACGTCCCTGGCTACCTGGACGGATGGATGGCCGAGCTGCCGCCCAAGCAGCAGTTCATGATCAAGATGCTCTTCCTGGCCGTCGAGCAAGGCACCCTGATCTGGGGACCGGGCCTGTCGGGCAAGCTACGCCGCTGCTCGGGGCTGTCCGTCGAAGAGCGGGCCACATACCTGGGCCGCGTCGAGCAAAACCCGCTCTTCCTGGTGCGCGCCCTGCTGGCCGCCTTACGAACCGTGTTCAGCTTCGCCTACCTGGACCGGCCACCCGTACAAGAAGCCCTGGGCATCGATCCCAAGCCCTGCGACATGCCCCCAAGCACCCACCTGCGTCCCGACACCATGGGCGAGGGACAGCTGCTCACGCTGACCGATCATACCCCCGAGGTCGAAGAGACCTATGACGTGGTGGTGGTGGGCACGGGTGCCGGCGGTGCCGTCGCCGCGCGAGAGCTGGCGCGGGCGGGCCTGGACGTGGTGGTCCTCGAAGAAGGGCCCTTCATTCGACCCGAAGACGTCCACGTGGACACCGGTCGGGCCATGACACAGGTGCTGGCCGAGGCCGGGCTGCGGACCTTTCTGGCCCCGAGTGCGGTTGCCACCATCCAGGGCCGCTGCGTGGGGGGATCCACCTTCCCCAACTCCGCGATCCTGTTCCGCATCCCAGACGACATCCTGGACGAGTGGCGCGACGAGCACGGCATCGAAGGCTTGACCAGCGAGGCCTTGGCCGACAGCTATCAACGGGTCGAGCGGCTGGCGCGCAAGGGGCCGGCGAGCGCGCCCGAGCTGGGCCGCAAGAACGAGCTCTTCGCCCGCGGCGCGGCCGCGATGGGCATCGACGCGCACCCCTTCGACCTGGGCAAGTCGGGGTGCAAGGGCCACGGCTGCTGCCTGCCCGCGTGCCGCATCGGTGCCAAGTACAGCACCGACCTGTCCCACGTGCCCGACGCGGTCCAGGCGGGCGCGCGACTGTATACCAACGCCCGCTGCGACAAGGTCCTGGCCAGCCAAGGCCAGGCCCAGGGCCTGGTCGGCGACTTCGTGGATGCCAAGGGCCGCAAGCAGGGTCGCATTCGGGTCAAGGCACGGGCCGTGGTGCTGTCGGGAGGCGTGATGGGCACGCCGCTGATCCTCAAGCGCAGTCGCCTGGCCAACCGCTCGGGCATGGTGGGGCGCAACCTCCATGGCCAACCAGGCGCGGCCATCTACGCCGTCTTTCCCGACATGGTCGAGCCGTGGAAGGGCCACACCCAGGGCTACGGGGCCTTCCTCGACTCCCACCGCAAGATCGAGGTGCTCTGGTCGCCCCTGTCCCTCATGGCCGTTCGCATGCCGGGCTTCGGACACGCCCTCAAAGACAACCTGGCCCTGTTCCCCTACACCGCCATCTGGGACGTGGTCATCCGCGGCACCTCTAGTGTAGGGCCCCACGGCCCCTCGTCCCCGCCTCCTGCAGCC